>CBFHML010000136.1:0-8936 GCA_965656855.1 Roseovarius sp.
TGATCAGCGCGCGGATCCGCGCCGCCGTGTCGCGCGTGGCACGGCTGTGCAACCGGGGCATCCAACGGGGCAAGGGCAAAAAGGCCCCGATATTAACCACAGGCTGGGTGCGTTGATGGGCGCGAAACTCTGCAAAGACGCGGGTGGCCAGATCATCCTCGATAGGCAATGAGAACAACGTGCGAAAGATCACGTCTGCGGCCACATGGCTGGTCTGCGCCTCTATCTCGACCGGCGCACCGGTGGCGTGATCGGCGAGCCGCGCCACCGCCCCCTGCCCCGCGCGCAGCATGGCCGGGAACGTATCGCGCAGCCGCCCGCCCTCAAACGCCGGGTCGATGATGCGCCGCTGCCGCTTCCACGTGTCGCCATTTGTCACGAACACCGAATTGCCCAAAAGCGGGGTCAGTCCCTCGCGGATGCGGTCGGATTTGGGGAAATCATCGGGCCGGTCGCGCAGCACCAGATCCACCAGATCCGGCTGATTGCATAGATAAGAGCGAAAGAACGGCGTGCGAAACTCCGCCATCCATGCCCGGTAAAGTCGTGCGGGCTGCGCCGACAGAATATCCTGCCGAAACAGTCGCATATACCGCCAGAGCGAGACACGACCCGGACGGGAGGCTGGTTTTGGCGGCAGTGTCATGCCGCCATATCCGTGAATTTCGACACCGGCTTTTCGATCCGGCTGGGCGATGGCGCGCGACCGGCATAGCGGGTGGCCAGCGTTTGCGGCCCGCCGGTGATCTGAAAGTAATCGTAATCGCCGGGCCGGTCAAAGGCGCAGAGATACTGGAAATGCACCCGGAAAAAGCGCCAGCGCAGCGCTTTCCACCGCTCGGGGCTAAGCGTCTGCGTAAAGGCCGCGGATATGACCAGCGGCCAGCGCTTGTCCTTTGGGGCCACACCCGTCACCGCGACCGGATCACACAGCGCAAAGGCACAGCCATCGCCCGGCGCGGTCACGTCCACCCATGTGACCTCGTCTCGCGCGCTGAGATAGGCCAGATCCGCGCGCAATCGCATCGCCTTGGGCAGAAAGGACACCATCGGCACCACCTGCCCCAGCGACAAAAAGGACAGGACAGGCCCCTGTGCGGACACCCTGCCCGCGCGGATCAGATCAGCGAGGATCGACACCGACAAATGCGCACCTGACGAGTGGCCGACGATCAGCACCTCGTCCACATCGCTGTGCAGCGCCTTGGCGATCTCGTCCGCGAACGCCGCCATGCGAGCCTCAAGATCGGGCGGGTTGGCACCCATATAGCGCGCCGAATAGGCGTAATCATGCATGAGGTAATAGGCGAAAAACCTGTTATCCTTGCGGCGGAACCATTCCAGCACGAAGGGCACGCTCAACAATCCGGCCCAAGCCGCCCAAGGATGCAGCAGCGCCAGCGCGCGGCCCAAGCCCCATGCAATCAAAAGCGCGACGCCAAGCTGCACCAGCAAGAACCCAACAGGGTAAAGCGCCGCAATCACCGGCCCCTTGCGCAGTCGCATCAGCCGGAAAAGCGCGCCAGACCCGATATAGGCCCACGCCGTGCGCAGAAGTTGCAAGTAGGTGCCGGGGATGCCTGTTTCCATGCTGTCGCGCACGATATCGGACCACACAAGCACGTCGACGTCGGTTTTGACGGTCTCACCGTAGATCAATGTCTCAACCTGCCAGCCGTAATGCCCCTTTGAGGTTTTCGGCTTTAGGTCAAGGGCATAGCCGGAAATACCCGCCTGTTCCCTGCCCTCTTTTCGGTAAAGCTCACGATACCGGCGGGGATGAATAGGATCATACCCGGGCACATAAAAAACCCGCCTGCGGCGAACACTGGAACTGGGCTGGCTGCTCATACCTGACCTCTTGTCGGATGATCATACCCAAGCATTCTGGCAAGAGTAAGACCAAACACATGTCAGGTGGTTTACGCGCGCTCTGGCGCCCTAGCCAAACGCGGCAAGCGCGGGGAAGTTTTCAAGCAGCCAATAGGAAAAGGCCGAGAACCCGCCCGTGAGCATCAAGAGGCCGATGGTCCACAAAAGCAGGCCCATGACCCGCTCGATCCGTTCCATGTGCCGCTTCATCCACGCCATCAGCCCTGTGAGGCGCGGCAGGAAGATCGCAAACAGCAGAAACGGAATGCCAAGCCCCGCCGCATAGACCCCCAGCAAGAGCGTGCCTCTCGCCACAGAGGCCTCGGACGCGGCCAGCGACAGGATCGCGCCCAGTTGCGGGCCGATGCAAGGCGTCCAGCCAAAGGCAAAGGCAAGCCCCAGAACATAGGCCCCGAAAGAAGACCCGCCGCGATCCCCCACATCGATCCGTGCCTCTCGGTCAAGGATGGAGATGCGGTAAACCCCGACGAAATGCGCGCCAAAGATCATCACAATGACGCCCGCCAAGGTGTTGAAATAGCTTTGATACGCCAACAATGCCCGCCCCGCCGTCGAGGCGGCAAAGCCCAGTAAAAGAAACACAGTCGACAGGCCCAACACAAAGAAAATCGCAGGCATGATCGCCTTGTTCTTTGTACTGCCCTTTTCGCTCAGCTCGGTCACGGTGACGCCGCTCATATAGGCTAGATAGGGCGGCACGATGGGCAGCACGCAGGGCGACAGAAACGACAGGATGCCGCCAAGCAGGGCGACCAGCATGGCGGGCAACAGGGTGGCGTCGATGATTTCTATTCCGAACATAAGACGCGTTTAGTCGGATTCGACGGGCGCGTCACTGCACCTTTGCGTCACATCTCTGTGGACAGGCTGTAACAGGTGAATTACCTCAGCCATATGAGCGAGATAGAGACCATAGACGCGGTGGGCCTGCTATGCCCCCTGCCCGTGCTGAAACTGCGCAAGCGGATGAAACCGCTGGCAGCGGGGGGCGAAATCATGCTGCGCGCCGATGATCCGGCGGCGGTGGTGGATGTGCCGCATTTCTGCACAGAGGCGGGGCATGTTTTGGTGGATATGACGGATCAGGACGGCGTCCTGCTCTTTCGGGTGCAAAAGGGTTAGGTCAACCGGCCCTCCCTGCGCTTGCACCAAAAACAAAAACGCCGGGGAAAACCCCGGCGTTTTGTCTTTTCAGCGTCCCAGCGACCACCAGCCTTTGCGTTTCGGCTTTTCGTCCTTGGGTTCGTCCTTGGCCTCTGACGCCTCCGCAACCGCGGGTTCCGGCGCCGTCTTTCTGGACCGTCGTGGCTTTGGCGCGGGCTCTGGTTCCGGCGCGGGCTCAGGCTTTGCTTCGGGCTCTGCCGCCGCAGCAGCAGGCGCGGGCTCTGGCGCAGGTGTAGCCGCGGGCTCTGCCTGAGGTTCGGGCGCGGGCTCTGCCTGTGGTTCGGCCTCGGGCGCGGGCTTTTTGGCGCGCGAACGACGTGCGGGGGCCTTGCGCTTGGGCTTGGGCTCTTCGGTTGCCTCGGCCTCTGCCGGGGCGGTCTCTGCCTGCGCGTCTGCGGGGGCAGCCTCAGTCACGGCAGGGGCCGCAGCGGCCTTGGGCTTGCGAGCACGAGACACGGTCTTGCGCTTGGGCTTTTCAGCCTCCGCAGGCTCTGCCTCGGGCGCAGCAGCGTCAGCACCGGTTTCGGCAATCGCAGGGGCGTCGGCCTGTGCGGGCTCTGCGTGTTCGGCGCCGCTCTGGTCGGCCTCGGCCCCGTCGGTGCGCGCCTCACCATTTTGCGCCTCATCCCCGTTGCCGTTCCGCGATTTGGACCGGCGACGCCGACGACGGCGCTTTTTCTTCGGCTTGCCATCCTCATCCGTTTCACCCTGCACATGTGCAGGCGCAGACTCGGGCGCGGCAGGTGCCTCTGCGGCGACAACGTCGTCCTCGTCCTCGTCGGCGGCGCTGTCGATGTCATTCATCAGCGAGCTGTCGACAGACACGAACGTATCCGAGACCTGCGGCACGGCGCGCGTCGCGGTCTTGAACTTCTCTATCGTGAAATCGGGCGAGATCAGCGACGGGTCGCCCTCGATCCGCACCGACATGCCATAGCGGGCTTCGATGTTGGCCACATGCTCGCGCTTTTGGTTCATCAGGAAGTTGGCGATGCCGACCGGGCAGCGGACCAGCACCTCACGAGAGCGGCGGCGCACGCCCTCTTCCTCGATCTGGCGCAGGATCGACAGCGCGAGGTTGTCGTCAGAGCGGATCAGACCGGTGCCATGACAGGCCGGGCATGGCTGTGTCGTGGCCTCGATCATGCCGGGACGCAGGCGCTGGCGGCTCATCTCCATCAGGCCAAAACCCGAGATGCGGCCCACCTGAATGCGCGCGCGATCGGTCTTGAGCTTGTCCTTCATCCGCTTTTCGACGGCGGCGTTGTTCTTGCGCTCGTCCATGTCGATAAAGTCGATGACGATCAGACCGGCGAGGTCACGCAGACGCAGTTGACGGGCCACCTCTTCGGCGGCCTCAAGGTTGGTCTTGGTCGCGGTGTCCTCGATCGAGCCTTCTTTGGTGGCGCGGCCCGAGTTCACGTCGATAGCGACAAGCGCCTCTGTGACGCCGATCACGATATACCCACCCGAGCGCAGCTGCACCACCGGGTTGAACATGGAGCTGAGATAGCTTTCCACCTGATAGCGCGCAAAGAGCGGCATCGGATCAAGGTAATGTTTCACGTTCTTGGCGTGGGACGGCATGATCATCTTCATGAAGTCCTTGGCGATGCGGTAGCCGCGCTCGCCCTCGACCCAGACCTCGTCGATCTCACGGTTATAGAGATCGCGGATCGACCGTTTGATCAGATCGCCCTCTTCATAGATCTTGGCGGGTGCTGTGGATTTCAGCGTCAGTTCGCGGATCTGCTCCCACATGCGCTGAAGATATTCATAGTCGCGCTTGATCTCTGATTTGGTGCGCTTGGCACCAGCCGTGCGGACAATAAGGCCAGCGCCCTGCGGCACGTTCAGCTCGCCCGCGATTTCCTTGAGCTTCTTGCGGTCGACCGCGTTGGTGATCTTGCGGCTGATGCCGCCACCGCGCGCGGTGTTGGGCATGAGCACACAGTACCGACCGGCCAGCGAAAGATACGTGGTAAGAGCGGCGCCCTTGTTGCCGCGCTCTTCCTTGACGACCTGCACCAACAGGATCTGGCGGACCTTGATGACTTCTTGGATCTTGTAGCGACGCGGGCGCGGCTTGCGCACCGGGCGGAAATCTTCGTGATCGTCGTCATCGGCCACGGATTCGATGGTTTCGTCCTTGGCGGCCGCGTTGGAGCGCTTTGTCTCTTCGTAATCAGCCGTCTCGTCCCCATTGCCGTCTTCAGGCGTGTCCACAGTCTCGGACGCGCTGTCCTCAGGCTCTTGGACCGGCGTTTCGGCGACGGTTTCCATCGGCGACAAACCTTCGTCGCTGCTGGCGGTCGTGTCGCTGTCGGCCTCACCATCGAGGTCGATGGTTTCCATCCCCGAGATATCGGTGCTTGTCACCGCATCGTCGGCCTCGGTTTTGGCTGGCCGGGCACGAGAGCGTGACCGCGAGCGGCGCTTGGGCTTTTCGTCTTCCTCGTCGCGGGCGCGCTGCGCCTCTGCATAGGCGCGCTCTTCTTCGAGCAGCGCCTCACGGTCGGCGACGGGGATCTGATAGTAATCCGGGTGGATCTCCGAGAAGGCAAGGAACCCATGACGGTTTCCGCCGTAATCGACAAAAGCCGCCTGAAGCGACGGCTCGACCCGAGTTACTTTTGCAAGATAGATGTTGCCAGCGAGCTGGCGCTTGTTTTCGGATTCAAAATCGAATTCCTCGACCTTGTTTCCATCAACCACCACGACGCGGGTCTCTTCCGCGTGGGTGGCGTCGATAAGCATTTTCTTAGCCATGTAGTTCCATTGCAGGGGCGCAACACCCGGTTCCCTGGCGGGGCCGAAGCAGTGCGGGCCTGTCTTGTCAAAGCGATATCGGACGCAACAAGGGCCCGTGCAGAGTGTGTCTCTGTCGGGTGAACATGTGTCTGTCGCCTCTCGCGCGTCATCGCGGTTCTTCTCCGGGACGCGGGCAATCTGCCCTGTCCCCATGCATGTGCCGCATCATCGTCCCCAAGGGACGGGTGCCGGCGTCTCGTGGCCTTGTGGGGCCCAATCGGTTGTTCCGGCAACCGTTTGACGGTGCGGAACAGCGAAACTCTCAAGGCGCAACTTGCGCCTGTATGTCAGTGATACCGGCATAGCATGGTCAAAGACAATGGCAAATGTATGAATCGCCGCGGGCTGGCCCGGTTTGACTATGGCCGGGATGCAAAATTGGGCTGCCCGTTCGAGGCCGACAACCCGCCATCGACCGGCAGGATCGCCCCATTCACAAAACCCGCATCCGGACCGGCCAGAAAGGCGATCACGCTGGCCACTTCCTCGGGTTCCGCGCCCCGCTGCATGGGAATGCGCGTGCGAAAAAGAGCCATCTTATCCTCGTCATCCTTCACGCCGGCGGTCATGTTGGTAAAGGTCAAAGAGGGCGCCACCGCGTTTACCCGGATACCGGGTGCCAGATCCAGCGCCATGGAACGGGTCATATTGGTCACCGCGCCTTTTGACGTGTTGTAGGCGAATTTCTCCCAGTCGGCGCCAATCCCCGAAACCGACGAGACATTCACGATGGACGCGCCATCCTGTTCCTTGAGATACGGCAACACCGCCGTCACCATGTTGTAGATGCCCGTGACGTTGATATCCATCGTCTCTTGAAACGCATCAACGCTGGTGTCGTCCGGTGCGCCACCCTCGGCGACACCGGCGTTGTTGACCAGACAGGTCAGCCCACCAAAGGCCGTGACCGTGTCCGCAACAAGCCGCGCCACATCCGAGGCATCCGACACGTCACCCGCGCAAATGCAGGTGCGATCCGATGGCAGACATTCTGCGACATCTTCCAGCTTGGCCTTGGTTCGTCCGTTCAGGACCACGTTCCATCCATCACGCGCAAATCGCCGCGCTGTGGCAGCGCCGATTCCCGATCCCGCACCTGTGACGATCACCGTCTGGGTCATGTCGCCCCTCCGTCAAAAAGAGGATAACGCCGACCCTACGGTTCCGTTCCGACCTTAAATATAATCGGACCGCTGAAGCCCGTATTTGGCCATTTTTTCGTTGAGGGTGCGGCGCGGCAAGCAAAGCTCATCCATCACACCGGAAATAGAGCCCTTGTGCCGCCGCATCGTGTTGTCGATCAGCATCCTCTCGAACGCCTCGACATATTCCTTGAGCGGCTTGCCCTCGGTCGTCATCACCGGCTGCATGTCCTGATGATCCGACATCAGCAGCGAGGCAATGGTGCCAGACCCGCGCCGCGATTGCAGGACCGCACGTTCAGCGATGTTGATAAGCTGGCGCACATTGCCGGGCCACGGCGCCTGCAAGAGCTGTGCAGCCTCCTGCGCGCTGACCTGCGGCGCCTCGCAGCCATAATCATCGGCAAAGGCATCAGAGAACCGCGTGAACAGCGTCAGAATATCCTCGCCCCGCTGGCGCAGCGGCGGCACGGTGATGCGCAGCGCGCCCAGACGGTAAAACAGATCAGAGCGCAGCGCATCCTCGCAGGTGCGGTCCTGTTCCTGAAGGTTCGAGATCGCCACGATCCGGGTCTCGGGCGGGGTGCCTTCGTCGTTGATAAAGGTCAAAAGCCGCGCCTGCACCGCATCAGGCAGTGTTTCCACATCTTCGAGCACAAGCGTCCCGCCACGCGCCTCTTCTACCGCGGGTAGCTGGTTGTCCTCTGGCTGCACGGGGCCGAAAAGCCGCTTGATCAGCGCGTCCTCTTCAAACGCCGAGCAGGAGACCAGCACGAATTTCTTGCCCGCCCGCGCACCGACCGCGTGCAGCGCATGGGCCACCAGCGTCTTGCCGGTGCCAGTCTCGCCCTCGATCAGCACATGGCCATCGGCCTGCCCCAGATCGAGAATGTCCTCTTTCAGCCGCTCCATCACCGGTGACGCGCCAATGAGCTTTTTCATCAATTGCCCGCCATCGGACAACTCGCGGCGCAGCGCCCGGCTATCGAGCACCATGCGGCGCGCATTCGTGGCGCGCTTGGCCAGTTCGTTCATCCGGTCGGGGTTGAACGGCTTTTCCAGAAAATCATAGGCCCCGATGCGCATCGCCTCGACCGCCATGGGCACGTCGCCATGGCCGGTAATCATGATCACGGGCAGCGAACTGTCGGTGCCCATCAGCTTTTTCAGAAACTGCATCCCGTCCATGCCGGGCATCTTGATATCCGTCACCACGATACCGGGATACTCGGGCCCCAGAACCTTCAGCGCCTCTTCGGCGCTTGGAAACGCCTCTGTGTCATAGCCCGACAGGGCCAGCCACTGACTGATCGACTGGCGCATGTCCTTTTCATCGTCGACGATGGCGATTTTCATGGCAGATGGCATGATCGTTTACTCCGCTGCACGGGTCGTGTCGGCCAATATGGGCAGTTGCATTTCAAATACAGCCCCCCCGGCGGCGGCATTGCGCGCCGTCAGCCGCCCCCCAAGGTCGTTCACGATACCAGAGGAAATGGCAAGCCCCAAGCCAACCCCGTCACCGGGCTGCTTGGTGGTGTAGAACGGCTCGAACAGGTTCTCGATATTCTCGATCCCGTGCCCGTTGTCACGCACTGTCAACACGGCCGTGTCGCCATGCGCCAGAAGCATCTCGATCTGTGGCGCCTCGGCGGTTTGCGTCGCGTCCATGGCATTGCGCAACAGGTTGATGATCACCTGTTCGATCCGCACCCGGTCGCCCATTACCCACACCGGCTCTGCGGGCATGGTGCGGGTGATATCCACCTTGCGCTGACGCAGTTGCGGCTCCATCATCGCAAGGGCTGAATTGATCGCATCGCCCATGTTTACGGGCTGAAACTCGTGCCCGTCCTGCCGCGCGTAGGATTTGAGCTGTTTGGTGATCGCGCCCATTCGTTCGATCAGATCGTCAATTCGCTGAAA
>CBFHML010000137.1:0-11000 GCA_965656855.1 Roseovarius sp.
TGACCCAAAATTCGACCGCAACTGGCGTCTGGCCGCACGCGCGGGCATCCCGCGCGGGGCCTATCATTTCTACTATTTCTGCACCCCGCCAGAGGTGCAGGCGCGGTGGTTCATGCGCAATGTGCCACGTCGCGCGGGCGCCCTGCCGCCGGTGCTGGATCTGGAATGGAACCCGTTTTCACCCACCTGCACCACCCGCCCGTCCGGGACAGAGGTGCGTCGTCAGGCCAAGATCTTTCTCGACCTGCTGGAGCGTCATTACGGACAGCGCCCGGTGATCTACACCACGGTGGAATTCTACCGCGAGACCGGCATAAACCGTTTGCAGGGCTATGAATTCTGGCTGCGATCCACCGCGCAGACGCTGGACAAGACCTATCCGGGACAGACATGGAGCTTTTGGCAATATACCGGCACCGGCATCGTGCCGGGGGTGTCGGGCGGCGTGGATATAAACACCTTTCGCGGCAGCCGGGCGCAATGGAACAGCTGGCTCAAGCGCCGCGCCCGGTAACCGTGCCGGAATAGTTCAGGCAAATTCCCCTTATGTCATGCAGGTTTTTCATGCTTGCTGTGTTGTGACGTTTGTCGGTGTAAGAAAGGGTAAAAAACATGTCGATTATGAAATTGCTACAACAGGCGCAGGGCGGTCAGGGGCTTTCCCAATTGGCGCAACAGTTCGGGCTCGATGAGGGCAAAGCGCAGGAATTGACGCAGATGCTGGCGCCGGCCATCGGCTCTGCCGCCAAAAAGCGCGCACAAGACGGCGGGGCCGAAGGCGTGCTGGAGGCGTTTCGCGGCGAAGGTCAGGCGAAGCTCTTTGACGATCCCAGTGCCGCGGCCAGCGGTGAGGGACAGGCGCAGGGCATGGACTTTCTGCAAACCCTGCTCGGCGGCAAAGAAGAGGCCGATGGGCTGGCCAATGAGGCCGCCACGCGCGCCGGTGTCGACAGCTCAACCGTGTCGCAGTTCCTGCCAGCCTTGGCCGCGATGGTACAGGGCGGCATGCAAAAGAACATGCCGGACAGTTCGCTTGATGGGATGAAATCCGGCCTGATGGGTGCCGCCTCTGGGGGTGGTGGCCTGATGGGCATGGTCAGCGGATTGCTGGGTGGCGGCAAAAAGGGCGGCGACGGCGCGGCCCTTAACCCGTTGATGCAGATGCTGGATCAAGACGGTGACGGCTCGGTGCTCGACGATGTGCTTGGGCGCTTTATGAAGCGTTAAATGGCAAGGGCGGCATTATCGCCGCCCCTGCCCCATCTCTCATCCATCCTTGCGGATGGTTTCGTTTTTCGGATCATAGGGGCTATCGCAGGTCACGGTCGCATCCCAGAGCGTGTCGAACATCTTGACCTTGAGTTTTGTCCCCTCGACAGCCAGATCGGGGCGCACATAACCCATGGCGATCGACTGACCGAAATGCACTGAATAGCCGCCTGATGTCAGACGCCCGACGCGGGTGCCATCAGCCATATAAAGCGCCTCGTGGCCCCACGGATCGGCATCGCCCGGCCCGTCGACCAACAGCGTGCAGCATTTGGAGCGCACGCCCGTCGCCTCCAGCTTGGCCTTACCGTGGAACTCTTTGTCCAGATCGACAAAGCGCGGCAGATCGGCCTCCAGCGGGGTGGCGTCGCGGCCAAGCTCGTTGCCGAAGGCGCGATAGGATTTTTCCTGCCGCAGCCAGTTTTGCGCGCGCGCGCCAACCAGCTTCATCCCGTGCTTTTCGCCCGCCTTTTCCAGCAGATCAAACAGGTAGTTCTGCATTTCCATCGGGTGATGCAGCTCCCAGCCCAGCTCGCCGGTATAGGCGACGCGGATCGCATTCACCGGGCACATGCCCAGTTCGATCCGCTTGGCAGACAGCCATGGAAACCGCTTGTTCGACAGCGCGGTGGCCGGGTCGGCATCCTTGATGACCTCGGCCAGCACATCGCGGGATTTCGGGCCTGCGATGGCAAAGACACCGTATTGCGTGGTCACGTTCTGGATCTCGATATGACCGAACTCGGGCATCTTGTCCTCAGCGGCCTTGCGCAGGTAATCGGCATCATATTCCGTCCAAGCGCCAGCAGAGACGAGGTAATACTGATCCTCGGCCTGCCGCACGATGGTGTATTCCGTGCGTGTGGTGCCATGCGCGGTCAGCGCGTAGGTCAGGTTGATGCGGCCCACGCGCGGCAGCTTGTTACAGGTGAACCAGTCCAGAAAGGCGGTTGCGCCCGGTCCCTTGACCACATGTTTGGTAAAGGCCGTCGCGTCGATCAGGCCGACACCGTTGCGGACCGCCTCGGCCTCTGCCTTGGCATATTCCCACCAGCCGCCCCGGCGAAAGCTGCGGGCGTTGTGGTCGAAATCCTCGGGTGCGTCGAGCGGGCCGAAATAATTCGGGCGCTCCCACCCGTTCACGAACCCAAACTGCGCGCCGCGCGCCTTTTGCCGGTCATAGGCCGGCGCCGTGCGCAGCGGGCGACAGGCGGTGCGCTCTTCATCCGGGTGGTGCAGGATATAGACGTGCTCGTAGGCTTCTTCGTCCTTGCGGGCCGCGTATTCGGTGGTCATCCAATCGGAGGAGAACCGCTTGGGGTCAAGCGAGGCCATATCAATCTCGGCTTCGCCCTCGACCATCATCTGGGCAAGGTAATAGCCGGTGCCACCAGCGGCGGTGATCCCAAAGGAAAAGCCCTCTGCCAGCCACATGTTGCGCAGGCCCGGCGCCGGACCAACCAGCGGATTGCCGTCCGGGGTGTAGCAGATCGGGCCGTTGTAATCATCCTTGAGACCCACCGTTTCCGACGAGGGCAGACGATGGATCATCGACATGTATTCCTCTTCGATCCGGTCCAGATCGAGAGGGAAGAGATCGGCGCGAAAGCTGTCTGGCACGGCATATTCAAACCGCGCGGGCGCGTTCAGCTCATAGGGGCCAAGGATCCAGCCCCCGCGCTCTTCGCGGACATACCATTTGGAATCCGCATCGCGCAGCACCGGATGCTCTGGATGACCCTCATTGCGATATTCGACCAGCGCGGGGTCGGGCTCTGTCACGATGAACTGATGCTCGACCGGGATCGCCGGGGTCTTGATCCCCAAAAGGTTGGCCGTGCGCTGTGCGTGGTTGCCGCTGGCGGTCACGACATGCTCGGCGCTCACCACGATCTGTTCCTCGGACGGAATAAGGTTGCCGCCCTTTTCGACCATCTTGGTCAGAGTGACATCCCAGTGATCGCCCTTCCACTCAAAGCCGTCGGCCTGCCATTTGCGCTCGATCTTGACGCCGCGCTGACGCGCGCCTTTGGCCATCGCCATCGTCATGTCGGCGGGGTTAATATAGCCGTCGGTGGGGTGATAAATCGCCCCCTTGAGGTCCTCGGTATTGACCAGCGGCCACCGATCTTTGATCTGGGCGGGGCTCATCCACTCATAGGGCACGCCGCAGGTCTCGGCGGTGCTGGCATAGAGCATGTATTCATCCATGCGCTCGTCGGTCTGGGCCATACGCAGGTTGCCGACGACGAAAAAGCCGGGGTTGAGGCCGGTCTCTTCTTCGAGGGTCTTGTAAAACTTGATGGAATAATCGTGGATATGGGTCGTGGCGAAGGACATGTTGAAATAGGGCAAAAGACCTGCCGCGTGCCATGTGCTGCCCGATGTCAGCTCATCGCGCTCGATCAGCATGACGTCGTCCCAGCCAGCCTTGGCAAGGTGATAGGCGATAGAGGTGCCAACGGCGCCGCCACCGATGACAAGAGCTTTGACTTGGGTTTTCATGGCTGCGACTCCTTGCGTGCCTTCGTTCGGACTATTTAGCACGCCTGTCGCCACAAGGCGGGTTCAGCCGACATTAGACAGAACAAAAACGACGCGCGGCCCCATGGCGGAGCCGCGCGCGCATGTCTTTGACTTTGCTGACAGTCGCGGTCAGTCGCAGAAGCTGCCGACGCAGCGCCCACCAGACGATCCACCACCGCCCGAAAGCTGAAGCCGCTTGGGGCTGTCGTTGGTCTGGACGGACTTTGGCGTCTTGACCTGCGTGCCGATGACGTTGCTCACCATGCCAACAAGGTCTCCCGAGGTTTTGATCGGGGCAGAGTCGCATTCAAGCCGATACCGTTCTGCAATAAAATCGCAGCTTTCGGCAGGCAGGTTGTGTCGCGCCTCAAAACTGCGGGCCATTACAACAAGCGCAAGCTGCATCTCTGCTTCGGTCGCACCAAGTCTGGTTTTGACCGCCTCATAGCGTTGCGGATTGAATGTCTTTGAAATGACATTACCCCAAGTAGCATCCGTGGCGCGGGCATCTATGTCTATGATCAGATTTACGGCGCTATCCTTGTCATCACCGTCTTCTTTCGCGGCTTCGGCAGCGGCGTAGCCTGTCAAATCCGGCTCCGGGATTGCAAAACCCAGTTCCGCCGCCAATTCCGGCGACATCGCAGGCGCGGTTGCCTCTTCGCCCAGATTTACCATGACAGTCGCCTCGGCATCGGCAAGCGTCGCGACGGCGTCCACCATGCGCGTCGCATGAGCCGTGACCTTGGCCGGGGATGCGCCGGACCGCACAGCGACAGAAGCCATATGGTAGGCGTAGTCGATCAGAGCGCTGAGGCTCAGTTTCTCACCACCCGTCATGTCACGCAAAGCCGCTTTGTCGCCAAGGCTGTCGGCATATGTATTGAGCAAGAGCGCTTGGGTCTCGACATTGCCGATCCGGTATTTCGCCTCTCTGCCACGCAGGCTTACAAATTTGCGGTAGAGGTCATGCAAGGCCAGCGAGACGTCCTGACCATCAAGACCGGCGGGCAGCTTCACGGCGTTGCCCACCATTTGCACCGGGTGGGTCAGCATGGAGTTCAGGCCGTCATAATTTATGGCAGCAAGGATTTTTTCAGTCGCGGCACTGCCGGCATTTGCATGCACGCCGATCACCACCTCTTCGCCAAATCCGACACGCCCCCTTAGGATTCTGTAATGATGTTCGCGGCCACCATTCCACAGCAGCTCTTCGACAAAACCCACACCACCGATCGTGTCATATCCGATCATCCTTGGGCCACTGCTATTGCCTGCCCCGCCAAGGGAGGCCGCAAGTTCGATAAACGAATGGCTGGCAGGCTTTTCTTTCAGCTTAATTTCGACAAATATCGTCTCGGTGCCCCGCTGATACACATAACTGCGTTTGGCCCTTTGCCTGTATCTTTTGACCTCTTCGCGCGCTTCTAAATGCTGCAGCAAGGTTTGACCGGCGCCATCACTATTTTGGGAGTCGAACGGCGGCATGATCGCGCTGTCATCCCCTTCCAACAGGGCGCGGCGGGTCCAGCCCTCGGGCGCTTCGGGCAGATATTGCAATCCACCCTGACGCCACGCCGCTTGCCGTTCGCGTTCTGTACGTACTGCGCTCTTTTCGGCCTTGTAGGCCTCAATGCGGTGCGGGACGGTCTCGGCATAGGCCGCCAAGGGCATCTGCCCAAGAGGCAGGTCCGCCTTCTTGGATTGTTCGACATAATCAACGCCTGCGACCGTGACGCCCGCAACAAGCACAAATCCAATAAAATATCGGTTAATCATGAAATCCGCTCCGGTCTGATATCAGACACAAGGATGACGGCAGATTTTGTCAGCAATTCGATACGGCAGCGACCATTTTCCGGCTAGCTGACTTTATTCGCCCAGCGCGATACCCTCGCGCCGCGTGTCCGCGCCGCCGCGCAGGCGGTCCTCGATGGCGATGGCATGCAGGCCCGACACCAGCGGTGACAGCGCCACCTCGAACCCCATATCCGCCAGCGACAATGCCAGCCGCGCACCGGTGATGCCCGGCTCGATGTCATAGCGGCCAAACCGGTTCACCAGATGCGGCAGGTCGATGGCCTCTTGTACGTCCAGCCCCCAGTCCAGATAGGCGATGATCGTCTTGGCGACATAACCGATGATCCGGCTGCCCCCCGGACTGCCGACGATCAGCACCGGCTTGTCGTCTTTCAACACGATGGTCGGCGACATGGACGACCGGGGGCGCTTGCCCGGCTCTACCCGGTTGGCGATGGGGCGACCATCCACATGGCTGGCAAAGGAAAAATCCGTGAGTTCATTATTGAGCAAAAAGCCCCGCACCATGAGACGCGAGCCGAACGCGTTCTCGATCGTGGTGGTCATCGACAGCGCGTTGCCCTGCGCATCAACGATCGAGATATGCGAGGTCGAGGGCAGCTCGGGCGAGCGGTCATCGGCCCAGTTGAGCGCGTGATCGAACTCCGGCGCGCCGGGGGCCACCTCTGGTAGCGCGTCGTCGCCCTCAAGCAGGCGGGCGCGGTCGCGCAGGTACTCCGGCGCCAGCAGCCCTTTGATCGGCACGGGCACAAAATCGCTGTCGGCCATGTACCGCCCCCGATCCGCAAAGGCGAGCCGGCTGGCATCACCGATCAGACGCCACGCCTCTGGCGCGTCGGGGCCAAGCGCGGCCATATCGAACGGTGTGATAAGCCCGAGGATCTGCCCCACGGTCAGTGCCCCGGATGACGGCGGCCCCATGCCGCAAACCTCATGGGCGCGGTAGGGCATGCAGACCGGCGCGCGTTCCTTGACGCGGTAGATCGCGAAATCCATCGCCGTCAAAAGGCCGGATTCCGACTGTACCGTGGCGGCGATATCTTGCGCGATTTCACCTGCGTAGAACGGTTTCGCGCCCTCATTGGCCAAAATACGCAAAGTATCGGCATAGGCGGGGTTACGCAGCGTGCTGCCCGCGCTGATCGCCTCGCCGCCCGGCAGGAAATAGTCGCGCGTCGCGCCAAAACTGCTGAGCCGCCCGGCATCGGCGGCAACCATCGTGGCCAGCCTTGGCGACACGACAAAGCCGTCATCCGCAAGCCTTATCGCCTCGTCGAACAGTCCCGGCCACGCGGCCCGGCCCCACCGCCTGTGCGCCTCTGCCATCAAGGCGGGCGTACCCGGCACCCCGACCGACCGACCGCCGACCACCGCCTCGTAAAAGTCGAGCCGTTCCCCCACCTCGGTCTGAAACAGGCGCGGTGTCGCGGCCAGCGGCGCCGTCTCGCGGCCGTCCAGCGTGGTCAACTCGCCGGTTTGTCCGTCATACCAGACAAGGAACGCGCCACCGCCAAGCCCCGAGCTTTGTGGCTCTACCAGCCCCAGCACGGCCTGCACGGCGACCATCGCATCCGCCGCCGACCCGCCCGCGCGCAGCACCCGCGCACCTGCCTCGACCGCATAGGGGTTGGCGGCAGAGATCATCCAGTCATCCGCCTCGACAGGGCGCCCTTGCGCCTTGGCCTCTTGTGCGGCGCTGACGGCCTCGGACAGGGTGATCTGCCCTGCCCCGGCAATCTCGGGCTGCACGCTATCTGCGGCCTGTTGCGCCTCAGCGCCCGGCGCAAGGATCATGGCGGTGGCAAGACAAGCAAGAAAGCGCATGGCGGTTCCTTTCGAATTGGGCGTCACAGCATCGATGGCACGACCTGATCCGGCGGGCGGTGGCCATCATCAAAGGTCTTGATATTCAGCAGTACCTTTTCGCCCATCTCGACCCGCCCTTCGCGGGTGGCAGAGCCCATATGCGGCAAAAGCACCACGTTCTTGAGCTCGCGCAGGCGCGGGTTCACGTTGGTGCCATGCTCGTACACATCCAGCCCCGCGCCCGCGATCTCTCCGGCGCGCAGCATCCGGGTCAGCGCGTTCTCGTCGATCACCTCGCCCCGGCTGGTGTTGACGATCACGGCGTCGGGTTTCATCAGCTTGAGCCGCCGTGCATTCATCAGATGAAAGGTCGAGGGCGTGTGCGGGCAATTGATGCTGAGCACATCCACGCGCGCCACCATCTGATCCAGGCTTTCCCAATAGGTCGCGCCCAGGTCCGCCTCGATCTCGGGGTGAAGGCGGTGGCGGTTGTGGTATTGGATCTGCATGCCAAAGGCCGCCGCGCGCCGTGCCACCGCCTGACCGATCCGGCCCATGCCGAGAATCCCCAGACGACGCCCCGCCACGCGCCCACCAAGCAGCGCCGTGGGCGACCAGCCCGGCCAATCCTCTGCCTGCATCACCGCAAGCCCCTCTGGGATGCGCCGTGTCACGCCAAGAATGAGCGCCATGGTCATATCGGCGGTATCATCGGTCAGCACGCCGGGCGTGTTGGACACAAGGATGCCCCGCTGCCGCGCGGTGAGCACGTCGATATGGTCGACACCCGCGCCGTAATTCGCAATCAGCTTGAGCCGCTCACCCGCCTGCCCGATCAGGCCCGCATCGATGCGATCCGTGATTGTAGGCACCAGCACATCCGCACGGGGCAATGCCGCAACCAGCTCTTCGCGGGTCATCGGGGTGTCATCCTCGCGCAGTGTCGTGTCGAACAATTCGGTCAGCCTGCGCTCTACCGTTTCGGGCAAGCGTCGCGTTACGACAACACTCAGGCGCTCAGATGGCATGAAGCTTCTCCTCCGTCTTCCAAATCGCGTGGCGTGCTGCCACAGTGGCGCAGGAACGTTCGGGGCACAAGAACCCCGACCCTCAGCAGAGCAGTAGAACGCCATGAAAATCCTTTGCGGTCTCGCAATTGTCCTGAGCATCGGTGGCGCCGGAATGGGCGCCGCCCAAGAGCGCGGCACGGTGACGAATCTGCCGCTTCCACGCTACGTGTCGATGAAGGCGAGCGAGGGCAACGTGCGGCGCGGTCCGAGCCTGACACACCGGATCGACTGGGTGTTCAAGCGGCGCGACCTGCCGCTGGAAATCACCGCAGAACATGGCCATTGGCGGCGTGTGCGCGATCGCGACGGCGCAGGCGGCTGGGTGCATTACTCGCTCTTGTCGGGCACCCGCACGGTGATCATAGAGGCGGAGATAGCCGATCTGCACGCCCGCCCTGACCCCGCCACGCGGACGGTCGCAAAACTGGAGGCCGGGGTTGTCGCCCGGATCGACGAATGCACCGCAGACTGGTGCCGCATCGAGGCCGAGGGCTATCGCGGCTGGACACCAAAGCGCAATATCTGGGGCGTGCGCCCCGGCGAGATCCTGGACTAATCCAACGTCCAGACAGGAAATCGTACACCGCAGTGAAATTTTTCGACATGCGGGCTTGAACAGGCACGACGAGCAGAGTAACTAGCCGCGCACAGTTGGGGTGTAGCCAAGTGGTAAGGCGTCGGTTTTTGGTACCGTGTATCGTAGGTTCGAATCCTACCACCCCAGCCAATGATCATAAAAAACTCCATACTTCCCAATGGGATAGCCGTTGATCAAGCGGCCAGCCTCCCGTCTCCACATCGCGGTGGTTCACAAACTGGTTCACATCGTGCGCGGTGCAGATCGCGAGAACCGTCCCGAAGGTGGGAGCTTCATCTCGTTCGCAGAAACGGGATCTTCTACTTCCGGCGACGCTGGCCCGAAAAACTCCGGCGTTTGAGCTCGCCTGCATTTCTATCGGTTTCGCTGCGTACCCACGTCCTCTCCGAAGCGGTAAAGCGGTCGGCCGACCTGCTGTCCGCCATCGAGGCAGGAGAAAGAGACGTGCTCATGGAACTTCAGGACAGTCCGGTCTGCGAGACCCGGGTTCAATCAATGCTGCAAGAGATCGTACGGCGGGCCGTAGCCGGCATGATCGCCCGTCAGGAGAACGCGGCCCCAGCCTATCCATCCGACGCCTATCTCGATCAGATCGCGTCAGAGACAAACCGGATCCGGGACGCCCAGCGGGCCAGGGACTGGTCGCTGGCAAGCGCATTCGTGGGAGAGATTGCGCGGCAGAACGGACTCGATACGGATGCGGTCGAGGCCCCGGCGATCGGGCGGCAAGTGCTTTTTCTCATGCAACGATTGAACGAGTTGAACGCCCAAGTTGAGCGGCACTTCGATGATCCTCTCAATGCAGGACGGGAGCTCCTTCTGGACCACGGGCTGGCACCATCCCGCGAGGCCATGAAGCCCCCAATGTTGCTTTCGGAAGCGATCGAGAAAGCGTGTGAAGAGGCCCCTTATGACGTTGAGAACAAGATCCGCGTGATCGGGAAACTCGCCACCGCGTTCTTCGGAGACGTCCCGGTTTCCTCAATCGTTCTCGACCAGTCCTTCGAGTTTCTCTTTCAAGTCTGGATGCTGCCGAAAGGTTGGGGAAAGGCTCACGGACGGAACCGCCACGGCCAGCCAGGCCGGGCGCTGTGTCCTCTTAAGGAAATCCGCCAAGCCGACGCGCGGGATGCGGAACTGCTCGAGAAAATCATGAGCCTCGACGGGCTGTCTGTGCCGGACAAGCGTCGAAGGCTGGTGCAGGAACTGACCCCGAGGCTGACCGATGGATACCTGTTCGTCCAGCGCGACATGCTCAATCGCATTTTCCGCGCCGCACTCGGGAAAAAACGCGTCGGCCGCGATGTCGAGGATGAGGACCGTGTCGTTCCATCGCATTCCCAACTCAAGAAACGGCTGCGGGCGTGGCAAAAATCGCAAAAGACCGCGTGCCACCTCCCGAAACGCGTGTCGCGTCCCAAGCGTCGCTTGTCCTGGTCGCTTGAGCACGTCTCACGGCTGCTCCACTCGCCGATTTACCAGGGCAGTTCTTCGCACAAGCAGCACAGCCGCAAGGCCACAGCGCGCAAGAGATACATCATCAGGGACGCGATCTACTGGGTCCCCCTGATCATGATCACGATGGGCGTCCGCCCGGAAGAGATCCTCCAGGTCCCCGTTTCGGACGTGCGTCGTCGCGACAAAGTTCTCTGCATCTATTTCGGGGAAGAAGAAGATGCTTATCGGAAAAACGAGCAATCCCGACGCATTTTGCCGGTCTCCCAGATCCTTCTGGATCTCGGCTTCCGGGAATGGGTCGTGGCAAAAAAGAAAGAAAAAGAAACGTGGCTGTTTCCCGAAATCCAGCCTGACGAAAATCACGGCCGACGGTCACAGATCTTCGGCGATCGCCTACGCAATTTGCTAAATAAACTCAAGCTCCATGACCCGCGCGAGGACATTTATGCCAT
>CBFHML010000138.1:0-32380 GCA_965656855.1 Roseovarius sp.
GGAGGCGAGTATCAAGGCGGCGGTCAATCCGCTGGATACGGATCTGATCTTTTTCGTGGCCAAATCGCTGGACCCGCGGGATGGCCATTTGTTTGCGGAAACGCTGCAAGAGCATAACGAAAATGTCGCGGCCTATCGCAGGCTGGAGGCGGAGCGCGCCAACCAGTAGTGCCGCTGCAAGGCAGGACGCGTTAGAAACGGAATGAGACGCCGGGTTAAGCACTGCTTAATCCGGCGTTTCTGCGTCTGCAGGCAACACCCTGAAACCGCGTGTTAAATTATTCCTTCACTTGCCGCCCCGTGGCCAAGTGGGGTCGTGGCGCGTGTTTTTGAGCGGTGACGTCGATGACCCTTGCGGGACGGCCACGAACACGAAGGCGCAACATGAGGGTAGAGCAGGCATGATCCTGATTGTTCCGGACCCGGTTCCGACCGGTCTTACGACCTCCATCGATTCGCTGGAGCGACAGCTCGCCGACATGCGGGCAGAACTGGAAAGCATGTATGCCCGGATCAAGACAGGGGAATTCGGGGAATTGAAAAATGCGATGAAGGCCACGGCGGAAATCCGTCAGTGGCTCAAGATCGCCATTGAAGCGGAGGCGCAACTTGCCACACGAAAAAAATCAGAAAAGGGGATCGTGCACAACTACGGGCTCGACCTCGATGCAGCAAGAGACTCGATTGGACGCCGCCTGGCTAAGCTCAGAAGGAACGGAGGTTCAGGCTGAATTTCTGGACGATCTGGATGACGGAGAAATTCTGGCGCTGCCGTATCTCTTTGAGTTCTGGGCAATGGACCACCAACTCCCGCCCGAGGGGGATTGGCGGGCTTGGGTGATCATGGGCGGGCGCGGTGCGGGCAAGACGCGCGCCGGGGCCGAATGGGTGCGGTCACAGGTCGAAGGTGCGCGGCCGCTGGATCAGGGGCCGTGCCGCCGGATCGCGCTGGTCGGTGAGACCATAGATCAGGTGCGCGAGGTGATGATCTTTGGCGAGAGCGGCATTCTGGCCTGTTGTCCGCCCGACCGGCGCCCGGTCTGGCAGGCAACGCGCAAGCGGCTGATCTGGCCTAACGGGGCAACTGCTCAGGCGTTTTCGGCGCATGATCCCGAAAGCTTGCGCGGGCCGCAATTCGACGGCGCGTGGGTGGACGAGATGGCCAAGTGGAAAAAGGCGCGGGCGACATGGGACATGCTGCAATTCGGGTTGCGGCTGGGGGATGATCCGCAGGTCTGCGTGACGACGACCCCGCGCAATGTTGGCGTCCTCAAGGATGTGCTGGCGCAGGACACGACGGTGGTGACCTCGGCCCCGACAGAGGCCAATTCGGCGTTTCTGGCGCAGTCTTTCCTCGATGAGGTGCGGGCGCGCTATGCCGGGACACGGCTGGGGCGGCAAGAGTTGGACGGCATCCTGATCGACGAGGCGGATGGCGCGTTGTGGCGCACCGGGCCGCTGGAGGCGGCACGGGTGCAGGCCGCGCCGCCGCTGGACCGGATCGTGGTTGCGGTCGATCCGCCGGTGACCGGCAAATCCAGTTCGGATAGCTGCGGCATCGTCGTGGCGGGGGCGGTGACACAAGGCCCGGTGCAGGATTGGCGGGCTTATGTTTTGGCCGATCGCAGCGTGGGGGCCGCATCGCCCGCTGTCTGGGCCAAGGCCGCTATCCGCGCGATGGAGGAGTTCGGCGCGGAACGGCTGGTGGCGGAGGTCAATCAGGGCGGTGAAATGGTCGAAGAGGTGATCCGTCAGGTCGATCCGCTGGTGCCGGTCAAGACGGTACATGCCAGCCGGGGCAAGGTGGCACGGGCCGAGCCTGTCGCCGCGCTCTATGAGCAGGGGAGGGTGCATCATCTGCGCGATCTGGCGGAGCTGGAGGATCAGATGTGCGCGATGACGGCACGCGGGTTCGAGGGCAAGGGGAGCCCCGACCGGGTCGATGCGCTGGTCTGGGCGCTCAATGAGTTGATGATCGTGCCGGCGGCGCGTTGGCGCAGCCCGCAGGTGCGGTCGATCTGAACCCATGTCTGATGGGGGAAAGAGGCGGGGCGGCATTGGCCGGATCCGCCTTTTTCATGCGCGAACGCAGGACTTGAAGGCCGCGCGGTGTGGTTAGGAATTCGTAAAGTTTTGGGCGTCTGATGTGTCTTGAGAACGCGGCAAGACGGCCACGTGACGAAGGCAAGAGACCAAGGAGAGCGCAAGAATGATTCTGGATTTCTTTCGGCAAGGCGGGGCAGAGCCCGACGCCCCCGAGCAGAAGGCAAGCGCGGTTGGCCGGGTCTCGGCTTGGCCCGGTGCGGGCCGCATCGCCTGGACACCGCGCGATTGCGTAAGTCTTACGCGGTCCGGATTCGCTGGCAACCCGGTGGGGTTTCGCTGTGTGAAGATGATCGCGGAGGCGGCGGCGAGCCTGCCTCTGGTGCTGCAGGATGCAACCGAACGCTATGCCGTGCATCCGGTGCTGGATCTGGTGCGCAGCCCGAACCCGGCGCAGGGGCGTGCGGAACTGTTCGAGGCGATCTATGGCCAGCTTTTGCTGACCGGCAATGCCTATGTCGAGGCTGTGGGCGGTGGCGACGGGCAGACCCCGCTGGAGCTGCATGTGCTGCGCTCTGACCGGATGAGCGTGGTGCCGGGTGCGGATGGCTGGCCGGTGGCCTATGAATATGCGGTGGGCGGGGCCAAGCACCGGTTCGACATGCGCGAAAAGCCCGCGCCGATCTGCCATATCAAATCGTTTCATCCGCAGGACGATCATTACGGGTTTTCGCCGTTGCAGGCGGCCGCACAGGCGGTGGATGTGCATAATTCGGCAAGCCGCTGGTCCAAGGCGCTGTTGGACAATGCCGCGCGGCCGTCTGGTGCGATCGTGTTCAAAGGGGCCGAGGGGCAGGGCACGTTGTCCAACGATCAGTATGACCGGCTGGTGACGGAGATGGAGAGCCATCATCAGGGTGCGCGCAATGCCGGGCGGCCGATGCTGCTGGAGGGGGGGCTGGACTGGAAACCGATGGGGTTCAGCCCGTCGGACATGGAATTCCAAAAAACCAAAGAGAGTGCTGCGCGCGAGATTGCGTTGGCCTTTGGTGTGCCGCCGATGCTGTTGGGGATCCCCGGCGACGCGACCTATTCGAATTACCAAGAGGCCAACCGCGCCTTTTATCGGCTGACAGTTTTGCCGCTGGCGGCGCGGGTTGCGGCGGGCGTAGCGGACTGGCTGACAGGCTTTACCGGGGCGGCGCTGGAGCTGCGGCCCGATCTGGATCAGGTGCCGGCGCTGTCAGCTGAGCGCGATGCGCAATGGGAGCGCGTGAACGGCGCGGATTTCCTGACGGCTGTGGAGAAGCGCGCGCTGCTTGGCCTGCCGGCTTTGCCGGAGGACGAATGAGCCGCCCGATGGAGGACATGCACGATCTGGACGGGATCTATGCGTCATTCGAGGGGACGCAGGCCATGTTTCGACATGTCGAAAAGCGGCTGACCTCGTTGGAGTTGTCCATCGCCGCGATGGGGACCGAGCGGGCGGTCAGCGAGGAAAAGCAGAAGTTCATGGAAGTGCGCTTCAACCAGATCGACGGGCGGCTGGAAAAGATCGACGGGCATATCTCGCGGCTGGTCTGGCTGATTATCGCGGCGATTTTGGGCGGGTTCATGAGTTTTGCCATGCAGGGCGGACTCCTTGGGGGATGAGCAGGAGATGAAAATGGATTTTCAAACGGATACGGGACTGGAGCGGAAATTCTGCTGCCTCGAAGAGGGGATCTCGGTCAGTGACGGTGTGGTGATCGAAGGCTATGCGAGCCTTTTTGGATCGCAGGACCGGGGTGGCGACGTGGTGGTGCCGGGTGCCTACAAGGCGAGCCTGACGCGGCTGGAAACCGAGCAGAGACAGGTCAAGATGCTGTGGCAGCACGACCCGGCGCAGCCCATCGGCGTGTGGGACGAGGTGCGCGAGGATGCGCGTGGCCTCTATGTGAAGGGACGGTTGCTGGAAAGCGTGGCCAAGGCGCGCGAGGCGGCGGCGCTGATCGCAGCGGGCGCGATTGATGGGCTGTCCATCGGCTATCGCACCCTGCGCGCGGTAAAGAATGACGAGGGCCGTCGGCTCTTGAAGGAACTGGAGCTGTGGGAAGTGTCGCTGGTGACATTTCCGATGCTGCCCAGTGCGCGGGTGGGGGCTAAGGGCGAGAGCCTTGGCACGGACGACCTGCGCGAGTTGGCGGCGGCCTTTGAGGACGCGCGCCGGGAGATGGCGGGGCAATAGCGCCCGCGCCGGGACATCAAAACAGGATCAAGCGATGAGCAAGACCGAGAGCCAGTCTCGGACCGGGGAAGAGCTGTCTCCGGTCGCCGAGGTGAAGCAAGCCGTGGCGGGTTTCATGAGTGACATTCAACAGCGACTGCAACAACAGGACGAAAAAATGACGATGATGACACGCAAGACCGTGGGCCTTATGCGCCCGCAGCTGGCTGCCAGCGCCGAGGCCGAGGCCCCGCACCAAAAGGCGTTCGACGCCTATCTGCGCTCTGGCGATGATGATGCGCTGCGCGGGCTGGAGTTGGAAGGCAAGGCGCTGAGCAGTGCTGTGGCCGCCGATGGTGGCTATTTGGTTGATCCGGTAACGGCACAGAATGTGCAGAGCGTGCTGGCCTCGACCGCGTCGATCCGGGCCATCGCCAACGTGGTGCAGGTTGAGGCGACGTCGTTCGACGTGCTGATCGACCATACCGATATCGGCCATGGCTGGGCGACAGAGACCGCCAGCACAGCCGAGACCGGCACGCCGGCCATCGACCGTATCACCATTCCGCTGCATGAGCTGAGCGCGCTGCCCAAGGCCAGCCAGCGCCTGTTGGATGACAGTGCATTCGATATCGAGGGCTGGCTTGCGGGTCGTATCGCGGACAAGTTCGCGCGCGCTGAGGCGGGTGCCTTTGTTTCGGGGGATGGTGTGGACAAGCCCAAGGGGTTTCTGACGCATCCGTCGGTGGACAATGATGTCTGGGCCTGGGGCAATCTGGGCTATGTGCCGACCGGTGTTGACGGGGCCTTTGGCGGGGCGGAGGCGATCATCGACCTCGTTTACGCCTTGGGCGCGCAGTACCGCGCGAATGGCAGCTTTGTGATGAACTCCAAGACGGCTGGTGCCGTGCGCAAGCTCAAGGACAATGACGGGCGTTTTCTGTGGTCCGATGGTCTGGCCGCGGCAGAGCCTGCGCGTCTGTTGGGGTATCCCGTGCTGATCGCCGAGGACATGCCCGATATCGCAAGCGGGGCGGATGCCATCGCGTTCGGGGATTTCGGGGCGGGCTATACCGTGGCCGAGCGTCCGGACCTGCGCGTGCTGCGCGATCCGTTCTCGGCCAAGCCCCATGTGCTGTTCTATGCGACCAAGCGTGTCGGCGGCGACGTGAGCGATTTTGCGGCGATCAAGCTGCTCAAATTCGCGGTGGCCTGACCCCTGAACATGTCGGGCGGGATCTGATCCCGCCCGGATGGCGCGCGCCGCCCAAAGCCTGAACCCTGCTGCACCCCTCCGAGCGGGTCAGGGCGGGTGGCGCGTGTCCGCACAACTGGAGGGGCCGGGGATTTCTGGAGTGAATCCATGATGTTGATTGAAGAAACCGCTGTGCCCCAAGCCGCGATTCCGGTGAATGAGTTCAAGGCGCATCTGCGACTTGGCACCGGGTTTTCGGATGGAGACGTGCAAGACATGGTGCTCGAGTCCTTTTTGCGTGCGGCCATTGCGGCGATCGAGGCGCGGACGGGCAAGATCCTCGTGGAACGTGCGTTTTCGTGGACGCTGACGCGGTGGCGCGACAAGGCCGGTCAGGCGCTGCCGGTGGCCCCGGTGAGTGCGATCACGGGGTTCGTGCTACGGGATCGGGCGAACGAGCAAGAGGTCATCGACGCCGCCTATTTTCGGCTCGAACAGGATGCACAGCGTCCGGTGATGCGACCCACGGGGACTTGTCTGCCGGCGATCCCACCGGGCGGTGTGGCTGATATTTTCTTTGTTGCGGGCTATGCGCCGGACTGGAGCGGGCTGCCCGCTGATCTGGGGCAGGCGGTGATCCTGTTGGCGGCGCATTACTATGAGCATCGCCATGAGACACGCAGCGGAGAGACGGCCATGCCACTGGGTGTGGCGGGGCTGGTGGAGCGCTATCGCACCGTGCGCCTGTTCGCCGGGGGGCGGTCATGAGAGGGCCGGTGCACCTGAACCGCCGTCTGGTGCTGGAGGACGAGACGCGTGTCAGCGATGGTGCGGGTGGATTCAGCGCAAGCTGGGACACGCTTGGCACGCTCTGGGCCGAGATCAGCGCGCGGTCCGGGCGCGAGGCGTCGGGTGAGGATGCCAGCGTCTCACGGACCGGGTTTCGCATTACGGTGCGCGCGGCCCCTTTCGGGGCGCCGTCGCGGCCCAAGCCCGGCCAGCGCTTTCGTGATGGTGCGCGGATTTTCCGGATTGAGGCGGTGGCCGAACGTGATGCGCAGGCGCGGTATCTGACCTGCTTTTGTGAAGAGGAGGTCGCGCTATGAGCTATGGAGCGGCGGCGGCCCTTCAGGAGGCGGTTTATCAGCGGCTAGTGGGGGATACGGCCCTCAATGGCTTGGTGGCGGGGGCGATCTATGATGCGCTGCCGCAGGGCACGATACCCGATCTTTATGTCACGCTTGGCCCCGAAGACGTGCGCGCGCGATCCGACAAGACAGGGGGCGGCGCGTGGCACCGGCTGAGTGTCAGCGTGATCAGCAACGCGGCGGGCTTTCAGACGGCGAAACAGGTGGCGGCGGCGATCAGCGATGCGCTGGTGGATGCGCCCCTGGCGCTAAGCCGGGGGACATGCCCCGCGCTGCATTTCTTTCGCGCCCGCGCCCGGCGGGACGGCACCGGCGATCTGCGCCGGATCGACCTGATTTTCCGGGCGCGGGTGGACGACACCCCATTCCCATAACCTTCGGAGACTAAAACTATGGCAGTGCAAAACGGCAAGGACCTGCTGGTCAAGATCGACCTGACCGGCGACGGCAATTTTCAAACAGTGGCGGGGCTGCGTGCGACGCGTGTCAGCTTTAACGCCGAGAGCGTGGATGTGACCAGTCTTGAATCGGCGGGAGGCTGGCGTGAACTGCTGGCCGGTGCCGGAGTGAAAAGCGCGTCGATCAGTGGCTCTGGCATCTTTCGCGATGCGTCGAGCGATGAACGGGTGCGGCAGATCTTCTTTGACGGGGAAATGCCCGGCTTTCAGGTGGTGATCCCGGATTTCGGCATCATCGAGGGGCCGTTTCAGGTAGCGTCCATCGACTATGCGGGCAACCACGATGGCGAAGCGACCTATGAACTGTCGCTGAATTCCGCCGGGCAACTGACCTTTGTGGCGATCTGAGCCGATGGGCAATCCCCTGACAGGTGAGGTGGCTTTGCGCGTGGATGGCGAGGAGCGGGTGCTCAAGCTGACACTGGGCGCGCTGGCAGAGCTGGAAGCCACGCTGGGCGACGACACGTTGGTGGCGCTGGTAGAGCGGTTCGAGGGGGGCGCATTTTCCAGCCGCGACGTGCTGGCGCTGATTGTGGCGGGGCTGCGCGGGGGCGGCTGGCAAGGCAGCGCAGCTGATTTGATGCAGGCCGAAATCGCGGGTGGCCCGCTGGGGGCTGCGCGTGCGGCGGCGGCGCTGCTGGCAAGGGCGTTTACCCTGCCGGAGGGATCATGAGCACGGCGGGGGGTGGCATAGATTGGCCCGCGCTGATGCGGGCGGGCATTCGGGGGATTGGCCTGCGTCCCTGGGAATTCTGGGCGCTGACCCCTGCCGAGCTGGAACTGATGTTGGGCAAGCCTGCGGGAGGGGCGCCGTTGAAACGCGCCCGGCTGGAGACGCTTTTGGCCGATTATCCGGATTGCCCGGATTGCGAGGGAGAGATGAGCGATGAGTGAGGCGGGACAAATGGACGATCTTGATGCGCTGGACGAAAGCTTTGGGGCGACGGCTGACATGGCCGCGGCCTTTAACGCGGAACTGGCGCGGGTGCGGGCAACGTTCCAGAGCACGGGTCACGATGTGGCCGCGCTGGACCGGGGGATAAGCCGGGGGCTCAATAAGGCCATAAGGGGCGCTGTGATCGAGGGGGACAGCCTGTCGGATGCGCTGCGCAACATGGCCAACGCGATGATCAGCTCTGCATTCAATTCCGCCGTGCGGCCTGTGACGGATCATGTGGGTGGCCTGCTCAGCCAAGGGATCGGCAACCTGATGGGGGGTCTGTTCGCCTTTGAAAACGGGGGCAGCTTTGCCTCGGGCCGTGTTCAGCCCTTTGCCAGTGGCGGCGTGGTGAACGGGCCGACGATGTTTCCGATGCGTGGTGGCACCGGGTTGATGGGTGAGGCGGGCCCCGAGGCAATCATGCCGCTGGCGCGTGGGGCCGATGGCAAGCTGGGTGTGCGCGCGCAATCGGGAGGCGAGGTGCGCGTGGTGATGAATGTCAGCACCCCCGATGTGGAGGGGTTCCGCCGCAGCCACGCGCAGATCGCGGCACAGTTGGGCCGTGCGATCGGGCGCGGCAATCGCAACCGCTGAGGCAGGGAGAGAGCCATGCAGTTTCACGAAGTAAGATTTCCCGCCAGCCTGAGCTTTGGGTCGCTGGGCGGACCAGAGCGGTTGACGGATGTGGTGACGCTTGCCAACGGGTTTGAAGAGCGCAACACGCCGTGGAAACATTCGCGACGCCGCTTTGACGCGGGCGTGGCGATGCGCAGCCTTGACGATATCGAGACGTTGATCGCGTTTTTCGAGGCGCGGCAGGGGCAGATGTTTGGGTTTCGCTGGAAGGACTGGACCGACTACAAATCGGGGCGCGCGCGTGCGGAACCGCAGTTTACCGACCAGATCATCGGAGAGGGCGATGACGTGACAGCGGAGGTCCAGCTGATCAAGACCTACCGCTCTGGGGATGTGAGCTATACCCGTCCGATCACCAAGCCGGTGCCCGGGAGCGTGCGTGTCGCCCTTGATGGCGAGCAGGTGCTAGAGGGGGTGCGGTTCGAGGTTGATACCGCGACGGGCGTTTTGCAGTTCGACCACCCTGTCAATGCAGGTGTGCGTATCACCGCCGGATACGAGTTCGATGTGCCTGTGCGGTTCGATATCGACCGCATCCATACCAGCCTTGCCAGTTTTCAGGCCGGAGAAGTGCCGAATGTGCCCGTGGTCGAGGTGCGGGTATGACGGGGTTCAATAAAGGGCTTAAGGCGCATCTGGCCACCGGGCTGACCACGACCTGTCGTTGCTGGGCCGTGGTCCGGCAGGACGGGTTGCGGATGGGCTTTACCGACCATGATTGCGCGCTGGGCTTTGACGGCTATGAATTTCGTGCCGAGACGGGCCTGAGCGCGCGGGCGCTGCAGCAGACAACGGGCCTGTCGGTGGACAATACCGAGGCGCTGGGCGTGCTGCGCGACGGGGCCATCACCGAGACCGATATCGAGGCCGGGCGCTATGATGAGGCACAGGTGCTGGCCTGGTTGGTCAATTGGCGGAATGTCGAGGAGCGCCAGTTGCAGTTTCGTGGTACAATCGGAGAGATCAAGCGCGCGGGCGGCGCCTTTGAGGCGGAACTGCGCGGCCTGACCGAGCGCCTCAACGTGCCGCTGGGGCGCGTGTTTCAAAAGCCGTGCAGCGCGGTGTTGGGGGATCGCGCCTGTGGGTTTGACATGAGCTTGCCGGGCTACGCCAGTGAGCGCGCGGTCGAGACCGTTGAGGCGCGGCGCGTGTTTCGCTTTGCGGCGCTCGATGGGTTTGCGCCGGACTGGTTCCGGCATGGGGTGCTACGGGTCCTGAGTGGCCCTGCCTCTGGTCTTTCGGGGATGATCAAGCGGGACCATTCCGATGCGAAAGGTCGCTCGGTTGAGCTATGGCAGCCCTTGCGCGCCGAAATCCGGACAGGCGACCTGCTCCGGCTGGAGGCCGGCTGCGACAAGCGTGCTGGCACCTGCCGGTTGAAATTCGACAACTTTCTGAACTTTCAGGGCTTTCCAGACATTCCGGGTGACGACTGGTCGATTACGGACCCGTCTCGTTCTGCCGCCCTCGACGGTGGGAGCCGTCGCGGATGACCGGCGTGGACATGGGAATGCGCGCGCTGGCGGAGGCGCGTCGCTGGATTGGCACGCCCTATCGGCATCAGGCGAGCTGTCGCGGCGGCGGCACCGATTGTCTGGGGCTGTTGCGCGGTGTGTGGCGTAAACTTTACGGGCAAGAGCCTGAGATGGTGCCAGCCTATAGCATGGATTGGTCAGAGCCGGGCCGCAATGAGGCGCTGTTGCAAGCTGCAAGCAAGCATCTGCTGCCTTGTGCGCCGGGCCATGAACGGCCGGGTGATGTGCTGCTCTTTCGGATGCGCGACGGGGCGGTGGCCAAGCATCTGGGGCTGGCCGCCGAAATTGGTGCAAAGGCCACATTCATACACGCCTATTCGGATCACGCAGTGGTCGAGAGCCCGCTGAGCACGCCTTGGCGCCGCCGGATCGTGGCCCGTTTTACATTTCCTCAGGAGGTCTAGGTCATGGCAACGATTGTTCTTTCGGCTGCGGGTGCGGCGCTGGGCGGGTCGGTCGGCGGCTCTGTTCTTGGGCTTTCGATGGCGGCAGTGGGCCGGTTTGCCGGGGCCATGATAGGCAGATCCATTGATCAACGGCTGTTGGGGCAGGGATCTGACATGGTGGAAAGCGGCAGGGTCAGCCGCTTGCGTCTAACCGGAACGGGTGAAGGCGATGCCATTGCCCAAGTCTATGGGCGCCTGCGGGTGCCCGGGCATGTGATCTGGGCCACGCAGTTTCGCCAGAGTGTCACCCAGACCGGTGGCGGGGGCGGTGGTGGTAAGGGCAGTGCGCCAAGCACACCGATACAGCGCTCATACCACTATTCCGTGAGCCTAGCGATTGCGCTTTGCGAAGGGGAAATCAGCCGCGTCGGGCGGATCTGGGCCGATGGGATCGAACTGTCGCCCAATGATCTGACGCTGCGGGTTTACCGGGGCACGCGCGACCAGCTGCCCGACCCCAAGATCGAGGCGGTGGAAGGTGCGGGCACCGTCCCCGCCTATCGCGGAACCGCCTATGTGGTGATCGAGAATTTGGGTCTTGGCCGGTTCAATAATCGCGTGCCGCAATTCACCTTTGAGGTCAGTCGCCCGTCTCAGCCTGGCCTGCCCGGATCGGCGGCGGACCCGGCGCATGCGGTCCAAGGTGTCGCACTTTTGCCCGGAAGCGGGGAGTACGCTTTGGCGACGAAGCGGGCCAATATACAATACGGCTTCGGCTCTCAGGCGCCGGCGAATGTCAATTCACGCTCAGGCAAGACGGATTTCCTGACCTCGCTGGACCAGATGCAGGGCGACCTTCTGGCGCTCAAGTCCAGTTCGCTGATCGTCAGCTGGTTCGGAGACGATCTGCGAGCGGGCCAGTGTACGCTGCGCCCGAAGGTGGAACAGAAAAGATATGAGGCCGGAAACATGCCTTGGCGTGTCTGCGGTTTGAGCCGTTCAGCCGCGCAAAAGGTGCCGCGCGATGAGGCCGGGCGACAGGTCTATGGCGGCACACCGACGGATCAGTCGGTGATTCAGGCGATCAGAGCGTTGAAGGACGCAGGGCAGGACGTGCTTTATTATCCGTTCATCCTGATGGATCAAATGCCAGATAATGCCCTGAACGATCCGTACCGGGATATGCCGGGACAGCCGGCGCTGCCTTGGCGTGGGCGCATCACCACATCGCTGGCGCCGGGTCTGGCCTCGAGCCCTGATGGCACGGCGGCGGCGGAGGCCGAAGTCGCTGCCTTTTTCGGCACAGCATCGGCGGGGGATTTCCAGATTGGTGGCGTGACCGCTGAGACAGGTCCGGCCACGAACGCCGTTGATTTGCTGGCCTATAAGGGGCGGCTGGTGACCAGCCCGATATCCTATAGCGGGCCGAACGAATGGAGCTATCGGCGTTTCATCCTGCATCAGGCCACGCTGTGTGCCGCGGCTGGCGGTGTCGAAAGCTTTTGCATCGGCTCTGAAATGCGGGGGCTGACCCAGATCCGTGGGGCGAATAACAGCTTTCCGGCTGTGACCGCGCTGATTGCCTTGGCCGCCGAGGTCCGCACGATCCTCGGGGCCGGGGTAAAGATCAGTTATGCGGCTGATTGGTCTGAATATTTCGGGTATCAGCCGCAGGATGGCTCGGGCGACCGGTTCTTTCATCTCGATCCGCTTTGGGCTGATCCGAATATCGATTTCATCGCCATCGACAATTACATGCCGCTTTCGGATTGGCGCGAGGGCCGCGACCATCTGGATGCAAAGGCCGGGGCGCGGGCCATCTATGAGCTGGAGTATCTGCAGTCCAATATCGAAGGCGGCGAGGGGTATGACTGGTTCTATCACTCAGACGAGGCGCGTGCCGCGCAGATCCGCACGCCCATCACCGATGACGCGTATGGAGAGCCATGGGTCTGGCGCTACAAGGACATCCGCAATTGGTGGTTGAACCGCCATCACGAAAGGGTTGGCGGCACACGTGCCGAAAACCCGACGGCCTGGATCCCGCAGTCGAAACCGATCCGGTTCACGGAATACGGCTGTGCCGCGATCGACAAGGGGACGAACCAGCCCAACAAGTTCCTTGATCCGAAATCCTCGGAATCGAGCTTGCCGCATTTCTCGGACGGGCAGCGGGACGAACTGATGCAGGTGCAGTATATTCGCGCAATGGTGGATTACTGGGGTGATGCGGCCCGAAATCCGGTGTCAGAGGAATACGGCGCGCCGATGATCGACATGGGCCATGCCTGTCTATGGGCGTGGGATATGCGGCCCTATCCGGTCTTTCCCAATCATCGCGCCCTGTGGAGTGATGGCGCGAATTATGCCCGGGGTCACTGGCTGAATGGCCGGGCCTCTGCGCGCACGCTTGCTGGTCTGGTGCAAGAGGTCTGTCATCAGGCCGGACTTGAGGCTGTTGATACGTCGGGCCTGTTCGGTCTGGTCCGGGGCTATAGCACGGATCAGGTCGGCGAGGGGCGTGCCGCGCTTCAGCCACTGATGCTGCGCTATGGGTTCGACGCGATAGAGCGAGACGGCGTTTTGCGCTTTGTGATGCGCGACGGGGCGACGGACAGGGTCGTCGATCTGGACCGGCTTGTGCGGGATGAGGAAATCGATGGCGTGCTGGAGCAAACGCGTGGCAGCACATTGGAACTTGCCGGGCGAGTGCGTCTGCGCTTTGTTGAGCTGGATGGCGATTTTGATGTGATCTCCGAAGAAGTGGTGCTGCCGGATGACCGGACACATGCTGTCTCTTCCTCGGAAATGTTGCTGGCAATGACCCGTGCCGAAGGGCGTCAGACAATCGAACGGTGGCTGTCCGAGGCGCGCGTGGCCACCGATACGCTGCGGTTGACCCTGCCTCCCTCAGAGCTTGAGACAGGGGCGGGTGACGTGCTGTCCCTGCCGGAGACGGACGGTCAGGGCTATTTCAGGATCGACCGGGTCGACAGTCAGGGCGGCGCGCAAAAAATCGAAGCGGTCCGGATCGAACCAGAGAATTACCGCTCCGCCGAGACCGCTGACGAAGTGGTGTCGGTAACGCCCTTTGTCGCCCCAAGCCCGGTCACGCCATTCTTTCTGGATCTGCCTCTCATGACCGGCGAAGAGGTGCCCCATGCACCGCATCTGGCAGTGACAGCGGATCCATGGCCCGGCTCTGCGGCGCTCTATTCTGCGGATGAGGATGCCAATTACGCGTTGAACCAGCTTGTCGAGGCGCGCACGCCTGTGGGCGTGCTTGAGACGCCGCTCGCGCCCGCCGCTGCGGGCCGGATCGACCGGGGCGAGCCGGTCAAGGTCAGGATGCTGAGCGGCCAGTTGGAAAGTGTTGGCGATCTGGCCTTGCTTAACGGCGGCAATCTTTGTGCGGTGGGCGATGGCACGCCCGAGGGGTGGGAGCTTATCCAGATGCGCGATGCGGTGCTGGTCGATCCCGACACCTATCTTCTGGGTCATCGTCTGCGGGGGCAATTGGGGACTGAGAACGACCGGATCTGGCCTATCGGCAGCTTTTTGATCCGGCTGGATGGCACGCCACGGCAGATTGCCTTGGGTGAGGCCAAGCGTGGGCTGGCGCGTCACTACCGGATCGGCCCTGCAGAAAGGCCGCTGGATGATCCCGCCTATGCCCATGCGCTGCTGGCGTTTCAGGGGCTTGGCCTGCGCCCGTTGTCGCCCGTGCATTTGCGCCTTGATGGCCAGCCGGGGCAGAATCGCAGGCTGAGCTGGACGCGGCGCACGCGCATTGGCGGGGATCGCTGGGACACGCCGGATGTGCCTTTGGCGGAAGAAACGGAACGCTATGTGGTGCGGGTGATGCAGGGGCCACAGGTGCTGCGTGAGGTGATGGTGGACAGCCCGCACTGGACCTATGATGCGGTGGCACAGGCGGCGGACGGGGTCGCTGCGGGCTTTGATTTGCAGGTGGCGCAAATCTCTGCAGCCTTTGGGGCGGGGCGTCCTGCGGTGCTGTCCATAGAGGCGCCGTGACCGGCTCTGGCGCCTGTATCGTCGCGATCTTGTCTAAAACGCCTTTGCATTTTACCACCGGCGCTTATCTGCTATGGTCCAAGCGGCGATGACAAGGAGAGCGCCCATGCCCGAGACGCACGCAAAACTGGCCGAGCTTGATCCCGTCTGGGCGCGGATCAAGTCCGAGGCGGAAACCGGCATCGGCGATGAGCCTCTGCTGGGCGGTCTCGTGCACTCTTCGATCCTGCACCACAAGACCATCGAATCCGCGCTGGCCTATCGCATGTCTCTCAAGCTGGCCTCGACCGAGATGCCAGAGCAGATCCTGCGGGAAATCTGCGACATGGCCTATGCGGATGATGCAGAAATCGGCCACGCGGCGCGGGCCGATATCGTTGCCGTCTATGACCGTGACCCGGCCTGTGACCGATTTTTGCTGCCGATGCTGTTCTTCAAGGGCTTTCAGGCGATCCAGTCGCACCGCGTGGCGAACTGGCTGTGGCGGCAGAACCGGCGCGATATGGCGCGGTTTTTCCAGATGCGCTGTTCCGAGGTGTTCGGCGTGGATATCCATCCTGCTGCCCGTATCGGCAAGGGCATCATGATCGACCACGCGCATTCCATCGTTATCGGCGAGACGGCTGTGGTGGGTGACAACGTCTCCATGCTGCACTCGGTGACGCTTGGCGGCACTGGCAAGGAAGAAGAGGACCGGCATCCGAAAATCGGTGATGGCGTCCTGATCGGGGCAGGGGCCAAGGTTCTGGGCAATATCAAGGTTGGTTACTGCTCTCGCATTGCGGCAGGCTCTGTGGTGCTGCATGAGGTGCCGCCCTGCAAAACCGTGGCTGGTGTGCCCGCCAAGATCGTGGGAGAGGCGGGTTGTGCGCAGCCGTCTGTTGCCATGGATCAGCTTCTCGGGGTGCGCTGAGGCGCGGAACCTAATGCGCCTTGCGGCGTTCGGTGTCTGAGATTGCCGTGAGGTGCCGACATGCAGCCGATATTTCGATTTTTAGCCCTGATTTGTCTCGCAGCCGCCGGTTTTGGCGGTGGCGCGGTCTCTGCCAATGAGCTCTTTCAGACGCTTGACAAGTCCAAGGACGCGCTGGCCCCCTATCGCTGGGAAAACCGCCCTGTGATCCTGCTTGCCCCGTCCCCGCATGACCCCAGCTATCGTCAGGCGATTTCGGCGCTTGAGGCGGTTGCCTCTGATCTGCGAGAGCGGGATATCGTTGTTTTGTCGGATGTCTCCCCCGATGATCCGTCTGCCCTGCGCGACCGGCTCGCACCACCGGGCTTTATGATGCTGCTTATCGGCAAGGATGGCGGCATCAAACTGCGCTCGGACAGCGTCATTTCCGTTGAGACGCTCAAGGAAACCATCGACGCCATGCCGATGCGCAAGCGTGAGATGCGCGAGGAGTGACCGCGCAAAGCGGGCTGCCGCCATGGTTTGGAACGCCGTCTGTGACCTCCGCGTTTATGCTGTGCAAACAACGGATGGATCATGGATTTTCTGCAAAACTGGGCCGATGCCGCCCTGACGACGCTTGGCTATTTCTGGGTGGCCTTCTGGGCGTTCGGCCTCGGCTATCTTATCAGTGCCGCGATCCAGCTTTTCGTGTCGCGTGACCGGATGCAGCAGGCGATGGGCGATGAGGATATCAAATCGCTCTCGCGCGCCAGTTTCTTTGGCTTTCTCTCTTCCTCGTGCAGCTTTTCTGCCCTTGCCTCGACCCGAGCGCTCTTTGCCAAGGGGGCGGGCTTTGTGCCGTCGATGGCATTTCTTTTGGCCTCGACGAACCTCGTGATCGAGCTTGGCATCGTCATTTCCGTCTTTCTCAGCTGGCATTTCGTGGTGGCGGAATATGTCGGTGGGCTGATCCTGATCGGGGTGATGTGGGCGCTGGTGGCGCTTTGGCGGCCACAAAAGCTGATCGACACCGTGCGCCACGCGCTTGAGGCCGGGGAAGGGGACGAGCCCGAAGACCCCAGCGAATTGGCAAAATCCCCCGCGCTTTGGGCCAAGCTGGCGCGTGCCTACCTGATGGAATGGCAAATGGTGTGGAAGGACGTGACCGTGGGGTTCACGCTTGCTGGGATCATCGCGGCCTTTGTGCCGCCCGAGTTCTTTATGTGGCTATTCCCCGGCACCGGCGACGCAGGCGCGCGCAGCTTTTGGGAAGTGCTCTCACACACCATAATCGGGCCGGTTGCCGCTTTTTTCACCTTTATCGGATCGATGGGCAACATCCCCCTCGCGGGACTTCTTTTTGCCAACGGGGTCAGCGTGGCGGGGATCATGGCGTTCATCTTTTCCGATCTGGTAGTGGCGCCCGTCATCCGGGTGCATGCCCGGTTTTACGGGTGGAAAATGGCCGGCTATATCGCGCTGCTCTTTCTGGGCGCGCTGATCGTGACCTCGCTGGTGGTGCATTACGGGTTTCTGGTGCTCGGGCTTGATCCGCAAGCCTCTGCACGGGGGCTGATAGACCCGGTGGAGCGGTTCGAGATCGATCATACTTTCTGGATGAACCTTGGCTTCCTCAGCCTGACGGCGGTGTTCGGCTGGCTCGCGTGGCAGGGGCCGGGGGGCGGTCACGATCACCATGACCACGATCACGGCGGGCTGCTTGACCGGGTGCTGTACTGGCTGGCGCTGCTGGCCTTTGGCTGGCTGGCGGTTGGGGTGGGGATATTTGCGGTTGGCTAACGTGATGGCGGGTTGACGGCGGATATCTCAATGACCCGCTCTCTTATGGTATTGAAGAATATCACAAATATGCGTGCATCGGCACGTTCCCGATCAGCCGAAACGAGGCCCGCGCGCGGCGCGAATTTCTTCCTTTACGCTTATGAGGTCAGCGGCAAGACGGCGAAAATCCTCTGCCGCCGGAGAGGTTCTGCGCCAATGAAGTGCGATGGGATGGGTGGCGTCCGGATGGTCAAGGCGGCGCACCACAAATTCCGGGTCTCGCACCGCCTCTGCCAAGGCATAAAGCGACGGTAGCACCGCCACACCTGCGCCCATCACCGCCATTTGTCGCACGGCATCAAGGCTGGCACCCTCATAGTCGCGGCTGACAAATGTGCCCGCCTTTGCCGCGAGCCGGGCCACAAGATCGCGCAGGCTGAATCCCTCGCTGAGCGACAAAAGCGGCCTGTCTGCAAGATCTGACAACGAGACAGGCCCGGTCCCGGTTGACAGGACATCGTCACTTGCGGCGCAGACCCATAGCGTTTCTTCGAAGAGAGGCGCGCTGTCGAATGCCGGATCGTTTGTAGGCGTTCCGATCACGGCATCGATCTGCCCATCCATGAGCCGATCCAGAAGCTGACGCGTCGCACCCTCCTGCACGACAAGCCGCAGGTCAGGATAGAGCCGGTGCAGGCGCCGGTTGGCTATGGGCATGAAATAGGCCCCCACCGAAGGCAGGACACCAATCGACAGACGCGCCGCAAACAGGCTCGATGTGTTCTGAACCAAGGCTTTGAAATCCTGCACATCCCGCAGGATTGACCGGGCCCGGCTCAGCACCGCGCGTCCTGTGGGTGTCAGCGCCACGCGCCGTGACGTGCGCTCGAACAGGCGCGTGCCCATCTCCGCCTCCATCGTGCCAAGTTGCTTGGACAGGCTTGGCTGGCTCACCGCAAGGGCATTGGCCGCTGCGCCAAAGGCGCCGTGATCGGCCACGGCAACAAAATACTCGATCTGCCGCAGGGTCGGGCGCATCACTTTCTCCACAATCAATGCCCTGAGGCTATCGCATTCAGGAAATCAATCAATTGGTATTATGGACGCGGCGCACCCACTTTTCGGTCACACATCAACGCATATCCCGAAAAGGAAGCACATATGACCAGCATCAATACCCTTGGAACCGCCGCCACACTCGCCCTTGTCACTACCGGCAGCCTTGCCATGGCCGATACGCAATCCGGCCTGACCATGGAGCAGGTCACCGCGATCCAGACCGCATGGGGTGAGGGCATCGTGAATATCGGCGCTGTTCACACCGCAGGCGGCGACTATACCGCAGCGGCGACCGATCACATCAACACCTTTTACGCCTATGACGAGGGAGAGGTGCTCTTCAAGCCGACACTCGCCGCCGAGGACCAGTTCCGCGGTGATTTCAACGAGGCGCTATCCTATTTCGTAGGGGGCGAGATTGCGGAGGATGGCGGCTTTGCCATCGCACCTTATACCAACGTCCGGTGGGAGAACGAAGGCACCATCATCAGTGGCAACACAGCCATGTCGATGGGCAACTACTTCTTTACCAAGACGGACGGTGCAGAGGTGAAGGTCGAATATACATTCGGCTTTGAGCAGATGGAAAATGGCGAGCCCAAGATCGTGCTGCACCACTCCTCGCTGCCGTTCTCACCCAACTGATCGCAAGCGGGGGCCGGGTATCTGCCCGGCCCTCAGCCTATCAGGCCAGCATCATCATCGGGCTCTCTAGGTTCTGCACGATCTGATCGAGGAACTGCGCCCCAAGCGCGCCGTCGATCACCCGGTGGTCCACCGAAAGCGTCACGCTCATCACCGTGGCCGAGGTCAGTTCGCCATCTTCGCCCACCACGGGTTTCTTGACGCCTGCGCCAACGGCGAGGATGCCACCATGCGGCGGGTTTATGACCGCGTCGAAATTGTCGATCCCGAACATGCCGAGGTTCGAGATCGCAAAGCTGCCGCCCTGATACTCGTCCGGGGCCAGTTTGCGATCACGCGCGCGGGCGGCGAGATCCTTCATCTCGGCGGATAGGGTCGAGAGAGATTTCATCTCCGCATCCTTCAGCACCGGGGTAAATAGCCCGCCTTCGATGGCGACGGCCACCGCCACGTCCGATGGCTTGAGCTTTAGCACCCGGTCGCCCGCCCAGACGGCATTGGCATCCGGCACCGCCTGAAGCGCGAGCGCACTGGCCTTGATGATGAAATCATTGACCGACAGCTTTACGCCACGCGATTCAAGCTGTTTGTTCAGCTGTGCCCGGAATTTCAGCAGCGCATCGAGCTTGATATCGCGGCGCAGATAGAAATGCGGGATGGTCTGCTTGGCCTCGGTCAGGCGCGCGGCTATGGTTTTGCGCATGCCGTCCAGCGTGACCTCTTCATACTCGCGGGTCTGGTACATCTTGAGCACCGTCTCCGTCGAGGGGCCAGCAGGCGCGACAGCGGCGGTCGCGGGGGCATGGGCTGCATCGGGTTTCGCCTCCGCCTTGGCGGGGGCTGTGGCCTTGCCGGGCTGTGCGCCCTCCACATCGGCCTTTACGATCCGTCCATGCGGTCCGGACCCGGTGAGTGACGCAAGATCCACGCCATTCTGGGCCGCGATCCGGCGGGCAAGGGGCGAGGCAAAAATGCGCGCGCCCGTGTCATCCGTCGGCGCGGCAGGGGCGGGCGTATCGGGCGCCGCCTGAGGGCCAGGACCACGGCCATAGCCCTGCGCTGGTTCCGTCTTATCAGACGGCTCTGCCGGGGCCACCCCGGAGGAGGCGGGCGCCGATTTCGGCTCTGCGCTCGCGTCGATGTCGTCGGCGCTCTCGCCTTCTTCCAGCAGCACGGCGATGGGCGTGTTCACCTTCACGCCCTCGGTGCCCTCGGCCACAAGCAGCTTGCCGATGGTGCCTTCGTCCACGGCTTCGAACTCCATCGTCGCCTTGTCGGTCTCGATCTCGGCCAGAAGATCGCCCGAGTTCACCTCGTCGCCCTCCTTGACCAGCCATTTGGCAAGGGTGCCTTCCTCCATCGTGGGCGACAGGGCGGGCATCAGAATTTCCGTTGGCATCGCGTCGCGCTCCTTACCTGTAGGTCACTTGCTTGACGGCTTCGATCACCTCGGCGGTCGAGGTCAGCGCCAGCTTTTCGAGATTGGCCGCATAGGGCATGGGCACGTCCTTGCCGGTGCAGTTGATCACCGGGGCGTCCAGCCAGTCAAAGGCGCGTTGCATCAGAATCGCGCTGATATGGTTGCCGATGGAACAGACTGGAAAGCCCTCTTCGACGGTCACGCAGCGGTTGGTTTTCTGCACACTGGCCACAACCGTATCATAGTCGATGGGCCGCAAGGAGCGCAGGTCGATCACCTCGGCGCTGATGCCGTCCTCGGCCAGCTTGTCCGCGGCCTCAAGCGCGTAGGTCATGCCGATGCCGAACGTCACAAGCGTTACATCGCTGCCTTCGCGCGCGATGCGGGCCTTGCCGATCGGAATGGTGAAATCCTCCAGCACCGGCACGTCAAAGCTTTTGCCATAGAGGATCTCGTTTTCAAGGAACAAGACCGGGTTGGGATCGCGGATCGCGGATTTCAGCAGGCCCTTGGCATCGGCGGCCGAATAGGGCTGCACGACCTTGAGACCGGGCACATGGCTGTACCATGCCGCGTAATCCTGACTGTGCTGCGCACCGACGCGGGCGGCAGCACCGTTGGGACCGCGAAAGACGATGGGGCTGCCCATCTGGCCACCCGACATATAGAGCGTCTTGGCCGCGGAGTTGATGATCTGGTCGATGGCCTGCATGGCAAAGTTCCATGTCATGAACTCCACAACAGGCTTCAGCCCGCCCCAGCTTGCGCCGACACCGATCCCGGCAAAACCATGCTCGGTGATGGGGGTGTCGATGACGCGCTTGGGACCGAACTCGTCCAGCAGACCTTGGGTGATCTTGTAGGCGCCCTGATACTCGGCCACCTCTTCGCCCATGATAAAGACGTCGCCATCGTTGCGCATCTCTTCGGCCATGGCGGTGTTGATCGCCTCGCGCACCGTCATCTTTTTCATTTCGGTGCCTTCGGGCCAGTCGGGCTCGATGGATTGGGCGACCTTGGCAGGTGCGGATGGGGCAGGGGCGCTTGCGGGCGCGCTGTCTGCCGCTGGCGTCTTATCGTCGCCACCTTCGGGCTCGGCGCTTGTCTCGCCGATATCATCGGCGCTTTCGCCCTCTTCCAGCAGCACGGCGATGGGGGTGTTCACCTTCACGCCCTCGGTGCCTTCCTCGATGAGGATCTTGCCGATGGTGCCTTCGTCGACGGCTTCAAACTCCATCGTTGCCTTGTCGGTCTCTATCTCGGCCATGATATCGCCGGATGCGACGGTATCGCCTTCTTTGACCAGCCATTTGGCAAGGGTGCCTTCCTCCATCGTGGGCGACAGGGCGGGCATGAGAATTTCGGTGGGCATCTTCTAATTACTCCTGCAATCTCTGTCGCTTACGCTTCGCGCACGATGTCTGTCCACAGTTCTTCGACTGCGGGTTCCGGGCTTTCCTTGGAAAATTCTGCGGCATCGTTCACGACCGATTTGATCTCTTTGTCGATCGCCTTGAGATCTTCTTCGGTGGCGTGCTTGCCCTCCAGCAAAAGATCGCGGACATGCTCGATGCAGTCCTTTTCATCGCGCATTTTCTGGACTTCTTCGCGGGTGCGATACTTGGCCGGGTCAGACATGGAATGGCCGCGATAGCGATAGGTCTTGAGCTCGAGGATATACGGCCCCTTGCCAGAGCGGCAGTGATCGACAGCCTTTTTACCCGCATCGCGGACCGCCAGCACATCCATCCCGTCGACCATTTCGCCGGGAATGCCGAACGCCTCGCCGCGATGGTAGATATCGGGCGAGGAGGTGGAGCGCTGCTGTGATGTGCCCATGGCGTACTGGTTGTTTTCGATCACGAAAATCACCGGCAGTTTCCACAGGGCGGCCATGTTGAACGTCTCATAGACCTGACCCTGGTTCGCGGCGCCATCGCCGAAATAGGTGAATGTGACGCGGTCATTGCCCTTGTACTGATCCGCAAGTGCGAGCCCCGCGCCAAGCGGCACATTGGCCCCGACGATGCCGTGACCGCCGTAGAAATCTTTTTCCTTGCTGAACATATGCATGGAGCCGCCCTTGCCCCGCGAATAGCCGCCCTCGCGGCCTGTCAGCTCTGCCATGACGCCGTTGGGGTCCATCCCGCAGGCCAGCATATGTCCGTGATCGCGATAGGTCGTGATCCGCTTGTCGCCATCCTCGGCGGCGGATTCCAACCCGACAACGACCGCTTCTTGTCCGATATAAAGGTGGCAGAAGCCGCCGATCAGGCCCATGCCATATAGCTGCCCCGCCTTTTCCTCGAATCGGCGGATCAAGAGCATGTCGCGGTAATATTGCTTTAGCTCGTCAGCGGAAACGTTTGATTTTGCAGGTTTTCTACGGGTGGCCATGGGCGGATGGCTCCTCTGCTGGATATATAGTTTAGCGTTAAACTATCTTTTAACGCATCCGGCAGGGATTTTCGAGGGTGAATTTGGACCGGATCAGGCGGTGATCAGCGCACCACGATCTCGTCGGCCCGCAATAGGCCGAGCACATCGCGCGCCTGCTGATCCAGCAGATCGAGGTCGAGATAGGTGTCCGACAGCCTGTGGGTCAGGTTCTCCATCCGGGCCACTTTTGAATTGAGCGCCTCCAGTTGCGCGCGCAGCTCTGCTTCGCCCGCTTCGATCTCGGCGCGCCGGAACAGGCCGTAATCGCCCTGCACAGCGGCAAAGGTGAAATACGCCCCCAGCCCGAAGGCCACGACGGAATACATCAGGACACCGATCGCAGGTCTTTTTCGCGTGCTCATGGAAAATCTGCTCTGCCTACTTCGCCCGCCTCTTATCGAGCGGTGCGAATAAACCATCGCACAGAGACAGCGATTTGTGAATCCCCTTTCCCCAAGTTCTCGTTAAACGGTAGAAACCGGGGCAAAGGAGAGTCTTTCATGTCACAGGTCCCGCCGCGCACCGCGCTCTTGACCCATGAGGTCACCAATCAGCCGGACCCGCGCGGTGATGTGGATCTTTGGGCGGCAGACCCGGCACTTAGGACCCACGCGCAGGCGGCGGGCGCGGATGCGGCGCATCTGGCGCGCTACGGTGCGATGATGGGCAGCGGCGACATGGCAGAGGCCGGGCGCGCCGCCAATCACCACCCGCCCGAGTTGTGCCAGTTCGATCCCGGCGGGCGGCGGCTCGATGAGGTGCGCTATCATCCGGGCTATCACGATCTGATGCAGGCCGGGCTTGGCGCGGGGTATGCCGCCCTCCCGTGGGAGGGGGCGACAGGCGGCCATGCCACGCATGCGGCCATGGTGTACCTGACCAGTCAGATAGAGCCGGGGGTGTGCTGCCCGATGACCATGACCTATGCGGCGATCCCCGCGCTCAAGGCGGACCCGGCCCTGTTTGACCGCTGGGTGCCCAAGCTGATGAGCCGCGCACATGATGGCGCGGCCAAACCGCTGGCGCGCAAATCCGGCGCCACGATGGGCATGGCCATGACCGAAAAGCAGGGTGGCTCTGATGTGCGGGCCAACACCACACAGGCCGCCCCCAATGGCGAGACTTATGTGCTGCGCGGGCACAAGTGGTTCTGCTCTGCGCCGATGTCCGACGGGTTTCTGACGCTGGCACAGGCGCCCGGCGGGCTGACTTGTTTCGTCGTGCCACGCTGGCTTGAGGGGGCGCGCAATGCGATCCAGATTCAGCGGCTCAAGGACAAGCTGGGCAACCGCGCCAATGCCAGCGCCGAGATCGAGTATCTTGACGCCGAGGCCTACCGGCTGGGCGACGAGGGCAAGGGCGTGCAGACGATCATCGAGATGATGCATCACACGCGGCTGGATACCGCGATGGCCCCCGCCGGTCTGATGCGCGCGGCGCTGGACCGGGCGACGCATTGGGCGCGTCATCGCACGGCGTTCCAGAAAACGCTGATCGATCAGCCGCTGATGCGTGCCGTGCTGGCCGATCTGGCACTGGATTGGGAGGGCACGCTGGCCCTTGGGATGCATGTGGCGCACAGTTTCGATGCCAAAGGCGAGGGCGAGCGCGCCTATGCGCGGCTCTCGGTGGCGTTGGCGAAATATATGGGCAACAAGCTTTGTCCAAACCTTGTCTACGAGGCGATGGAGGTGATGGGCGGCGCGGGCTATGTAGAGGAAAACGGCATGGCCATGCTCTATCGCGAGGCGCCGCTCAATTCCATCTGGGAGGGGTCTGGCAATGTCATTTGTCTGGATATCCTGCGCACGCTCCGGCGCGCGCCATTGGCGGGCGACCGGCTTGGCGAAGAGCTTGGCGCGGTGGCGGGGCAATACCGGCGCTATGACGATGCGCTGAACCGCCATATCCGGCATTTCCCGAAACTGCCCGACGAGGCGCAGGCGCGCTGGTATGTCGAAAGCCTCGCCACGCTGCTGACCGCCTCTGTGCTGATCCGTCACGCGCCGACGGCGGTGGCCGAAGCCTTTGTCGCCACGCGGCTTACCGGCGAACGTGGGCGCAGTGCTGGGGCCATCGGCGCGGTGGATACCGCCCCGATCCTCGCGCGATTGTCGCCAGACGGGTAGGGCGGGCGATGGTGCCCAACCCGCCTGCCAGACCCGTGCATCATGCGGGCAGGTGGATCGGGAACCGCCTGCGCAACGCGGCGTCGGTCTCGGGATCAAACCGCGCGGCACTGCGCTCTGACAGGATCGCCTCTTTGCGGGCGCGGGCCGTTTCGATCAGATCGGGCTTGCCCTTTTCCACCCATTCCTTGGGCGAGGTGCGGTCACCGAAACTGGGATAGACGTGATCGCTCTGCATCCGCTCAAGCGTGCCAGCAGTGCCAAGGTAATGCCCGCTGCCGCCGATGCAGACCTCGCGCATCTGGTCCAGTGCCAGCGTCTGATCATCCACCTCGATGCCGCGCACACAGCGCATCGCCTGCCCGATAAGGTCATCACCAAGGATCAGGCTTTCGTGGCAGAACCCCAGCAAAGAGGCATGCATGCCCGCCGCCTCATAAACCATGTTGAGCCCCGACAGCCCCGCCATCACGTTCGAGCACATCTGCTCCCACCCGGCCTGCATATCGGGAAGTTTCGCATCCGCGATCCCGCCCGCAGCGCCCCCCGGCACGCCGTAGAATTTGTGCATCTGCGCGCACCCCGCCGTCAGCAGCGCCTGTTCCCCCGATCCGCCGGTCATGGCCCCGCTGCGCAGGTCCAGCCCAAAGGGCCATGTGCCGAAAATCGCCGGATGCCCGGGGCGCACCGCGTTGACATAAACAAGCCCCGCCAGACATTCGGCACAGGCCTGCACGATGGCGCCCGCCACGGTCGAGGGGGCGGTGGCCCCCGCCATGCCTGCCGACAGCAACAGCACCGGCATGCCGCCCTCGATACAGGCCTCCATCACCTTGCAGGCCTCTGGCGCAAAGCGCAGGGGCGGCACGACAAAGCAGTTGGAATTGCTCACGAATGGCCGGTCGCGCCATGCGGCCTCGCCGCCTGCGATCAGGTGCAGCATCGCCATCGCGTCAGCCACGAAATCAGGATCGGTAAAGGATGTGCCCACATGTTTCGTTGTGCCCGCGCAACAGGCATAAAGCGTGTTGAGGTCCATCTCGCGCCCATCTGTGATGTCACGCGCCACCATCGGGCGCTGGACGAAATGGATATTGTCGAGCCGGTCACAGATCCGCGCCGCGTCATGCAGATCCTGCAGCGTGCTTTCGCGATAGCTACGCCCGTCAGGCTCTACCATATTCACCGCGGCCCCGGCCGTGCCGTAATGCACGCGCGCGCCTGTCAGATGCAGGTCGTTTTGTCCATCGCGACTGAATAGCGTGACGCTGCGGTTGGCGCGCGCCAGCGTATCCTCGACCAACGCGCGGGGAAAGCGGATGCGCCCGTCAGTGCCGGGAATGGCACCCGCCGCGGTGAGATACTCGACCCCGCTGGGGGGCGCATCGGCAAGGCCGATCTCCTCTAGGGCGGTCAGGGCGGCCTCATGGATGCGAGCCATGTCGATATCGGTCAGGGGGCGGTATTGCCCGCCCTCCATACCGGGGCGTATCGGGCGGGTCTGTGCGTCAAGAGGGGCGGCGCGGCTGGCGCGACGCGCGCTGCGTCCGCCGGACCGGCGGGTCGTGGTCTGGGTCATTGGGAACAATCCTCGGGGCGTGAAAGGGCAGGATTAGCAACGCTCTGCCAAATCAGGTCTTCCCCGCGCCGCAAGACCGCGGCAGGCACCGATGGTGCGCGAAACAAGCGTAATCTTACAACGTGCGGCCATGGCGGACCTCGCGATTTCACGAGATCACTCTAGCCTGTCTTGGTGCGACATTCTGTCCTGAAAGCGACGCGCGGCGCAAAAACCTGCGCCCGCGTATGGCAAAGGGCACGCGACCGGCGCATGCCCTTGGAATTTAACGTGTTTGTGTGGCGTCAGACGGCGGCGAGAAACACCACCGGCAGTCCCAGCATGCCCGCAATAATCAGCGCCAGCGACAGTCCCAGACCTTTGAACATTTCCGTCTCCCTTGTTGTTGAGAGCCTGATATGGGGTGCCTTGGGGGACGTCGGTACGCGGCAGGCGGTCGCAGGGTCAGCCCGTCTGTGCCGCCTTGGCGCGCCGTGCCGCGAAATTCAGCAATTCGCCCACCGCAGCACCCAGACGATCATCCGCCACGGTCAGACCCAGCCGCACATGCCCTGCCGCCGCTTTGCCAAAGCTTTCGCCGGGCATGACGGCCACATGCCGCTCGTCCAGCAGGGCCAGCGCAAATTCCTCACCCGACAGGCCCGTGGCGCGGATATCGAGCATGACGAACATGCCGCCGCGCGCCGGCACCGCGCGGACCACATCCGATCCCGCAACCTGTGCCAGCACCGCATCGCGCCGCCGCCGAAAGGGGGCTGCCACGCCCGCCTCGAACTCGTCACCAAGGCCGAGGGCGAACACCGACGCCTCCTGCACAAAGCCCGCAACGCCATAGGTCGTGTGCGTGGACAGATTGCCCATATGCGCAATCGCCTCCTCAGGCCCGATGACCCAGCCGATGCGGCTGCCGGTCATGGCGTGGCTTTTCGACATGGAGCCGATAACCATCGTGCGCTTGTCCATCTCGGGCAGGGCGCGGGGCGACAGATGCGCGCCCTCCCAGACTTGCGTGTCATAGACCTCGTCCGAGATGAGCCACAGGTCGTGATCCTGCACCACTTGGGCAATACCCTGCAGCGTGTCACGGCCATAGACCACGCCGGTGGGATTGTTGGGCGAGTTGATCAGCAAGGACCGCGCGCCCTTGGCTTGGGCCGCGATCTCTGCCGGGTCGGGCTGAAACTCTCGCTCTGGCCGGGCGTTGATGGGCACAGGGATCGCACCCACCCCCCGGATCGTGCCGGGATAGGTGGCATAATAGGGATCAATGAACAGCGCGCGATCGCCCTCGTCGCAGGCGGCATGATGCGCCGCATACAGCCCCGCCTGACCGCCCGGCACCACCAGCACGTTGTCGGGGGTCGTTGTCACGCCTGTCCGCGCAGAGACACGGCGCGCCACGATCTCACGCAGGTTGAGATTGCCGTTGAACATCGCATAGCCCACATGACCCGCGACACCGGCGGCATGCATCGCGTCCAAAATGCTGTGATGCGTGCCCACGTCATGTTCGCCGATGGTCAGCATGGCGATATCCGTGCCGTCCGCCTGCATCGCCTTGGCCTTGTAATAGACATCCCACCCGTCAGAGCCGCCACCCGTCAGCCCGGTGATCCGCGTCGAAAGCCGCATATGTCTGCTCCTAAGTCCTGAATGTGGGATATGGGCGGGGTGTCGCGCGGGGCGTGGTGCGAAGTCAAGCAACTTGACCGGTCTGCATGCGCGGCGTAGATGTGTGACATGGCTAGGCTCTGCATCATTATTGGCTGCATTATCCGCTGAGATTTCTCTGGCGGGCCGGTCTTCTATTTCCTCGGACAATCGAAGTTGCTAAGCCCGCCGCGGGACCACGCGCGCGAGGACGGTATGACGACGATCAAACTGCACAACACCAGAACGCGGAAGAAAGAAGATTTCGAGCCGATCAATCGGGACGATGTCCGCATGTATGTCTGCGGGCCGACGGTCTATAACCGGGCACATCTGGGCAACGCGCGGCCCGTGGTGGTGTTCGACGTCCTCTACCGTCTGCTGCGGCATGTCTATGGCGCGGACCATGTCAGATACGTGCGCAACTTCACCGACGTGGATGACAAGATCAACGCCCGCGCCGCCGTGAGCGGGCGCGAGATCGCGGAGATCACCAACGAGACGACGCAGTGGTTTCTGGACGATATGGGCGCACTGGGTGCGCTAGAGCCGGACGCCATGCCGCGCGCGACGCAATACATCCCGCAGATGGTGGAGATGATCGGGTCCCTGATCGCCAAGGGCCACGCCTATGAGGCGGAGGGCCATGTGCTTTTTGCCGTGGATAGCTGGCGCGAGGGCTATGGCAAGCTGTCGGGGCGCACGGTGGATGATATGATCGCGGGCGCACGGGTCGAGGTGGCACCGTATAAGCGTAACCCGATGGATTTCGTCCTGTGGAAGCCGTCAAGCGACGACCAGCCCGGTTGGGACAGCCCATGGGGCCGGGGGCGGCCGGGTTGGCATATCGAATGCTCTGCCATGAGTTACGAGTTGCTGGGGGATAGTTTTGACATCCACGGCGGCGGCAATGATCTGATGTTTCCGCATCACGAGAATGAAATTGCGCAAAGCTGCTGTGCCCATCCCGAGGGAAGCTTTGCAAAATATTGGCTCCATAACGAGATGTTGCAGGTCGAGGGCAAGAAGATGTCCAAGTCACTGGGCAATTTCTTTACCGTGCGGGACCTGCTGGATCAGGGCGTGCCGGGTGAGGTGATCCGCTTTGTGTTTCTAAGCACGCATTACCGCAAGCCGATGGACTGGACAGCGGAGAAGGCGCGGGAGGCGGAAAACGAGCTTGCCCGCTATTATGCGCTGGCGTCGTGCGAGACAGCGTCTGATGTTCCCGATGAGCTGATTGATGCGCTTGGCGACGACCTCAACACCCATGGGGCGATTACAGTGATGCGCGGGCTTTACCGAGCGGGTGACAAAGGCAAATTGAAATCGTGTCTGGACTTTCTTGGTCTTACTCAAGGCAATATGGCCGACCGGCCCGATCAGCCAGCGCCGGAAAATCAAATTCTCAACGATCTCTCTGCGCTCTTGGCCGAAGCCCGAAACTCGGCGATGCAAACCAAGAATTTCTCTGAGGTTGATCGCTTGAAGGCCGCTTTGGTGGCCGCTGGTGTGGAAGTCCGTATGAGTAAGGAGGGCGTAGAACTGGTGCCCGGCTCTGGTTTCGATCCCGCTCAATTGGAGACGCTGAAATGAAGCGCCTTGCAGCTCAACGCCAGCTAGCCGTGCGGGAGAATGTCGAACCTTGCTTTGTTACAGGTAAAGGTCGTGTTTTGAGCCTATGTCGGAGTGAGGGGCCAGCCCCTCACACGCCCCGGGATATTTTTTGCAAGATGAACGGGGGGGCGTGTCATGGGTAAGGAGCGGCTTTATATTTATGACACCACCCTGCGGGACGGGCAGCAAACGCAGGGCGTGCAGTTTTCCACGCCGGAAAAGCTGACCATCGCGGCGACGCTGGATGCGCTTGGGGTGGACTATATCGAAGGCGGCTGGCCCGGGGCGAACCCGACCGATAGCGGATTTTTCGAGGCCGCCCCGCAGACCGCCGCACGGCTGACCGCCTTTGGCATGACCAAGCGGGCCGGGCGCTCTGCCGGGAATGACGAGGTTCTGGCGGCTGTGCTGAACGCGGGCACGAAATCTGTCTGCATCGTTGGCAAGACGCATGACTTTCACGTCGAGAAAGCGCTTGGCATTACGCTTGGGGAAAATACTGAGAATATCGCGGACTCCCTCGCGCATATCGTGGCGCAGGGGCGTGAAGCGCTGTTCGATGCCGAGCATTTCTTTGACGGGTTCAAGGCCAATCCCGACTATGCCCTGAGCTGTCTGCGCGCGGCGCTGGAGGCGGGCGCGCGCTGGATCGTGCTGTGTGACACCAATGGCGGGACCCTGCCGCAGGAAATATCCGACATCACCCGCGCCGTGATCGCGGCAGGTATTCCGGGTCCCCGTCTTGGGATCCACACCCATGACGACACGGAGAATGCGGTCGCCTGCAGTTTGGCGGCGATCGACGCGGGCGCGCGGCAGATCCAAGGCACGCTGAATGGTCTGGGAGAGCGCTGTGGCAATGCCAATCTCACCGCGATCATCCCGACGCTGCTGCTCAAAGAGCCCTATGCCTCGACCTATGAGATCGGTGTGACGCGGGAGGCGCTGACCGAACTGACGCGCGCGTCGCGGCAGCTGGATGAGATCCTCAATCGCGTGCCGCTCAAACAGGCGGCCTATGTCGGCGTCTCGGCCTTTGCGCACAAGGCGGGGCTGCATGCGAGTGCGATCCTCAAGGATCCGACGACCTATGAACATATCGACCCTGAAACGGTGGGCAATGCCCGCGTCATTCCGATGTCCAATCAGGCCGGGCAATCCAATCTGCGCCGCCGCCTGATCGAGGCGGGGATCACCGTGGACACGGACAACCCAGCCCTGCCGCGCATCCTCGATGAGATCAAGACACGCGAGAGTCGCGGCTACACCTATGACAGCGCGCAGGCGTCGTTCGAGCTTTTGGCGCGCGACCTGCTGGGGGAGATGCCCCGGTTTTTCGAGGTCAAGCGCTACAAGGTCACGGTGGAGCGGCGCAAGAACAAGTACAATCAGACGGTGTCTCTGTCCGAGGCGGTCGTTGTGGTAAAGGTCGATGGCGAAAAGAAGCTGTCGGTGAGCGAGTCGCTGGATGCGCAGGGCACCGATCGTGGCCCGGTCAACGCGCTGGCGCAGGCGCTGGCCAAGGATCTGGGCCGCTACCAGCAGGCCATCGAAGACATGCATCTGGTGGATTTCAAAGTGCGTATTACCCAAGGCGGCACCGAGGCCGTGACCCGTGTCATTATCGACAGCCAAGACGGGCAGGGGCGGCGCTGGTCCACTGTGGGGGTGTCGGCGAATATCGTTGACGCGTCCTTTGAGGCGCTGATCGACGCGATCAACTGGAAGCTGCTGCGCGACGCGGATACGGCGTGACTGCCCTTGGCCGAGAGGGAGAGGATCCGATGGACGATGATCTGATCGCCTGCGCGCGCAGTGTCGAGCGCGCGGACCCCGTGCGCTTTGCCGCTGTGATGGCAGCCCCCGTGCCCGCGCGCGCCAAGCTGTTTCCAATCTACGCCTTCAATGTCGAGGTGGCCCGCGCGCCCTGGGTCACGCAAGAGCCGATGATCGCCGAGATGCGCCTGCAATGGTGGCGCGACGTGCTTGAGGAAATCCGCAGTGGCGCGCCGCTGCGGCGTCACGACGTGGCGGTGCCGCTGGCCCATGTGATCGACAAGGGGGGCGCGGACAGGCTCGATGCGCTGATCGACGCGCGGCGGTGGGATATTGCCCGCGATCCGTTCGAAGATGACGCCGATTTCTGCAGCTATATCGACGCCACCTCGGGTGGGCTGTTGGTGACGGCGGTCTTGGCGCTTGGCGATGCGCCGCACGCGCCGGTGAGGCAGGCGGGCTTTGCGCAGGGGGTGGCGAACTGGCTGATGGCGGTGCCGGGTCTGGAACGCGCCGGGCGCAAGCCGTTGGTCGATGGCCGCCGCAAGGCTGTGCAGGATTTGGCGAAAGAGGCGCAGGCGGCCTTGGCCGCGGCGCGGCGTGCACAACTGCCCAAAGTCGTGCGCCCGGCAATGCTGGCGCTGTGGCAGACCGATGCCATTCTTGCGCAGGCGGCGCGCAACCCCGGTCTTGTGGCCGATGGTGGTCTTTTGCCGCCGCCCCTGCGCACCCGGCTGTCGCTGAGCGCGCGGGCGGCGACGGGGCGCTGGTAGGCCGGGTGCGCTAGGCGTCTTTGGGCCGCAGCAC
>CBFHML010000139.1:0-44393 GCA_965656855.1 Roseovarius sp.
ACATTCGCGGACACCGCAATGATCGGGATATCTGCACATTTCCCCCCGTCTGCGCGTATCGTTCGGGTGGCGGTGGGACCGTCCATGACGGGCATGCTGATATCCATCAGGATCGCATCAAATCTGGCGGCATTCGCGGCGGCCACCCCTTCTGCGCCGTTCCGAGCGGTCGTGACACGATGCCCATCCATTTCCAGCATGTTCACGATCAGCACCAGATTGATTTCGTTGTCTTCCACCACAAGCAGGTCGAGCGGGGATGTATCCTCTGTCTCGCCACTTTCTCTTTGATGGAAATGGCTCGGCTCGGCCTCATGCATCGGAACACGGACCCAGAAAACGCTGCCCTCTCCCGGCGTACTCTCGACCCCGATCTCACCGCCCATCGCATTCGTGAAACGTCGCGCGATGCCAAGGCCCAGTCCGGTCCCCCCGGCGGACCGCCCGATCGAGGAATCGTTGGTGTGGAAATCCTCGAAAATCAGGTCCTGTTTTTCTTCCGCTATGCCGGTGCCGGTGTCGATCACCCGGAATTCATAGGTTGATGGCACGTTCTTTCGGCCCTGCTCTTCACGGCTGACTTCGAGCGTGATCTGGCCATTTTCGGTGAACTTGATCGCGTTGCCCACAAGGTTCAACAGGATCTGACGCAGCCTTTGCTTATCCGTCGACACGGCGGGCTGCGGGGGGCCGGACCAATGCCACTCGATCACATTGCCGCGCGACGCGGCATAGCCGTTCTGACCGTCCACGATCTCTTGCATGAGTTCACCAAGATCGGTCGGCTCTCGGAGGATGGACAGTTTGCCAGCCTCGAACCGTGCGATATCCAGCACTGAATCCACATGATTGAGCAGGATTTCACCAGACACTTCCATGTTGCTGATGAACTTTTGCTGCGTGCCGTTCGGACCCGTGTTCTTGAGCAATGACAGATTTCCCAGCAAGCCATTCAACGGTGTGCGGATCTCATGGCTCATCACGGTCAGGAATTCCGACTTTGCCTTTTCACTGGCAAGCGCCTTGTCGCGTGTCGAGATTACCTCGGCCTCTGCCGCCACCCGCCTTGAGATGTCCTGCAAAAATCCGATGATCACCTCCTGATCATCATAAGTGGCCGATTGCAGAGCAAGCTCGACGGGAAAAATCTCTCCGTTCTTGCGCATCGCTTCGACCTGCACGCGTCCCTTGCCCACCACGTGACGTTCGCCGCCGCCACTCATGCGCTTCATGCCTTCGTTGTGGGCTTTGCGCAGATGGGCCGGCACAATGAGTTCACCGATGGTCCTGCCCCGCGCCTCTGACGCGCTAAAACCGAAAATCTTTTCTGCGGCCGGGTTGAATTCAACCACGCGACCCCATGAATTCGACACGATCACCGCATCCAACGAGGTGTGCAGAACCGTATTCATGCGGTGATTTGTCTGAACCAGTTCATTTTCGCGCCGATGCATGACGCGGTTCACATGCAAGAGATAAACACTGGCCATGGTCAGAACCATCAGCAATGTGGCCGACAGCGCCGCGAGCTGAGCCAGAGTGACGGTCGTGGCTTTGCGCCGGTCATCTGCAGTGCTGGCGAAATAGGCCAGACCGGACAGGGACAAGTCACGAACATCATTCCTGAAGGCGCTTGCATCGCGCCATATTGCGGGGATTGCCTCTGTCAGGTCCTCTTGAGAACCATCTATAAACGGCACCGATCGATCCAGAAAATCACTTAGAAGGTCAAGCGGCCCGGCAAAGTTTGGATTCTGGCGCAACTCCCGGAAAAGCCGGGATTGTTTCAAGGTGTCAACGCGGCTGTAAAACACATCGAACTGTCGGCGCAGGTTGGATAAATCAGGATTGGTCGGCACTGGTCCATCGGGGTCGTGCAAGTGCTGCTCCAGAGCAAGCACGAAACCGAGGTAGTCGACCTCGACCTGCGTCAGGGTCCATTGGACATTATCAGAACTGGCGGATTGCTGTCTTTCAAGGTCCGATATGACCTGCTGAGACAGACCGACCGTAAAAACCAACGTCACCCCAATGCTCAGACCAATCACGAATCTGAGCACTTTGCTCCGTCTTTTTCGTGGAGGAGGGACACTGAGAGCCTCAGAACTCATCGGCGCCGCCGCTATCGGGTATCACGCCAAGTTTCCTTTTTACTCTACAATCTCCAGACGATTGAGCTGCCAGATGCTACGCGAGTAAACAACCTCTGATCGAAAATCAGCACTGCTATCGTAGGGGTAGATCACCCAGAGCGGGCCTTTTTGACGGCGCGGCATCGGCTCTCCGTTTTGCGCGTAGGCGAGGATCGGTGCCTCGTCAGTCAAGCTATCCACAGGAATTTCGACCGTGTAGTCATTTATCGCACTCGCACGGATCATGCCGTCCTCGACCCCAAGCAAGTCGAGCACGCTTGCCAGCGGAACCCCGGTGAAGGTTGTCGCCCCCTCTGTCCAGAGCGTTGTGGTTTGGAAACTGACAGCATCCATTTCCGTCAGCATGTCCATGTCGAATATGGCGCTGTCGGGTGTGTTGCCACCTTCTATCGCACCGGACACCGTCAGGATGACTTCACCTTCGGGGCTGGGTAATTCGGCGGCTTGGGCCGGAAAGACAAGGCATGATGCAAGCGCGGCAACGACGACAAAAACGAAACGCATGTTTAACTCCGCAAAATGTTCAATAGATCTTACTACAGTTTTGATTGCCAAAGAAGCTGGACTACCGGATAGGATCTTATCCAATCGGATAGGGGGCATGTCATCGGATATTCCAATGACATGAGATAATGATGAAAATATGTGTCAGCTTGCAACAGATCGCCTGATACGCGCCGTTCCCCACGTACCGACCTGCGTGGACACCAAGCACCGCTGCACATCGCGCCCTTCTTGCCCCATTTGTTCAGATTAAACATCCGACGGGATAATTGTGTATATCCATTCGCTTTCCTTTAATCTGCCATAATCAACTTTTACTTAGGCATTCTCAGCAAATTGGAGAGACTAGGTGTGAAGGTATTGATCGCGGATGACCATGAGCTTCTTTTGGATACGGTTCTCGCATTCATCGAAGCCGCAGGCGGTATAGATGTCGTCACGGCACCGAGCTTCGATGATGCCGCTGACAAGATCTCCAGCGAGGGGCCGTTTGATCTTGTAATGCTGGACCTCGGGATGCCCGGCATGAACGGGCTGTCGGGTCTTGAACGGGCAATTCAGATGGACGGTGCCGCGCGGGTCGCTCTTTTCACGGGAGACTCTTCTCGGGCTCTGGCAGAGCAGGCGCTGGCCGTTGGCGCATGCGGTTTCGTGCCCAAGACACTGGCCGCGAAATCGCTGGTCAATGCGATCCGTTTCATGGCGATGGGGGAACAATACATGCCCGCAGGCGTCATGACCGGAGAGGATCCGGCCACAGCCAATCCTCTGGCGAAAAAGCTGACAGAGCGCGAACAGCAGGTTCTCAAGGGCCTGACACAAGGCAAGTCGAACAAAGAAATTGCCCGCGATCTGGAGCTGTCCGAGCCGACGATCAAGCTGCATGTGAAAACACTTTACCGCAAGGTCGGCACGGCCAACCGGACACAGGCTGCCCTGCTTGCACGTGAGGCTGGTCTCTACTGAGCGCAGAGCTGTCTTGACGGGTTTGCACAATCATCTGCACATCAAAAGCGCCGACCCAGATCGTCGCCAAGCCAAACGAGAATTGCTTGGCTTACATGACGGTCATGCCAGTCCGGGCAGCCAAAGCACGATGATTGGAAAGCTGACCAGCAACGCGATCGTCACGGCATCTGCAAGAAAGAACGGCATCACCCCCTTGAACACGTCCTGAACGGTCAGATCCGGACGCACCCCGGCCACGACAAAGCAGTTCAGACCGATGGGCGGCGTGATAAGACAGAACTCCGCCATCTTGACCACCAATATCCCGAACCAGATCGCGCACATCTCTCCCGACATGCCAAAGGCACTGTCAGCGGCGCTTACATACTCTCCGCCATTCAGGGCCATGACCGCCGGATAAACCACCGGCAGCGTCAAGAGCAGCATACCGATCGCATCCATGAACATGCCAAGCACGGCATACGCCAGCAGGATGCACACAAGGATCAACATGGGCGACGCGTTGAGCGATGTGATCCAATCGGCAAAGGCACCGGGTAAATCAGCAAAGCCGAGGAAGCGCACATAGATCAGCACGCCCCAGATGATCGTAAAGATCATCACCGTCAGCTTGGCTGTCTCGATCAGTGCGGATTTCAACTCCGTCAGGCGCATCCCGCGGTACAGCGCCATGAGAAACACAATAAAGGCACCTACGGCACCACCCTCTGTCGGGGTGCCCCACGCCTCTCCGAAGGGGTTGTAGACGAAAAAGATGATGATTACGACGACCGCGACGATGGGCAGCGCCGGCATAAGTGAGCTCAACCGCTGTCCCCAGCTAAAGCCACTCACAGGCGGGCCGATATTCTTGAAGATCACCGCCATACCGATGATCAACCCGGCATATACCAGAGCAGAGAACATCCCCGGAATGAACCCCGCCAGCAAAAGCTTGCCCACATCCTGTTCCACGATGATGGCATAGATCACAAGGATCGCCGAAGGTGGGATCAACGAGGCCAGCGTGCCACCCGCCGCCACGACCCCGGCTGCGAATTGCTTGTTATAGCCGATCTTGAGCATTTCGGGGATGGCGATCCGGGCAAAAACCGCCGCCGTCGCCACCGACGCGCCAGACACGGCGGCAAACCCGGCGGTGGCAAAGACCGTCGACACGGCAAGCCCACCCGGCACCCAAGCGATCCAGCGCTTTGCCGCCTCGAACAGCGCGCGTGTCAGGCCCGCGTAATAGGCAAGATAGCCGATGAGAATAAAGGTCGGGATCAGCGACAGCGTATTGGCGGACACCTTGGAATGCGGCACCTGACCCGCAACCTTGACGCTGATCTCAACAGATTTCCAAAACCGTGCCGGATCATAGTCGAACCCGTTCCAGCGCAGCCAGACAAGACCCAGAAACCCGGCAAGTCCTGCGGCAAAGGCCACGCGCATCCCAATGACGACCATCACCAGCATGAAACCAGTGGTCCAGAGCCCAATTGTTATAGGGTCCATCAATCGCGCCCTTCAAATTGTTCGGCTTCAAGAGCTGCCTGTTCCGCCACTGACATCGTCAGCGGCACCGCCACCGGGCGATCCAGTCCCAGAACAAAGGCCCGCGAATAGCCCACTGCCTGCAACACAAGGCGCAGACACAGCACCGCAAAGGCCATCGGCACGATGACCTTGGATGGCCAGACCGGCAGGCCGATATCAATCGTGCTGTCGCGCGAGCACAAGGGGCGCGCACAATCGAAAGAACGGTCGAAATGTGCCCAGCTTCCCCAGACAAGCGCGACCATCAGCAAAAGGATCAGCAGAACGGTGACTAGCTCCAGCAGCCACATCACCCGCCCTTTGAGATTGCCGATCAGGATGTCCATGCGGATATGCCCGCCCTCGCGCTGCACATAGGACACACCCATGATCGCGATCAGCGGCATTAGCTGCTCAATATAATCGATATAGCCCGCCAGCGGAGAGCCAAAGAATTTCCGGCCCGTGACAGAATAGGCGGCCAGAAACATAAGGGAAAACGCGCCAAGCCCGCTCAGAAGCGCAAAGACGCGCTCCACCGGCAAAAGCGCACGGTCAAGCCTGCTCAGCAGGCTGCTGTCACTCAGAACGGTTGATGCACCGGCCATGAGGCCCCTCCCCCATCAACTGCGAACCGCCCGGCCCTTGGGCCGGACGGCGCAAAGATCATGCGATCAGTTGGATGCGCGGTGCTGTTCCAGCGTGGTCACGACCAGATCATACAGTTCCTGACCGGGCAGCCCTTGGGCTTCCATGTCGGCGATCCATGCCTCACGTGCCGGGTCGGCTGCGGTGGCGCGGAATTCGGCAAGAACGGCATCGTCGATGACAACCTTTTCAACGCCCTTTTCCTCAAGCACGCTGTCCCAACGCTTGAGCAGTTCGCCATAGTTGGAGAGGTAATATTCCAGCGCCTCGGGCACAGAGCTGTCCAGCGCCTCACGGTGCTCATCCGACAGGGATTCGTAGGCGTCGATATTCACCACGACCGGGCAGTTCACCGTGCCAGGGTTGAGGTTCGCAGTCCACCAATCGGCCCGATTGATCGTGCCAAAGCTCAGATGCGCATGCTGTGCAAAGGCCACCGTATCCACAACGCCGCCTTCCATCGCCTGATAGGCTTCGGTCGCGGTCACGGATGTCGGCACAGCGCCAACAGCCTCAAAGGCCTGACCAAGCCCGCCAGTGGCGCGGACGCGCATGCCCTCAAAATCAGCCAGTTCGTCACGTGGCTCGCCGGTTCCGACAAGGTTGTATTGCGGCATGGGCGACGTCATCAGAAGCTTGGCGTTCCACTGCGCCATCTCTTCGGTAGCGGCAGGGTGGTTGTAGACGGCGGTCGATACGGCAACTTCTTCTTCGAGGTTGCTCACACCAAGGAACGGCAGTTCCAGCACGGTCACGACACGATTTTTGTCAGGGTGATAGCCGGCACAGAACTGCGCCATCTCAAACGCGCCGATTTCGATACCGTCCAGATTTTCACGGTTCTTGGACAGACCACCATAGCTCACATTCATGGTGAACTCGCCATTGGTCTTTTCCGAGACCAGCTCGGCCAGTTTCTCGACATGCTCCGTAAAGGCCCGGCGCTTGCCCCAGACCGAAACATTCCATTCAGTTGCAAGGGCTTCGCCAGCAAAGGCAAAGGACAGCGCAGCGGTAAAGCCGGCTCCGATCAGTTTGTTCATGGTTTTCTCTCCCTTATTTGTGCCCGCGATATTATTCACACGTGCAGGAGGCGCAACCGCCGATTTCCCAAGTCTCGCAAGTGGACACCGGACGCGGCCTCACCCGGCATTTTGATAGGAACTTTTCGGGAGATTTCCGCGCCCATCCGGCCCCTACCGCAATAGGCGGGACCGGACGATTGGCGGCGTGCCGGTACGACCAATCAGTCGCGCCGCGGTTGTAATTTATTCCGCAGCGTCGCGGCGTGGCAGCACCCAGTCAGGCCGCGGGAAATGGCAGGTATACCCGCTTGGGAACTTCTCCAGGTAGTCCTGATGTTCGCGCTCGGCCTCCCAGAAATCACTAACAGGCTCCAGCTCTGTCACAACCTGACCCGGCCAGATGCCCGAAGCATTCACATCGGCGATGGTGTCTTGTGCAACGGCCTTTTGCTCTTCGCTCACGTAGTAAATGGCAGAGCGATAAGACAGCCCCACGTCATTGCCCTGACGATTGCGCGTCGTGGGATCGTGGATTTGGAAAAAGAACTCCAGAATCTGACGATAACTGATTTTTTCGGGGTCAAAAATGATCTCGATCCCCTCGGCATGGGTGCCGTGATTGCGGTAAGTGGCATTGGGCACGTCGCCGCCCGTATAGCCTACGCGGGTTTTCTCGACGCCGGGCAGCTTGCGGATGAGGTCCTGCATGCCCCAAAAACAGCCTCCGGCCAGAACAGCACGTTCGCTCATGATATGTCCTCCACTTGGTTGAGGTAGTTGCCGTATCCTTCGGCCTCCATGTCATCGCGGTGGATGAACCGCAGGGAGGCCGAATTGATGCAATAGCGTAGACCGCCCCGATCCCGCGGACCGTCGGGAAAAACGTGACCCAGATGGCTGTCACCATGGGCGCTACGCACTTCGGTGCGCACCATGCCCAGTGAACTGTCTCGCAGTTCGTTGACGTTTTCAGGCTCGATCGGCTTGGTAAAGCTTGGCCAGCCACAGCCGGATTCGAACTTGTCGGATGAGGCGAACAGCGGCTCGCCAGAGACGACATCAACATAAATCCCCGGCTCTTTGTGGTCGTTATACTTGCCGGTAAAGGGGCGCTCGGTGCCGTCCTGCTGCGTGACCCGGTATTCCTCGGGGCTCAGACGGGCGACAGCATCTGTCGTCTTTTTGTACATTTCGTCCTGCATTGAACCATCCTCTTTGCGGTATGTATAAAAGATGGCCGCGCACCGCTTTGAGACAAGGGGCCGATCACCAACATGTCAGGGCGCCCCGCCTCTGCGGATGCGATGCGCGGTCAGATCACCTTGATCACGTCCTTGTCGATGGCAAGCATATATCCACGCCGCGCGATGTTCTTGACCAGCAGTTCCGAAATCATCTGGTTGCCCAGCGTGTCGCGCAGCCGCTTGATCCGGGTCGCGCCCGCTGCCTCTTCGCAGTTTTCTGAACTACGGCCGGAAATCACACCTTCGATCTCGGCGCCGGTGAGCACGTCATCATCCATCCGCGCCTCTGCCAGAACAGCGAGCGTTTCCATCGCGGCATCGGTCAGTTTGAACCCCATGTTGTTGAGGTAAACGGTGCGTTCCTCTCGGCTTATGAGAAGCGAATTGACCTGAATACCAGAGCGTTCGATCTGCGCCATGCGGCGGTTAAGTGCGACCAGCATAGTCAAAAACACCAGCGCCGCGATCAAGAGGGATGTGGCAAAAACAAGCAGAACAAAAATCACCATGCGGTAGCTGACCAGCGTTTCAGAAAAGGCCGTGCCCGATAGGGCAAGGATCTCCAGCAGCTTGATCTCGGCGTCCGTGGTCAGCGCGTCATTTTCAATGAATATCCGCTCTACCCGGGCATTAAAGGCGTTCGCGTCAGGCAGGCTGAGAAACAGAAATATCGCGGCCACAGCCAGAATGGCAACGATGGCGACGACACCGTAACTTACCACGCGATTGCCGGACCTGCGGGCCTGACCGGCGGAACTCGATATCTCCTGCACGCGGGGTCCTACTCTCTTCTAATTCTTGCGCACCGACACGACTTTTAGCAGCGTCAGCCCATCTTTTGCGAGCATCTTGCGCAGACGCTTAGCGGCGTCCGCCTGCGTACAGTCACCGCCGACCTGTGCCACCTCAAAGAACAATTCCAGCGGATTATCCCGCTTTGCCTTGTACTCGACAATGCAGGCCGCCTGCGCGGCAAGCGCTGTGGCAAACATCAGGCCCATGGCCAGCGTGAATGAGTGTGTGATCTGTTTCATGCCGTGACCATGGGCAAAAGCGGGTCGCTATACAATATCTGGCTTGCCCAAACCGTCGCAGCGCAGGCTGTTATCAGATAACTGCCGGACGTTATTGCCTGTCCTGCCATGTCTGGCTGACCCTTCAATCACAGCCCGTCGCGGCAAGCGAATGCCGCACGGAGACCCAGACCGCATTTACCTGAAAGGACAGGACATGACACATCGCACCTTTATCGCTGTCATCCTTGCCACGGCGCTGACCGTGACAGGAATGACCACCACATCCGCCCGCGCCGGGAATGATGACGTCGCCAAATGGATCGCAGGCGCCGTTGCCATCGGCATCATCGGCGCGGCCATCGCCGAAGAGAAAAAACGCGACCGCCGCCGCGATCAGGCTGTCACGCGCCAGCAAAACCAAAGCCATGTTTACAAACAGCAGCGTCAGAAACAGGTCTATGGCCACGGCGCACACAAGCAAAAGCAAAGGCATGTAAAGCAGGACCAGCGGCGCCTCCTGCCGAATTCGTGCCGCGTGCGCCTGCGGACACATCAGGGCGAACACCGTGGTTTTGGTCGGCGCTGCCTTCTGAACAACTACGCGAATTTCAACGCGCTGCCGCATCAATGCGCCTACCGTCCGAATGCCAACAGGGGCCGCGTGATCTATGGGCGCGACTGCCTGCGCAACCACGGCTATCGCACCGCCGCCTACTAAAGCGACACGCAGGCAACGAGCAGGCGAAAGGGAGGGGTCTTGGCCCCTCTCTTTTGCATTTCGGTGATGGCTATGCTTTTTGACGGCATGACAGGTCCAAATTTCCAATTTGAGCTCGAGGCCCGCGCCAGCGGCGCAGCCATTGTAGCCGGCGTCGATGAGGTCGGGCGCGGCCCGCTTGCCGGGCCTGTAACCGCGGCCGCGGTGGTGCTGGATCCTGATCACATCCCGCAGGGTCTGAACGATTCCAAAAAGCTGAGCGCGAAACGCCGCGCCGCGCTGCATGACGAGATCTGCGCCGTGGCCATTGTCAGCGTGGCGCATGCCAGCGTCGAAGAGATTGACGAGATTAACATCCTGCGCGCCTCGCATCTTGCAATGGAACGGGCTGTGGGCAATCTGCCGAACCTACCCGATCTTGCACTGATCGACGGCAACATGATCCCGCGTGGTTTGCTCTGTCCTGGGCGGGCCATCGTAAAAGGAGACACACTTTGTCTTTCGATATCGGCGGCTTCAATTGTGGCTAAAATATGCCGCGATCAGCTAATGTGGGATTTGGCGCAACACTGGCCCGGCTATGGCTGGGAGACGAATGCCGGATATGGTTCTAAAAGCCACATGGACGCACTTCGAAATCTGGGCGCGACCCCACACCATAGACGGTCCTTCAAACCGGTGCACAATATCTTGTATCAAGATAAATCTATAAACACCTGATTCAAAAAAGAAATTGACGGCGAATCACCTTTGACTCATCTTTGACCTCAATAACCAGAGCGCCAAATGATGCGCCGGGACAGAGGCAGACATGACGAAGATGACCAAGATCAAGAGCGCAGACGCGCTCCCACTTAACACGATTATCGACGGCGATTGCATCGAGGTGATGAACAGCCTGCCGGAGGCGTCGGTCGACCTGATATTCGCGGACCCGCCCTATAACCTGCAATTGCGCGGCGACCTGCATCGCCCCGACAACAGTCAGGTCGACGCGGTCGACGACGCATGGGACCAGTTCGCCAGCTTTGAGACCTATGACAAGTTCACCCAGGAATGGCTAGCCGCCGCGCGCCGCCTGCTCAAGCCGAATGGCGCGATCTGGGTGATCGGATCGTATCACAACATCTTTCGCGTCGGGGCCGCCCTGCAAAACGCGGGTTACTGGATCCTGAATGACGTGATTTGGCGCAAGTCGAACCCGATGCCTAATTTCCGTGGCAAGCGGCTGACCAATGCGCATGAGACGCTGATCTGGGCCAGCAAGGGCGAAGGGGCGAAATACACCTTCAACTACGAGGCGCTCAAATCGCTGAACGAGGGCATCCAGATGCGCAGCGACTGGGTGCTGCCAATCTGCACCGGGCATGAGCGGCTCAAGGATGACAACGGCGACAAGGCGCATCCGACGCAAAAGCCCGAAAGCCTGCTGCACAGGATTCTTGTCGGCACGACCAATCCCGGCGACGTGGTGCTTGACCCGTTCTTTGGCACCGGCACAACCGGCGCCGTGGCCAAAATGCTGGGCCGCGATTTCATCGGGATCGAGCGCGAGGCGGCCTATCGCGCCGCCGCGGAAAAGCGGCTGACCAAGGTGCGCCGCTTTGACAAGGCCGCGCTGGAAGTTTCCGCCAGCAAGCGGGCCGAGCCGCGCATTCCCTTTGGCCAGCTGATCGAGCGCGGCATGCTGCGCCCGGGCGAGGAACTGCACAGCATGAATGGCCGCCACAAGGCCAAGCTGCGCGCAGATGGCACGCTTGTGGGCGATGATGTCAAAGGCTCTATCCATCAGGTGGGTGCCGCGCTGGAAGGCGCGCCAAGCTGCAACGGCTGGACCTATTGGTGCATTCGGCGCGAGGGCAAGCAGGTGCCGATCGACGTCTTCCGCCAGCAGATCCGCGCCGAGATGGCCAAACGGCCAAACTAAGCGATTTTCAGAACACCGCCGGTGCCTGCGGCCTGAGCCATGGCGCCGACCTCAACTCCCCCGCCCTCGTGGCGGGGGTTTTTTTGTTCTGCAAAGGTATCTTGGGCGAACGTTATCCTTGTTGCGTGCCTCACTCCTCTACCGCGCTGTTACCCCGCCAAAACCGCCTCGATATCATCCAGCAACGACGACGCCCCAAAACGAAAGAGCGCAGGCGTGATATATGCCTCGCCAAGTTCCGCCTCGACCAGCGCGATATAGTCCAGCGCCGCACGAGCGGTAGAGATGCCGCCTGCGGGTTTGAAGCCGATCTGAAAACCGGTGCGAGCGTGATAGCCCGCGATCTGCCGCAGCATCGTGAGGGCAGCAGGCAGGGTCGCGTTTACCTTTTCCTTGCCGGTTGACGTCTTTATGAAATCTGCCCCGGCCATCATCGCCACCTGCGAGGCGCGGGCGATTGTGGTGAGGGAGCCCAACTCTCCAGTGGCGAGGATCACCTTCATATGCGCGTCCCCACAGGCCTTGCGAAAGGCGCGGATTTCGTCGTAAAGCGCGGACCAGTCGCCCAACAGCGCATGGCGGCGGGCGATCACGATGTCGATCTCGGTAGCACCTGCGGCAACGCTCGCCTCGATCTCGGCAATGCGCAGCGACAAGGGCGACAGCCCATGCGGGAACCCGGCAGAGACGGCGGCGACGGGAATATCACTGCCCGCCAAAGCCTCAAGCGCAGGCACGATCATCTCATGGTAGACGCAGACAGAGGCGGTGGTCAGGCCCGCCGCATTATAACGCTGCAAGGCGGTCTCTGGGATAGGTTGGCGCGCGCGCGCACAAAGCCGCTGCACCCGCTCTGGCGTGTCATCGCCCGACAGCGTGGTCAGATCCATGCAGCCGATCGCGCGCAGCAGCCAAGATGTCTGGTCTGCGCCCTCGGGTGTGAACCGCGCGGCGGTCGCCTCGGCCTGCGCCTCTATTGCGGGGGTGTCGACAGTGATCGACAGAACAAGGTCCTGATCGAACGGCTGGCCGGGATTTCTAAGCATGTGCATATGGGGAACCGGAATTTTTGCAGGACGTTGGCATGGCCCGCTACGGGCCGCAAGGCCGCTTATATTCGCGCCACGTTCATGCGCAGCCTCTTGCGAGTCATTCGCAATTACATTGACTTTTTGCGAATGACTCGCATATTCGCCACTGTACGCAACGGAGACCCCTGCACCATGATCCCAGATCGCAGACAGTTTCTTGGTCTAAGCCTTGGCGCGGCGCTGAGCGCGGCAACGCCGGTGCGCGCCGCCACGCGGTTGCCCGTGGTCGCGACCACGGGCATGATTGCCGATGCCGCGAGGCAGGTTGGTGGCGATCATGTTGACGTGCGCGCCCTCATGGGGGCCGGGGTCGATCCGCATTCCTATCGCCAGACGCGCACCGATATCCTGGCCGCGACGCGGGCCGATCTGGTGCTGTGGCACGGGCTGTACCTTGAGGCGCAGATGGAGGAGTTCCTCCTCAATCTGGCCAGCCGAACAAACGTTGTCGCCGTGGGCGAGGCGGTGCCGCAGGATAAACTGATCGGGCATGAGGATTACGCAGGCAAGTTCGATCCGCATGTCTGGATGGTCCCGGACCTGTGGGCGCATGTGGTAGAGGCGGTGCGCGATGCGCTGATCGACGCCGCACCAGAGCATGTCGCCGCGTTTCGCTCCAATGCCGCCGCGCATCTGGCCGAAATTGCCCGGCTGGCGGATTATACGCGTGATGTGCTCTCCACCGTCCCACAAGAGCGCCGCGTTCTACTAACCGCGCATGATGCGTTCGGCTATTTCGGGCGCGCCTATGGATTTGAGGTCGTCGGAATTCAGGGGATCTCGACAGAGTCTGAGGCCGGGCTGAACCGGATCGCAGAGCTGGCCGATATGCTGGTGAGCCGGGGGATCGGCGCTGTTTTTGTCGAGACCTCGGTGAGCGACCGCAACATCCGCGCCCTGATCGAAGGGGCCGCAGCACAAGGGCACGAGGTGACCATTGGCGGCGAGCTGTATTCAGACGCAATGGGCGCACCGGGCAGCTATGAGGGCACCTATATCGGGATGATCGACCACAATGCGACTGTGATCGCCGCCGCGTTGAGCGGGCAGGCGCCTGCTGGCGGCATGGATGGCAAACTGGGCGGAACAGGCGGATCATGAAGCTCGCGCATGACAAAGCTCAGGCAGGGGAAAGCCCGCTGGAGATCAGGGGCCTGACGGTGACCTATGGCGAAAAGCCCGCGGTATTTTCCGTCGACGCAAGCTTTGCCCCCGGCGTGATGACCGCGATCGTGGGGCCGAATGGGGCCGGGAAATCCACCTTGCTCAAGGCGGCGCTAGGCATCGTGCGGCCGGTTTCCGGACAGGTCCGCGCCTGGGGGCGACCGATCGAAAAGAGCCGCGCGCGCATCGCCTATGTACCGCAACGCGCGAGCGTTGACTGGGATTTTCCCACACGCGCCATCGACGTGGTGATGATGGGCCAATACCGGCAGCTTGGCCTGCTGCGCCGCATCGGAACGCGCCATATGGAGGCCGCGTTCGATTGCCTGCGCCGCGTCGGCATGGAGGGTTTTGCCGAACGTCAGATCGGGCAATTATCCGGCGGGCAGCAACAGCGTGTGTTCCTTGCGCGGGCGCTGGCGCAGGGGGCCGATCTGTACCTGCTGGACGAGCCTTTCGCCGGCGTTGATGCCGCAACGGAAAAGGCCATCATCGACGTGCTGAAAGATCTGCGCGCCAAGGGCAAAACCGTGGTCGCCGTGCATCACGACCTGAGCACGGTGCAGGAATATTTTGACAGGGTTTTCCTGATCAACACCAATCGCGTCGCCGAAGGCCCGGTTGACGAGGTGTTCACACAATCCAACCTGCAAGAGGCCTATGGCGGGCGTCTGGCCACTGCACAGATGAGCGCCCTCGGCTGATGCTATTTGAGGCGCTCACGCTTCAGCTTGGCTATAATGCCACGCTGGTCACGATCGGTGCCGCCCTTCTGGGGCTGGCGGCCGGCGCAACGGGCACCTTCCTTTTCCTTGGCAAACGCGCACTGGTGAGCGATGCAATAAGTCATGCGACCCTGCCCGGTGTCGCGCTGGCCTTTATCGCGATGGTGGCACTTGGCGGCGACGGGCGGTCCTTGCCGGGGTTGCTGCTTGGTTCTGCGATCAGTGCCGCTGTCGGCCTGTTATGCGTCTCGGCGCTCACCAACCGCACGCGCCTGTCAGAGGATGCAGCCATCGGCGCGGTGCTGTCGGTCTTCTTTGGTCTGGGCGTGGTGCTGCTGACCGTGATCCAAAGCATGAGTTCCGGGCGGCAGGCCGGGTTGGAAAGCTTTCTGCTCGGCTCTACCGCAGGAATGCTTTGGAACGACGCGCTGGTGATCGCGCTTGGCGGTGCGGTGGTGCTTGCCTTGGCGGCGATCCTGCGGCGGCCCATGACGATGGTGGCGTTCGACCCGGAATTCGCCGCTGGCACGGGCATGAATGTTCGCCGGATCGAGCTGGCGATGATGGGGCTGGCGCTGGCCATTACCGTGATCGGGCTCAAGATCGTGGGGCTGATCCTGATCGTGGCCCTGCTGATCATCCCGGCGGTCGCCGCCCGGTTCTGGAGCGAGCGTGTCGATCTGGTGGTCATCCTCGCCGGGGTCATTGGCGGCGCATCGGGCTATGCCGGGGCCGCCATTTCGGCCACCGCACCGGGCCTGCCGACGGGGCCGATCGTGGTGCTGGTCGCTTTTGCGCTTTTCCTCGTGTCGCTGTTGCTGGCACCGGGGCGCGGCGTTCTGGCGGCAGTGCTGCGCCATCGCAGGTTTCAGGCCCGGGTCCATGTGCGGCAGGGGTTGCTGGCGCTGGCACAGGGGCAACCCATCTACGAGCGTCTTACGCTGCGCCTGATGCAGGCGCGTGGGCTGATCCGCGCCGATGGCGTCGCCACAGAGGCCGGGCGCACGCAAGCGTCTCGCGCGCTTTTGGACGAGCGGCGCTGGCAGCTGCTACGCTCGGACCCCGCGCATGAAGAGGCGGCCGCGTACTACGACGGGCTTACCCCGCTGGAAACGGTGCTCACACCGGATCAGCTTCGGGCATTGGACAGGGGCCTGCGCCCCGCACCGGTGCAATGATGGGCGCAGAATTCGTCGCATTGTCGCTGCCCCCGATCCTGATCGGGATCTTTGCCGCTGTCGCCTGTGCCCTGCCCGGCAATTTCCTGCTGCTGCGGCGTCAGGCGCTGATCGGCGATGCGATCAGCCATGTTGTCCTGCCCGGGATTGTTGGCGCCTTCCTCGTGACCGGCGTGGTCGCCGCTTGGCCGATGATGATCGGCGCAGGCGTGGCCGCCCTGATCGCCGTTGGCATGATCGAGGCCATTCGCCGTCTTGGCGGGATCGAGCCGGGGGCAGCGATGGGCGTCGTCTTTACCACGCTCTTTGCCGCTGGCGTTCTGCTGTTGGAGCAATCGGACACCTCATCGGTGCATCTGGACGTGGAACACGCGCTTTACGGCAATCTGGAAAGCCTGATCTGGTTGGATGGCATGGGCTGGTCCTCTCTCATGGATCCGGCTGCCTTGCGCGGCCTGCCGCCCGAGCTGCCACGCATGGCGCTGACATTGGTCCTGGTCTCTGCGCTGACATACCTGTTCTGGCGACCGCTGAAGCTATCGACCTTCGATGAGGGATTTGCCCGCTCGCTGGGCGTGCCTGTTGCGGCGATCGGGCTCGGCCTTGTGATCGTGGCGGCCATCGCGGCGGTTGCGGCCTTCGATGCCGTCGGCTCGATCATCGTGATCGCCATGTTCATCTGCCCCCCCGCAGCCGCGCGGATGATGACAAACCGGCTAGAGGTGCAGATCATCTGGTCCGTGGTCTTTGCCACACTGTCGGCGGTTCTGGGCTATGTGCTGGCCGGATATGGCCCGCTGTGGTTCGGGTTTCAGAACGCGGTCAGCGCGGCGGGCATGATCGCCACGGTGTCCGGGGTCATCCTGTCGCTGACCACCGCTTTTGGGCCCTGCCGGACGCGGGCGGGAACACCCGGAATGGCGGGCTGAAGCCTGCCTATCCTCACAACCGCGACAGATCAGGCCGTCAGCTTGAGCGCGTGGGCAAGCGCCATAAGCCCCGGAGAAAGCAGCGTCTCGGGGTCATGCGCGGTGGCTGGCACGCCCTGGTCGGAGAGGGCCGCAACATGCGCCTCGGGTGCGGGGGATATCACCGCAACCTCCTGACCCAGCCAATAAGGCCGGGTCGCGGCAAGTTCCGCCCCCAAAAGATGACCTGTGATAGCGTCCGTATTGCCCGTAACCTCGGCCGCGCGCAGATGCGCGGCAAGCCGTTCGGGCCGCGACAGGGTTTCGGATAGCGCATCACTGTCAGGCTGGGCAGACCCATGCAGCGCCGTATTAAGGCTCGGGGTCAGCAGGCTTTGCATGCTCACCGCCTCGTTCGCGCTGATATGAATCCAATGGGTCACATCCGCATGGGTGGCACAGATCACACCATCCCAGTTGGGCCGCGCCGCAAGATATCCCGCGATCCACAGCCTGACCCACGCGCTCACGATATCGGGCGGGCTGGCCTGATCAAGCGGCGGCAGGCTGCTGCCCTGCTCGGGCAGGACCGGCGCAGGCAGCCGCGACGCGGGGCCATCCCCGATCCGGATCAGCTGTGCCTGTGACAAATCCTGCAAGGCGCTCGCCTCATCAGGGCCGCGCCCTTCGGCGGTAATCGTATCACCGTCAAGCGCAAAGGCACGGTGCCCGGTGCCTGTGGGACCGATTGCAATCCAGTCGGTCATCGCGCCCGCAGCTGACGCAAGAGCCCGGACATGTCATAGCCCGCCTGCGAAGTGCGGTTGATCAACTCTGCCTCGGGCATGTCGCCATGGCGCGCGATGGTCCAGAGCATGGTGCAGCGCGTGCCCGACCGGCAATAGGCGAGGATCGGCTTGGGCAGTTCCTCTAGGGCGGTGGCGAAATCGGCCATCGCCTCTTCTGTCACCATCCCGGATACGATCGGCACCCATGCGATCTGTAGCCCCTCGGCCTTGGCCGCGGTCTCTATCGCGGCATAGTCTGGCTGACCAAACTCTTCGCCGTCGGGCCGGTTGCAAAGGATGGTGGCATAGCCCAATGCCTTGATCTCGGGGATCTCGGCAGGGGCGATCTGCGGCGCGACCGCGAAATCCTCTGTCAGCGGGCGGATGTCCATGGCGCGTCTCCTGTGGTTGCCTTCTGTTTTTGGTTATGACGGCAAACGCGGGTCGATTTCAATGGGCGGACGCGTTGACATTTGCGGGGGCGCGCCGGAACTTGGCGCAAAACCTGAAGGGGGCCTGTCGATGAGCGGTGCATGGGAATTCTGGATAGACCGGGGCGGCACATTCACCGATATCGTGGCGGTGGCCCCCGACGGGACGGTGCATACCCACAAGCTTTTGTCAGAAAACCCTGAACGTTACCGCGATGCCGCCGTACAGGGGATCCGCGACATCATGGGCATAAAAGGCGCTTTCCCAGAGGGCGCTATCCGCGCGGTAAAGATGGGCACCACAGTGGCCACCAACGCCCTGCTGGAGCGTAAGGGAGAGCGGGTGCTGCTGGTCATCACACGCGGGTTTCGCGATCTGCTCAAGATCGGCTATCAAACGCGGCCACGCCTGTTCGATCTGGACATCAAGCGCCCTGACCTGCTGTACGAAGATGTGGTCGAAATGGACGAGCGGCTGGATGCGACAGGCGGCGTGGTGCGGGCGCTGAATGAGGCCCCGCTTCGTGACGACCTGCAAGCGGCCTATGACGCCGGCATTCGTGCCGTCGCCATCGCCGGTCTGCACGGCTATTTGACCCCGACGCATGAGGACCGGGTCGCCGAAATGGCACGCGAAATCGGGTTCACCCAGATCTCGACCAGTGCCGATGTCTCGAAACTCGCCAAACTGGTGGGGCGCGGCGATACCACGGTGGTGGATGCGTATCTTTCCCCGACCCTGCGCCGCTATGTCGATCAGGTGGCTGATGCGCTGGACCTCGGCCACGCCTGTGAGCGGCTCTTGTTCATGCAATCCAATGGCGGGCTGACAGAGGCGCGACGCTTTCAGGGGCGCGACGCGATCCTGTCAGGGCCTGCGGGCGGCATCGTGGGCATGGTCGAGACCGGCGAACAGGCCGGGTTCGACCGGTTGATCGGCTTTGACATGGGCGGCACCAGCACGGATGTCAGCCATTATGCGGGGGCCTATGAGCGGTCGTTCGAGACAGAGGTCGCAGGCGTGCGGATGCGTGCGCCGATGATGGACATTCACACCGTGGCCGCAGGTGGCGGCAGTATCTGCAAGTTTGAGGACGGACGCTTTCAGGTCGGGCCGGAAAGCGCGGGCGCCGACCCGGGCCCGGCCTGTTATCGGCGTGGCGGGCCGCTCGCGGTCACCGATTGCAACGTCATGCTGGGCAAGCTGAACCCCGATCATTTCCCGGCTGTGTTCGGGCCTACGGGCGACGCATCACTGGACGCCGAGGTGGTGCGCGAGAAATTCGCTGAACTTTCCAAGACCGTTGCGCAAGAAACAGGTGAGGCCCCGCGCGACCCCGAAGAAATGGCAGAGGGCTTTCTGCGGATCGCAGTGGATAACATGGCCAACGCCATCAAGAAGATATCGGTACAGCGCGGGCATGACGTCACCGGCTATACGCTGCAATGTTTTGGCGGCGCGGGCGGGCAGCATGCCTGCCTTGTCGCCGATGCGTTGGGGATGCGGCGGGTGCAAATCCATCCATATGCGGGCGTTTTATCAGCCTATGGCATGGGGCTTGCGCAGATCACCGCCATGCGCGAGGCGCAGTTCGATGCGCCGCTCGATCGGCTGGACGCCGCGCGCGACCTTGCCGACAAACTGACCATCGATGCAACGGAGGAGGTGGCAGCACAGGGCGGCACCGGCATCACCGCGCGACAGCGCGCGCATCTGCGCTATGACGGATCACACCAGTCCCTGCCTGTGCCACTGGGGGACCAGAGCGACGCAAAGGACGCGTTTGAGGCGGCGCACAAGGCACGCTTCGGCTTCACCTCGCCCGAGCGGGACATCCTGATCGAGATGATCGACGTCGAAGCGATGGGCGAGGTCGGCGAGGTCGCGCAGCCCGACGTGCCACGCGGCGATGGGATGGCCAAGGCACAGGTCGCAGTTTATTGCGACGGCGCATGGCGCGATGTGCCGATCCATGACCGCGAAATGCTGGACCCGGCGCAGACCGTCAAGGGACCAGCGATCATTACCGAGGCCACCGGCACCAACATGGTCGAACCCGGCTGGCAGGCGCGCGTGGATAAACACGCAAACCTGATCCTAGAGCGGCACGCGGACAAGGCCCGCGATCTGGCCGCAGGCACACAGGCCGACCCCGTGTTGCTAGAGGTGTTCAACAACCTCTTTATGTCCGTGGCCGATCAGATGGGCGCGACACTGGCCAACACATCCATATCCGTGAACATCAAAGAGCGGCTTGATTTCTCCTGCGCGATCTTTGATGCGAACGGTGATTTGGTGGCCAACGCGCCGCATGTGCCGGTGCATCTGGGGTCGATGTCCGACTCGATCAAAACCGTGATGGACCTGAACCCGGATGTACGGCCCGATGACGCCTTTATGCTCAATTCCCCTTACCGGGGCGGTACGCATCTGCCGGATGTGACTGTGGTCACGCCCGTGTTCATCGACGGCAAACCGGCCTTCTGGCTGGGCTCTCGCGGCCACCACGCCGACATAGGCGGCAGGACACCGGGGAGCGCACCACCCGACAGCCAGCATATCGAGGAAGAAGGCGTGTTGATCGACAACGTGAAGCTTGTAGATCAGGGCGAGTTTCTGGAGGAAGAGGCCGAAGACGTGCTGCGCGGCGGCCGCTATCCGTGCCGCAACGTGGCTCAGAACTTGGCCGACCTGAAGGCGCAGGTCGCCGCGAATGAGACCGGTAGGCAGGCCCTGATGAAGGTGGTCGAGACGTATGGTGCGGACGTGGTCCGTGCCTATATGGGCCATGTGCAAGACAATGCTGAGGAAAGCGTGCGGCGCGTGGTGGACCGGCTGCGCGACGGGCGGTTCAGCTATCCGATGGATCATGGCGCGGTGATCGAGGTGGCGGTCAGCGTGGACCGTGACGCGCGCGAGGCGACGATTGATTTCACCGGCACCAGCCCGCAACAGGAGGGGAATTACAACGCGCCCAAGTCCATTTGCCGGGCCGTGGTTCTTTATGTTTTCCGCACGATGGTGGGCGCGGATATCCCGCTGAACGAGGGGTGTCTGAAACCGCTCAACATCATCATTCCCGAGGGCTCCATGCTCAACCCTGTGTATCCGGCGGCGGTGATTTCCGGCAACACAGAGGTCTCTCAGGCAACCTGCAACGCACTTTATGGCGCGCTTGGGGTCATCGCGGGCAGTCAGGGAACGATGAACAATTTCGTCTGGGGCAATGATCATTTCCAGAATTACGAAACCATAGCGGGCGGCACTGGCGCGGGCCCCGATTTCGACGGCTGCGACGCGGTGCAAAGCCACATGACCAACACGCGCATGACCGACCCCGAGGTTCTGGAAAAACGGTTTCCGGTACGGCTTGAGACCTTCATGGTGCGGCCCGGTTCCGGTGGCGCGGGCACACATACGGGCGGCAACGGCCTAATCCGGCGCCTGCGCTTTCTGGAGCCTGTCACCGTGACAACCCTGAGCAATCACCGCCGCATTCCGCCCTTTGGTGTCGATGGCGGCACGCCGGGCGCCGTGGGGCGCAACTGGGCTGAACTGCCAGATGGCGAGACACGGGACATGGCCGGAAATGATGAGATCGACCTGCCCGAAGACAGCGTTTTCGGCATGGAAACGCCGGGCGGAGGCGGTTGGGGCGCATCAAAGGCCTAGGCATGGCCTGATCGCTTGGCAAACCGCATCTCAACGCTTAGATGGGGATCATGGCAAAGAACAAGTTTCACGATGGTCCCGGCCCGTCGCAACGACAGTTGCGCGTTGGCGAACAGATCCGACGCACCCTTTCGGATGTGCTGATGCGTGGCGACATCCACGACCCGGAATTGAACCGCCTTTCGGTGACAGTGGGCGAGGTTCGGACGTCTCCCGATCTCAAAATCGCGACCGCCTTTGTCTTGCCGCTCGGCGGTGAGGGGCAGGATGAGGTGCTCAAGCTTCTGGCACGAAACAAGGGCGAGTTGCGCCACCTCCTCGGCAAGAAACTCGGACTGAAATTCGCACCCGACCTGCGGTTCCGTCTGGATGAGACATTCGACCAGCTAGATGAGACGCGGCGACTTTTCGAGGATGAACGCGTGAAGCGGGATGTGGAGAACTAGCGCCCTGCGCACAGCGCTGACGGTGCTCTTGCTCGCTGTCGCGATGCCGATGATGGCAAGCGCTGTTGACTGTCAGCGCATCACCTTCGAGGACGTGCGCTATACCATCTGCGAGGTGGACACGACGCAGCAAGACCTGCGGCTGTTTTTGAATGATCGCGATGGCCAAAAGCCACTTGGCAGCTTTGACAATGTTGACGGCGCGCTGAAGACAGAGGGCAGATCGCTGCTCTTTGGCATGAACGCGGGGATGTATCATCAGGATCGCCGCCCGGTTGGCCTTTATATCGAGAATAGCACCGAACGTGCGCGCCTGATTACCAGCGATGGACCCGGTAATTTCGGGCTGTTGCCCAATGGCATCTTTTGTATCCGTGACGGGCGCGCCGATGTGATCGAAACGCTGCGCTACGCCCGCACCCGTCCCGCATGCCGATTTGCCACGCAATCCGGGCCCATGCTTGTCATCGACGGAGAGTTGCACCCCCGGTTCCTGCCCCAGAGTGACAGCCGCTATGTGCGCAACGGCGTCGGCACCAGCGATGATGGCAGCCGCGCGTGGTTCGCCATTTCCGACGCGCCGGTCAATTTCCATAGGTTTGGCAGATTGTTCCGCGATCTGCTGCGCACGCCGCAGGCGCTTTACTTCGACGGCAACATCTCGCGGCTCTATACCCCTGCGTTGGACCGGCACGATGGCGGCTTTCCGATGGGGCCGATCGTGGGCGTTGTCGATGACGGGTCATAACGTCGCCTGACAGGGCCGTGACGTGGACGCGAGGCACATCTGCCCTATCCCTTTGCGTCATGAATAACACCGACCTCACAGCATGACGCAGGACCGCGACCTTAACAAAGGGCCGGTATGGCGGGCGCTGATCGTTACATCTGCGCCCATGAGCGTTGGGATCCTCGGCGTTCTCTCGGTCGGGCTGGCCGACGCGTTTTTCCTGGCACGTCTGGGCGAGGCCCCGTTGGCGGCCATCGCCTTTATCTTTCCGGTGATCACAGCGCTTATATCGCTCTCCATCGGACTGGCGGCGGGGACCAACACGCTTGTCTCACAAGCCATTGGCGAGGGAACCAGCGACGCGGGTCGTTACCGGCTCACGCTGCATGCGATGATCCTTGCCGCCTCCCTGTCTACCCTGACAGCGGTGCTCTTTTATCTCGCGGCACCGGGGCTTTTCTGGCTGATGGGCGCGCGCGGCGCCGTGCTGGAGGAGGCCGTATCGTATGTGCCTTACTGGTGCATTGGCTTTCCCTTCATGGTTACGGGCATGTCGCTCAACGCGGTCTTTCGTGCCGCCGGACGGGCCGAGGTCGCAGCGACAGTGATGGTCCTTCAATCGGTGATGAACGTGGCCTTTGACCCGATCTTTATCTTTGGTTGGGGCGTCCTTCCCGGCTTTGGCACCGAAGGGGCCGGGATCGCCACCAGCCTTGCACGGATCATCGCCTTTGTTGGGCTTTTGGTCTTTGCGATGCGGATTGGCGCCGTGCGTTTTGATTGCAGCCCCTTGCGCAACATCCTCTCGTCGTTTCGCGAGATTGCCGCCATCGGCGCGCCGGCCTCTGTCTCGAATGCCATCAACCCCGCCGGCATGGCCTTTGTCACCGCAGCCGTGGCTGTGGTGGGCGATGCGGCGGTCGCCGGGTTCGGCGCTGCGGGCCGGGTGCAAACGCTTGTGATCGTGCCACTGCTGGCGCTGTCGGCCGGTATCGGCCCGGTCGTGGGACAGGCGTGGGGGGCACAGAAATATGACCGCGCCGGTCATGCCTTGCGCGTCGTGTTTATTTGGTGCGTTTGCATCGGACTGGCGGCATCCGCACTGGTGGCGATCTTTGCCCATCCCATCGGACGGATCATGACCGACGGCGATGAACCTGCCCGCTATGCCGCGCTTTTCCTGCAAGTCTCGGGCTGGGGTTTTTTCGCCTATGGCATCGTGATCACCGCCAACGCGGCGATGAACGCGCGCGGCAAGGCGCTTTATTCGATGGGCGTCAGCCTTTTCCGGATCTTTGCCCTGACTGTGCCGCTGGCGTGGCTTGGCGTCTGGGCCTTTGGATATCTCGGCATTCTGGTGGGGATGCTGACAGCCAACCTGCTTGGTGCGTTCTGCGCCATTGTGATTTGCCGTCTTGTCGGGTTGCATGCCATCGACTGGGCGCCGTTCCGATGGGCGACCCGCCGGGTTGACCGGCGCGGCTCCGCGTCTGCGAATTGACAGGGCCAGATGCCTGCGCTACGCCGCCGGCTTCACTTGGATGGATCGGCAGATGGCACGCAAGCGCAAGGGCAGGGATATTTCGGGCTGGATCGTCGTGGACAAGCCCGCGGGCATGACCTCTACCGGCGTGGTCAACAAGGTCCGCTGGGCCATGCAGGCCAAAAAGGCGGGGCATGCGGGCACGCTTGATCCCGATGCGACCGGCGTTCTGGCCGTGGCACTGGGCGAGGCGACAAAGACAGTTCCATACATCACCGACGCGCTCAAGGCGTACAGGTTTACCGTGCGGCTGGGGCAGGCCACCAATACCGACGATGCCGAGGGCGAGGTGACCGCAACAAGCGAAACGCGCCCCGATGACGAGGCGATCAAGGCGGCGCTTGGCGGGTTTGTCGGAGAGATCATGCAGGTGCCGCCAAAATTCTCGGCGGTCAAGATCGACGGCGAACGCGCCTATAAACGTGCGCGTGATGGCGAAGAGTTCGAGGTCGCCGCCCGCCCCCTCTGGGTGGAGGAACTGTTGTTGACCGACAGGCCCGACGCCGACCACGTGGAATTGGAAATGACCTGTGGCAAGGGCGGTTATGTCCGGTCTGTCGCACGCGATCTGGGCGAGGTTCTCGGCTGTCACGGTCATGTCGTGCAACTTCGGCGGATCTGGTCCGGCCCGTTCGAGGTGGAAAACGCCATTACCCTCGATGAGGTCGACAGGCTCGCGCACGATCCAGCACTGGATGCGTTTGTGCTGCCACTGGAAGAGGGGCTGGCCGATCTGCCCCGAGTCGAGTGTCTGGAGGTCGCTGCCGTGAAGCTGCGCAATGGCAATCCCGGCCCGGTCATAGCAGCAGATGTGGAATATGGCGACGAATGTTGGGCCGCACATCAGGGCCGCGCAGTGGCGGTGGGCCGCTACAAGGCTGGCGAACTGCACCCCAGCCGGGTTTTCAACACCGGCCCTTTGGGGACCTGACCCGAATGGGTGGGCAGGACGCGCATGATCCGGGCGGCAAGGTCCGCCTGCGCCTGCCCGAGGGCGTGACCGGCGAGGCGGAATTTTCAGATTGCGGGCGCTATCGGCAAGTGCTGCGGCGTGACTGGACCCAAGCGGGGGCAGCGCCGCGTGCGGTGCTTTTTATCGGTATGAATCCCTCTGTTGCGGATGCAACGGCCTCTGACCCGACCTGCCACCGCGAATTGACGTTTGCGCAGGGGTGGGGATTCACCCGCTATCTCAAGGGCAACGTTCTGGATTGGCGCGCCACCTCACCCGGTGACCTACCAGCGCCCGAGATCGCGGCCAGCGCCGACAACATCCCCGCATTGGTCGAGATGGCAAAAGAGGCCGAATTCATTGTCATGGCCTATGGCCGCCTGCACAAGCGCTATGCAGGGATCGTCCAAGACGCAGTGCAGGCGATGGCCCAAACAGGCCGTCCGCTGAAATGTTTTGGCCTCAACAAGGATGGGTCAGCGAAACACCCGCTTTACCTGCGCAAAGACGCCGAACTCAGGGATTATCCTCTGCCGCAGGGCGAATGAGACAAGGCGCCCCTGTTTCCAGAGACGCCTTGCGATGGGACGAGGTAGGGTAAGACCCCTTATTCGTCGCTTTTCTCTTCGAGGGACAGGGCCACAAAGCGTGGCTCACCGGCGCGACGTACCAACAGCAACATGGACTTTCGCCCGGCCTCGTTGGATTCGGCGATGCGGTCCTCAAATTCCGAGATGCCGGTGATCTTTTCCTGACCGGCTTCGGTGATCACGTCACCTGCGCGCATGCCTTTCTCATAGGCCTCCGACAGTTCGTCGATATCGGTCACGACAAGGCCGGTAGCATCTGCATCAAGCCCAAGTTCGTCGCGCAGATCGTCAGTGAGGGGCGACAGGGTCATGCCAAGCACGGTTGCCTCTGCCGGATCTTCGGCCTCTTCCTGAACCTGTGCGGCGGGCACTGCACCCTCGGCGGCTTCGCGGCGACCCAAGGTCACCTGAAGCGTCTGAGTCTTGCCATCGCGGAACACGACCACGCGCACAGTTTTACCCACCTGCGTATTGCCGACGCGGCGCACCAGCCCGCGCGTGTCCTCGACGTCAAAGCCATCGAACTTGGTGATCACGTCACCGGATTCCATGCCGGCCTCGGCGGCGGGGCCTTCTGGCACGTCGGTGACAAGCGCACCCGCGACCTGTTCGAGACCGATCGCCTCTGCCACGTCATCTGTCACATCTTGGATGCGTACACCCAGCCAGCCACGACGGGTTTCCCCGAATTCCTGCAACTGGTCGACCACGCCGGTCACCACGTTTGAGGCCATCGAAAAACCAATACCAATGGAACCGCCAGTCGGCGAAAGGATCGCGGTATTCACGCCGATAACGTCGCCATCCATGTTGAAAAGCGGCCCGCCAGAGTTGCCCCGGTTGATCGCTGCATCGGTCTGGATGTAGTCGTCATAGGTGCCGCTCAGTTCGCGGTTGCGCGCGGATACAATGCCTGCGGACACGGAAAATCCCTGACCAAGAGGGTTGCCCATCGCCATGACCCAATCGCCGACTTTTGCGGTGTTGCTGTCGCCGAATTTGACAAAGGGCAGCGGCTCATCGGCCGTAACCTTGAGAAGCGCGATATCAGTCTTGGGGTCCGTGCCGATCACCTCTGCGGGCAGTTCCTTGCCCGAGAAGAATTCGATCACGATTTCATCCGCCGACTCGATCACGTGGTTGTTCGTGACCACATAGCCGTCTTCGGAAATCACAAAGCCAGAGCCAAGTGCTGAGGTGCGCCGCGGGCGATCACCCTCGCGATTACGGTCTTGGAAGTCGCGGAAGAAATCCTCGAACGGGGATCCTTCGGGCACGATGGGCGACGGGCCGCCGCCTTGGGCGACAACGGTGGAGGTGGTTATATTCACGACGGCCGGGCTGATTTTTTCGGCCAGGTCGGCGAAGCTTTCGGGGCGGGCCTGAGCCGAAATCGCCTGCGCGATCACGAGGGCCATGGCCAAAGCCGTAAGCCAGACCGCGCGCACGGCGTTTGTCTGACCACGGGGAAGGGTGAGGGTCTTTGCAGTCACGCCTTACATCTCCTTGGAAGTTCAAATTTCAAGTTGTGCGATCCTCGTTCGATCGCCTCTCATGATCTCTATGTAGGTGCTCGGAACGATATCTCAAAATTCTCTAAGGGTTGTCACGTCCATGTGATCTGCTCGACCGTCATTGGTCAAGCACCTAGCATGTTGGCGCACCATACAAAAAGCACGCCCACAGCAATGCAGGCCAGCCCCATGAGGCGCAGCTGTTCGTCGCTGAGACTGCGCAGCGCGGCGAGGATCTGCTCCAAAAGAGAAGGGGCCAGTGCGTACACCAGCCCCTCTACAATCAGGACAAGCCCAAGGGCCAGAAAGATCGTGCCGATCATCGGCTGGCCGGCGCGCCCATGTCAGAGCGCAGATAATCGAAGAATTCGCTGTCGGGCGAGAGCACCATCGACGAATTATCCCCGCGCAGCGCTTGGCGGTAGGCGTTGAGAGAGCGGTAGAATTCAAAGAATTCTTCATCCGCACCAAAGGCATCAGCGAAAATGGCGTTACGTTCCGCATCCGCCTCACCGCGCGTGATTTCGGCGTCGCGCTGTGCCTCGGAAACCAGTTCGACCTGTGTACGGTCGGCCTGTGCACGAACGCGTTGTGCCGCCTCGCCGCCGCGTGCGCGCTCGTCTGCGGCTTCACGCTCACGTTCGGCCCGCATCCGGGCAAAGGTGGCCTCTAGGTTCTGGCGCGGCAGGTCAGTCCGCTTGAGCCGCACATCGACAATCTCGATCCCCAGTTCCTGCGATTCCTCGATCGCGCCGTTACGGATCCGCAGCATGAGCGCGGCACGGTCGGAACTCAGGATGTCGTCAGATGATACAGAACCGAGGATTTCCCGTGTTTGCGACCGCAGGATCGAATCGAGCCGGTTTTCAGCAGCGGGAATGCCGCCGACACCGACCGCTTCGCGAAAGCGACGCACATCCGAGATCCGGAAGCGGGCGAACGCATCGACCACGAGGCGCCGATCATCAAGCGGTGTGACTTCGAGCGGATCGATATCACGGCTCAGGATACGGTCATCGTAGCGGACGACCTCTTGCACGATCGGGATCTTGAAGCCCAGACCCGGCTCGGCCTGGACGCTGACGACACGGCCGAATTGCAGGACCAGCGCCCGTTCGCGTTCATCCACGATAAAGACCGAGGACAACGCTGTGATAATGACCACCGCGAGGATGGGCAGAAGCAGTGTGGATTTCCGCATATCAGTTGCTCCCCGTGGAATTGTTGCGTCGCAGCTCGTTCAGAGGCAGATAAGGCACCACGCCCTGTCCGCCGCCATTGCCATTGCTGTCGAGAATGATCAGGTCGATATCGCCCAAAACCTCTTCCATCGTTTCCAGATAGAGACGTTTGCGCGTGACCTCCGGTGCCTTTTCGTATTCGGACAGAACCGCCGTAAAGCGGCTCGCCTCGCCTCGCGCTTCGTTGACGACGCGGGCGCGGTAACCTTCGGCTTGTTCCAGTGTCTGCGCGGCTTCACCACGCGCTTCGGCCAGAATGCGTGCCGCATAGGCATCCGCTTCTTTTTCGAGCCGGTCACGTTCCTGCTCAGCGGCCTGCACTTCGCGGAAGGAGTCGATCACTTCGCGCGGCGGGTCCGCCTTGTCAAAGTTAACGCGGACGATGTTCACACCGCTGTCGTAGCTGTCGAGGGTCGACTGGATCAGATCCTCAAGCCGGTTCGAAATAGCGCCACGATCCCGGTTGAGGATCGGAGCCAACAGCGATTGCGCGATGATTTCCCGCATGGCCGATTCCGACACAGCCCGGATCGTCATACGCGGATCGCGGAGATTGAACAGAAATTCAGCCGGGTCGGTTATGTTCCAGACCACCTGAAAATCGATGTCGACGATATTCTCGTCGCCCGTCAGCATCAGGCCAGCCTCAGAGCCGCTGCCGCCAACGCCGATATCCTCGTTGCGTTCGCTGGTCACGACCACCTTTTCATATGTCACAACGGGCCAAGGCGCAAAATTCAGACCCGGGTCAGTGCTGCGGTAAAAGTCACCAAGGAACAGCTCGACAGCGCGCTCTTCGGGGCGCACCGTGTAAAAGCTTGCAGCACCCCAGAGCACCACCGCGATTGCCAGACCGATGAGTACGGAACCACGACCAAAGGTCGGCCCGCCATCGCCACCAGATCCACCCGTACCGCCGCCGCCGCCACCGCGACCGCCCATGAGAACGCGCAACTGATCTTGGCCCTTACGGACAAGTTCGTCGATTTCGGGAATCTGAGGGCCGCCACCTTCGGGTGGACGGCGCCCTCCGTTGCCGCGATTACCACGGTCGTCGCCGTTGCCGCTGCTGCCGCCCCGGTTACCGCCACCGCCGCCCCAAGGGCCGCCAGAATTACCTGCCATTGACTGTGTATCCTTCCTCTGTGCGCCCGAACGGCGCCGTGTGAATTGTTACCTGTGCAGCGCAGACCAAAAATCAAGCGCTACGCAACGGCTCCCGCATGGTTACCATTTCTTCGGCCATCGTGGGGTGAACCGCCACGGTACGGTCGAAATCCGCTTTTGTTGCGCCCATCTTGACCGCGATACCCGCCATCTGGATCATTTCGCCCGCCCCCGGTGCGACGATATGGCAGCCCAGAACCTTGTCGGTTTGCTTGGATACAATCAGCTTCATCAGGACGCGGTCTGGTTTATCTGCAAAGGCCGACTTCATCGGGCGGAACGAGGTGCAGTAGACGTCGATCGGTTCCTGCTCGCGCGCCTCTTCCTCGGTCAGGCCAACGGTGCCAAACTCGGGCTGTGTAAAGACCGCCGAGGGAATGAGCGCGTGATCGACCGGCGTGGGCGTGCCCTTGAACACGGTATCGACAAAGGCCATGCCCTCACGGATCGCCACGGGTGTCAGATTGACCCGGTCGGTCACGTCACCGATGGCATAGATCGACGGCACCGATGTCTGGCTGTATTCATCCACCTCGATTTTGCCGTTGCGGCCCAGTTTCACGCCCAGATCCTCAAGGCCCAGATCAGCGCTGTTCGGTTTGCGGCCAGTGGCGAAAAAGACCGCGTCGAACACGTTTTCAGCGCCATTCGTCGCCTTGACCCAAAGCGGCTTGCCGCGCGCGTCCTGTTCTTCCTCGATCAGATCTGTGCTTTCTCCGGCAGGCGACCCCATGGAGGTCTTGCCGTCACCCTCGGGCACATTGTCGGCACAGGCCATTTCAAGGATGTTTGTGCCCAGGTGCAGGTCGATCCCGCGCTCTTTCATAGATTCGGCGATAAGACCGCGTGCCTCTTCGTCAAAGCCCCGCAGAATCTGTGCGCCGCGGTAATATTGCGTCACCTTCACGCCAAGCCCGCTCAGAATGCAGGCGAATTCACAGGCGATATAGCCACCACCGACGATCAGGATCGACTTGGGCAACACGTCGAGATCAAAAAGATCGTCAGACACCAGCCCCAGATGCGCGTTGGTCATGTCCGGGCGCACCGGATGGCCGCCAGTGGCGATCAGGATATGCTTCGCGGTCACGCTCTGTCCCGACGAAAGGCTGACGGTATGGGCGTCAGACAGGCTGCCGCGGGCGTCGAACCGGGTCACGCCAGAGTTATCGAGCAGGTTGCAGTAAATCCCTTCGAGGCGATCAAGCTCTGCGTGCAGTTTTTTGGAAAAGCCCGGCCAGTCGAATCCACCCGCATGCACCGTCCAGCCATACGATTGTGCCTCAGCCGCCATGGGGGCGAATTCAGACGCAAAAACCATTAGCTTTTTGGGCACACAGCCACGAATGACACAGGTGCCGCCGTAACGGCTTTCTTCGGCGAGTGCGACCTTGGCCCCGGTTTGTGCGGCCATGCGCGCAGCACGCACACCGCCAGAGCCGCCGCCAATCACGAAAAGATCATAATCGAATGCCATATCGCCTCGTTCAGTCCTGCAAGTCGCTGAACAGGTTGTCTGTCTCGACGAAATCAAGCCTGTCCTCTTCGACCGTGCCTTCGTTGATGTCGCGGGTCTCGACCCGGCCATCGCCATAGCCCAGCACCACTACATCGCAAATATCAATAAACAGGCCGTTTTCAACCACACCCGGCATCTGGTTGAGCACCATCGCCATCTGATTTGGGTTGCCGATGCGCCCAAGATGCAGATCGAGGATATAATTGCCCTCGTCTGTCACAAAGGGCCGATCACCGTTCATCCGCAGGCTGGCGTCGCGGCCCAGAACGTCCATGGAGATCAGCAGCTCCTCGATCAGGGACTTGGTGGTCTGCCAGCCAAAAGGGATCACTTCTACGGGCAGGGGAAAAGCGCCAAGCTTTTCGACCTCTTTGCCGATATCCGCGATGACGATCATCTGATCCGATGCGGTCGCCACGATCTTTTCCTGCAAAAGCGCGCCGCCGCCGCCCTTGATCAGGTTCAGGTTGCCGTCGAATTCGTCGGCCCCGTCGATGGTGACGTCGATCCAGCGCGCCTCGTCGAGACTGATCACTTCGATGCCTACCTCGCGGGCCAGTTCCGCAGTGCGCGTCGAGGTCGGAATGCCACGGATCTTGAGACCATCCTCACGCACCAGTTCGCCCAGACAGCGCACCATCCAAGCGGCCGTCGATCCGGTCCCAAGCCCCACGCGCATCCCGTCTTCGATATAATCGACAGAGCGTTTTGCAGCGACGAACTTGGCCTTGTCGATGGGCGACAATTCTCCTGCCATGGCGCAATCTCCCCAGATATCCGGCGTCATCTGGCAGGGGTTATAGGGAGTTTGGCAGGCAGGGGCGAGGGGTCAATTGACATCCAGCCGTCGATAAAGGGGCGACAAGGCGCCTAGCGCAGGAAAATTTCCGAATGCGGCAGAACCGGCTGAAGCGGGGCACCCCCCGAATACGGGCTGGCACCGCCGAACAGCACAATGACACCCGCAGCGAGCAGGAGGATCAATCCGGTGGATTGCATGTTGCAGTCCTTTCAGGCAGTTGCGACGATCTGAGCCCCAGCTTGCCGCATTCCAGTTAAAGCGCCGTTAAACCAAACCGGGAAATTGAGGTCGCATCGAAGGGTTTGCCAAAGCTTTTGGCGGGAAATTCGCTGCAATGTCGTTTTTGCCAAAGGTCGTGCCGCAGCGGTTGATACTGAGCCTTGCAGCCCCCTAGTCTGATGGGCACACAACGCAGCATTGAGGCGGATCACCATGTTTCTTTCGGTCTTCGACATGTTCAAGGTGGGCATTGGCCCGTCTTCATCGCACACGATGGGGCCGATGGTTGCGGCAGCGCGGTTTCTCGACACCATGCGCGCAGCGCCCTTCACATGCAGCGGTCTGCGCGGCTCGCTGCATGGCTCTCTCGCGTTTACCGGCGTTGGCCACGCGACCGACCGGGCGACAGTTCTCGGACTGGCTGGATACCGCCCCGAAACATACAACGCCAACGAGGCGGAAATCACGCTGGCACGCATCCGGGACACGCATGTGGTCTCGCCTCCGGGACTGCCGGACATGAGCTTCAATCCCAAGGATGACCTTGTCTTTGATTTCGGCCCCAACCTGCCGGGCCATGCCAATGGCATGATCCTGATGGCGACTGACGCGCAGGGCGACGTGATCCTGCAAGAGACATATTATTCCATCGGGGGTGGATTCGTGCTGACCGCAGATGAGCTGGCAGCCGGGCAGGACAAAGACGAGGGAGCGCCCGTGCCCTATCCGTTCAAGACCGCCGCCGAAATGCTGAGCATGGCCGAGACCAGCGGCAAAACCATAGCCGAGATGAAGAAGGCCAATGAAATTTCACGCGGCGGGGCGGAAAACCTGCGCTCGGGCGTGACGCGGCTCTGGCAGGTGATGAACGACTGCATAGAGCGGGGTTTGGCCCAAGACGGTATTCTGCCCGGTGGGCTTCAGGTTCGCAGACGCTCGCGCGCGATCCATGAGGCGCTGCTCGAGGAACGCGGGACAAACCTGCACGCGCCACACAAGATCAATGACTGGATCGGCGTTTATGCCATGGCCGTGAACGAGGAAAATGCCGCTGGCGGGCAGGTCGTGACCGCGCCCACCAATGGTGCGGCAGGCGTCGTTCCCGCTGTTATCAAATATTGGCAGGACCATGTGCCGGGCGCGCGCGAGGCGGATATCGAAACGTTTTTGCTGACCGCCGCTGCCATTGGCGGGCTGGTGAAATTCAACGCCTCCATCAGCGGCGCAGAGGCCGGGTGCCAGGCCGAGGTCGGCAGCGCCGCCGCGATGGGTGCGGCCGGCCTCGCCGCGGTTCTTGGCGGAACGCCACAGCAAATCGAGAATGCCGCCGAAATCGCGCTGGAGCATCATCTGGGCATGACCTGTGATCCGGTAAAGGGGCTGGTGCAGGTCCCCTGCATAGAGCGTAACGGTCTGGGCGCGATCAAGGCGGTGAGTGCCGCAAGCCTTGCCCTGCGCGGGGATGGCAATCATCTTGTGCCGCTGGATGCCTGTATAGAGACGATGCGCCAGACCGGCGCGGATATGAGCGAAAAGTACAAGGAAACGTCGCTTGGCGGGCTGGCAGTGAACATCCCCAACTGCTGAAAAACCGAGGCGACGCACCAATTTGCCGTTCTTGGGTCTAAATTTCTACACAATGCCATGGCCTTTTGGTCAGCATGACAGAGATTTTTCAGATCGCCGCGCGCATCGCCTTTGAACCAGAGCCAGCCCCGGCCGTGGTCAGCAGTAGCGGCTTGCCCGTTGGCCTGCACACGGTGCTGATCGTGATGATCTGTGCCGCAATCGGCGCGATGGTTCTCAAGCGCCGCCTGCCGGGTCTTGCGCTTCTGACCTGCCTGTCGATTCTCATTGGCTTTGGCACACTGCTGGCGGCATGGCAGACCGGCTATGCCGAAATCGCTCTTGGCGGTGCCTGCGTCATCCTCGGGCTATACATGCTCGACTATTTCTCACGGGTGATGGCATCGCTGGAAAATGACGTCATGGCCTTGGGGGATGGCAACAGCCAGACATCAGGCGCTTCGACGTCAGGTACAAGGCGCCAAGGCTGAGTTTTGCACTGGCCGAACCCGGCTTGATGCGTCACACCTGAGAGCGACCGTTACCAGCGGAGCCGCGAATGGGCACCCCCAACCCCACCTCCAAGGATACCACCGTTGCCGGCATCGTTCTGATGACGGCCTTTTCGCTTTTGGCACCTGCGATGGATGCCTGCGCCAAGCTGATCGGCGATGCCGTTGCCGTCGGACAGGTGGTGGGCACGCGCTTTGCGGTTCAGGCGGCATTGCTTTTGCCATTCGCGCTGGTGATGGGGTGGATGCATCGGCCGGACCTGCGCGAAGCGGGGCTGCATCTGGTGCGCGGCGTGCTGATCATCGTGGCGACCGCATTTTTCTTTTCCGCTTTGCGGGTGATGCCCATAGCCGATGCCATCGCCATCTTCTTTGTCGAGCCGTTCATCCTGACCCTCTTGGGTGGCATCCTGCTGGGCGAACCTATCGGACCACGCCGTTACATCGCCTGTGCCATCGGCTTTGCCGGGGCGCTGCTTATCATCCAGCCAAGTTTCATCGAGGTGGGTCCGGCCGCGCTCATGCCTCTGGTCACAGCGGTTTGCTTTGCCTTTTACATGATCCTGACGCGCCAAATGGCGACTCGGATGCATCCGATCACGCTTCAGGCCTATACAGGTTTTGCCGCAACTGCTGTGATCCTGCCGCTGCTGTGGGTTTTCAACGATACCGGATTTGCGCCGATGGACCCTGTTTGGCCCGACACGCGTGAAATCTGGCTTCTGGCCGGTGTCGGGCTTATCGCGACGCTCAGCCATGTCTGCATCAGTTTTGCACTGGCGCTTGCGCCCGCCTCTGTGTTGGCCCCGATCCAATATCTCGAAATCGTCGGCGCGACCTTTCTGGGATACCTTATCTTCAATGATCTGCCGGACCGGATGACCTTTGTCGGCATCGCGCTTATCGTTGGTGCGGGGCTGTTCGTGTTCATCCGCGAACGGCAAATGGGCCGCCGACCGACACCCGCCCCCTGATCAGGGTCAGGGCATCCAGGTCTGCGGCGTATCCAGCAAAGCGCGCACAGCCAGTTCAAGGCAATGGGTTGGCAGGATCATCAGCATCTTGGGCGAGGTGAAATTCAAGAAAACATCGCCGGTCGCGACATTGGAGGTGCCGATCTGACCATCCGGCGTAAAGTTAAGCCCGGCGATGGGCCAGAACAGGCCGTCCGACACCCCCTCGACCGCGGCCATCGGGAAAAGCGAGACAGGCGTTTGTGGCTCAAGCGGCAAACGCAGCGCCGGGGGCGCGAGAAACGTAAGGGTGGCAGCCCCAAGCAGCAGGCAGCGGCGGTCAGGTCGCCGCACAAGCGTGTTGAGCGTGGCAAGCTCATGATCGACACGCGCGCCACAGAACCCGACACCAATCACCAGCGGGGCCGAAATGTTGCGCATGCATTTGTCAAAATCGGTGCTGTCCTGTTCCGCGATCAGGTGCAGACGTTCCGGGGGCAACGCGGCGCGGGCCGCGTCACTGAGGGAATCGAGATCGCCAATCACGGCGTCGGGACGAATGCCCTGTGCCAGCGCGGCATCCGCGCCGCTGTCCGCGGCCACCACAACCGTACAAAGCGCCCGTGCCAAGGCCAACTCCGATGGCGACACAACACCGCCACCGATCAGCAAGACTGGCCCTGAATGGTCAACAATCACTATTAATCTCCCGGATTAATGCCTATTTTAGAAACTCGACACATTCTAGCCGCGAAATGATACGGTAAACTTCTAAGAATCGGGCCTCTTTGGTCGCTGGGAAGATGGTAAACCTCACTGTTGCAGGCAATGCAAAGCGAGCAAAGAACATGGTGAGTGCAAGTAAAATTCTGACGGTCTCCTACGGCACGTTCTCGTGTACGTTGGAAGGCTTCGACGACTCCTTCGACACGATGAAGGCGATTGCGGAGTATTTCCGCGACCTGGCTGCGGATGACCGATATTTCGGGGCCGAACCGCCGACGCCGGATGCGGATATGTTGGCGCGGATCGCAGAGCGTGAAATCTCTCGACGTGTTCAGGCCAGTGAGGAGCAGGGCAAGATCGTGCTCCGGGCTGATCAGGCCATGCCAGAGGAGGTGTCAAAACCTTCTGCAAAGGCCCAAGACTCAGGACAGCACAGTGCCCCAGCGCTTGCCGCATTCCTTGATAATGAGAATGAGGACCTGCCGGTCAAAGCCGCCGAGCAGGACTCGGCAGAAATTTCTGAAAAAGATATAGAATCAGAGCCTTATGAACGCGCTGAGGACACGGTAGATATACCGGCCCCGCCCGAAAATGATGAGCCCATCGCATCTGCAGACCACGTCGCGTCCCAAACCGCCGAGGTCGAGGACGACCGAGAAACCGTGGAAGACATGGTGGAGCCTGACCTCACCGCAGCAGAACTGACCGCACCTGAGGTGGAAGAGGAACGCCCGGCAGAGGACCTTTCCGCGACACTAACAGAGTCCGCCGAAGAGCCGCGACATGCGAATGAACCGCCAGTAGCAGAGCATTCTGAGACCCTGGAGGACCATGCCGAGGACGCGCTGAAACCCACAGAATCGTTCGAGTCGGATCGCGACGAGACCCAAGCTCCTGTTCCGGCTGATGCCGAAACCGAAGCTGAGGACGTCGCTTCGAAGCTGCGTCGCATTCGGTCCGTCGTGGAGCAAAAAGACCTCGATTACGAAGTCAGCGAATATAGTGAAGATGAGCACGCCCAAGGCATGCTTGGCGATGCATCTGCTGAGCTCGACGAGCTTCTTGCCGCCGCGCGCGAAGAGGACGAGCTGTCGTCTGACGATTTGACAGAGGCCGACCAGCCCGAAGACGCATTCGATATGGATGCGTTCATGGCGACCGCCAACGAAACCAAAGGCGACGAGGCGCTTGCCCGCGCCTTTGAGACCGAGAATGAGACAGCCGCGCCACAAGATCAGGCGCAGGACACAAGGCAAGATCAAAGCGGGCCGGACAGTTTCGAAGAGGATACTCTGGCGCAACTTCTTGCGGATGCGATGCCTGCAAGCGACACCGAAGAGGTGTCCGAAACACCGGATCATCCCGAGCCCGAATCGGACTATGATTTCGACCCGTCCAAAGCGGCGATCTCAGAGCCGGATACCACCGAAGAGCCCGAACCCGAGACCGACGCGATCGGACAGGCTCTGGTTCTTGGCGATGAAAGCCGCGTTCCCACCGAAACCGAGCAAGCTGTCGAACCGATCCGCGCGCGTGTCGTCAAAATGAAACGCAGCGACTTTGAAGCTGCGCTCAAAAGTGGCGAAATCGAAGCGGATGAGGGTGCCGAAGATATCGACGCAGCCCCGCAAAACACCGCTTTGGAAAACTACGAAAACGAAAGCGATCTGACGCCAGAAGAAGAAGCCGAGCTTCAGCGGGAACTGGCCGAAGTCGAAGCGGAAATGGGCTTGGACGATCCTGTGGAACCGGAGCAAAGCGCGCCCGAGGCGCCCGAGCCGGAAACCATTGAAGATCCGGTCAAGACGGCGGATTTGCCTGCGGCCGAGCACGCCTCGGAAGAGACGGTGGAAGACGAAGACCCACAGGTCGAAGCGGGTGCAGAGGATGAAACGTCACGTCGCGGGCTTTCCCGGCTGATCGGCGGGGTCAAGCGACAGCCAGAGGATGTTGAACGGATTTTCCATGAGGCCGACAGCCAAATGGGAGATCAGGAAAACAGTATGCGTCGCAATGCGATCCAGCATTTACGCGCCGCCGTGGCCGCAACTCGTGCCGAGAAACGCGCGGGTGGTAAGGTTGATGAAACGGTTGACGAAACGCCCTATCGTTCTGACCTTGCAGAGGTGGTGCGCCCGCGTCGCCCAAGTGCGGATAGCGCCGGCACCTCATCCATGACAAGCCGACCGAACGATCAGCGCCCCGCGCCGCTCAAGCTTGTTGCAGAACAGCGAGTGGACCGAGAGCGCAGCCCGGTTCGCCCCCGCCGCGTCGCTGCATCAGATATCGTGTCGTCAGTGAATACCGACAAAAACGCCGCCGGATTCTCGGATTTTGCAGCAGAGCTTGGCGCAACGGATCTTGCCGACCTGCTAGAGGCCGCTGCCGCCTACATGTCAGATGTTGAGGGCCAGCAAGAATTCTCTCGTCCAATGCTGATGAGCAAACTCAGGGAAGCCGCGCAAGAAGACTTCAGCCGGGAGGACGGGTTGCGGTCTTTTGGTCAGCTTCTGCGTGAAGGCAAGCTGCGCAAACTCAAGGGCGGTCGCTTTGCCGTAACTGACGAGACAGAGTTCCGACAAGAAGCGCGCAACGTCGGTTGATGCCCCGATTTCACCGGTTGGAAGCCCCCTGAATGTACGCGTTCAGGGGCTTTCCGGCGCTATGACACAGGCGTGGCGTTTTAGCAGACGTTTCCGATCGAGGTTTCTATCGCATGCAGAAAAGAGTCCGCCGAGGACGAGCCTGACATCAGAAGGAATGTCTGCGCGTCGGTGCGGATGATCAGCGCGCCCAGATGTTCCATCACCGTGCGTGCGCCGTCATTCAATGCAAATGCATCCGGGTGCAGATCTACCGGGCAGATCCGTTCCAGCGCGGCACGGGCCATGGGGCCGCTCAGCTCTAACGCGCACCATACATCTGTCTGATCGGTGAGATACGCGCTGTCCTTAAGCTTGTCCGCGACCACATCAACAACATCCGGCCCATCATGGGTAAAGATAACGAAGACAAGGTCAGGCGCCAGCCGCAGCAGGCGCGCATCGCCCTTGGCCGCCAGTACGGATTTGCCCGGCTCTGGCAGGTCGCTGCCATAGGCTGTTTTGATGGCCGACAGGGCTGCGGCCTCTTTGCCCAGAGGAAGAGCCACAGAAACGATGGCGAGGTTGTCGGGCGCACGCAGTCGGGTGTCGCCAAAGCTTTCGTCATGGCCCGCAAGCGGCGGGGCGGAGGTAAGTGTGAAATCAGCCACGCAAACGCTCTCCTTCGGGATCAACAAAATGGGGCGAGACAACCTCGACCTCCATATCGACATTGTGGATAGGGCTGACAGCGCGGATGATCTCGCCCGCGCGGTCCTGCCCCTGCTTGAGAAAGCCAAGTCCGATCGAATAACCCAGATTGGGCGAATAGGCGACGGATGTCATCCAGCCCTGATCATTGGCCATGTTGACCGTGTCGCCCTTCGTGATGAAATGCGCGCCGGCAATAAGCTTGCGGCTGCGATCCACCGGGCGGAGGCCCACCAGACGCATGGCATCGTCGCGCACCATCTCGGGGCGTTGCGACAGGACATTGCCTATGCAGGCCTTCTTTTGGCTGACCATCTTGCCCAAACCGATATTGTGGGCCGTGGTCTGACCGGTAAGTTCGTTGCCGGTGCAATGCCCCTTTTCGATGCGCATGACGCCCAGCGCCTCGGTGCCATAGGGGACTGCGTCGAACTCTTTTCCAGCCTCGTTCAGTACGGCCATCATCGAATTGCCATAGCGCGCCGGTACTGCCAGTTCGAACGCCATCTCGCCGGAAAACGAGATCCGGAAAAGCCGCGCAGGCGTGCCGCCACAGACCGTGACATGACCGCAAGCCATGAAGGGAAACGCGTCGTTCGAGATATCGTGCTCGGCGTCGATGACCTTGCGCAGCAGGTCGCGCGATTTGGGACCTGCCACCGCGAATTGCGCCCATCCATCCGTGGTCGAGATAAGGTGCACATCCATGTCCGGGCACAGGCATTGCCGCACGAATTCCATGCGGCGAAAGACGACTACGGCGTTGGCCGTCGTCGTGGTCAAGACGTAATGGTTTTCCCCCAACCTCGCGGTGGTGCCATCATCATAGCAGACGCCATCCTCGCGCAGCATCAGCCCATAGCGCACGCGACCCACCTTGAGCGTGGAAAAGGTGTTGGCATAGACCATGTCCAGAAACGCGCCGGCGTCCTTGCCCTGAATGTCGATCTTGCCCAGCGTGGTCACATCACAGATGCCGACGGTCTTGCGGGTCTGGCTTGCCTCACGATCAACGCTGTCGCGCCAGCCCTTTTCGCCGGGCTGCGTGTACCATTCCGCGCGCAGCCAGTTGCCCACGGTGACAAAGCTCGCGCCGTTTTCCTCTGCCCATTTGTGGCTGGGGGTCAGGCGATAGGGGCGGAAATCCTTGCCACGGGCACGACCGGCCAACGCACCCAGAGGCACGGGTGTATAGGGCGGGCGAAAGATCGTGGTGCCAACCTCGGGGATCGTCTTGCCCGCCTGTTCGGCGAGAATGGCGAGACCCGCAATGTTAGAGGTTTTACCCTGATCCGTGGCCATGCCCATCGTCGTGTAGCGCTTGAGCAGTTCAACAGAGCGAAAGCCCTCGGTATTGGCGAGCTTGACATCCTTTACCGTCACATCGTTTTGCAAGTCGACCCAAGCGCGCTTTTTCGACGCCTTCACATGCCAAAAGGCAGAGGTTTCGCGCGGCTCATCCTCGGCTGCGGGCATGTCTCCGCCCTTGGGTTTGATGCCCAGATCGTCAAGCTGAGCGCTGGCCTTTACCGCGCCTTCGGACAGGGCAGCGGCCAGTGTCATCGCGCCATTCGCGGCACCCGCCACAACCATGCCGGGGGGCAGATCGCCACCGGGGACAAAGGCACAGAGGTCTTCGTTCCATGTGGGGCGCCCACGCTGATGGCAGGTCAGGTGCACGTTGGGATTCCACCCGCCAGAGACGGCAAGACCGTCACATGGAATGACCTTGCCATTTTCCAGTGTGATCGACGAAATGCCCTTGCGCCCTACCGTATCGACCACCGCTTGGCCCGCGTAATGCCGCGCGCCGGGGATCTCAAAGAGCGCGGGCCTATCCCGGCTATCCACGATTGCCGTGATCTCGACCCCTTTGGCGTACAGATCCGCCGCCGTGCGCCAGCCGTCATCGTTATTGGTAAAGACCGCGACCTGCTTGCCCGGGGCCACCGCATACCGGTTCGCATAGGTGCGCATCGCACCCGCCAGCAGGATACCGGGCCTGTCGTTGTTGCCAAAGGCGATGGGCCGCTCGGTGGCACCGGCGGCCAGCACCGCGCGCTTGGAATAGATGCGCCACAGCACCTGACGCGGTTTGCCCGCTGACGTGGGCAGGTGATCGGTGCAGCGTTCGAGCGCACCATAGATGCCGTGATCATAGGCGCCATAAACCGTGGTCCGGGTCATGAGTCGGACATTCCCCATCGCGGACAGTTCTGCGACCGCCTCGGCGGCCCAGTGATGCCCGGCCATGCCGCCCAATTCCAGCGTTTCGGCGTTAAGCCGTCCACCGGGTTGGAAATCCTCATCCGCGAGGATCACGCGCGCACCCGAGCGCCCGGCAGTCAGTGCCGCCGCAAGCCCCGAAGGCCCCGCACCAATGACCAGAAGATCGCAATGCAGAAAGCCTTTGTCGTAGCTGTCGGGGTCATCCTTCATCGACAGGCGGCCAAGGCCCGCTGCATGGCGGATGATCGGCTCGTACACCTTTTCCCAGAACGCCTTGGGCCACATAAAGGTTTTGTAGTAAAAGCCCGCTGACAGGAATGGTGACAGGTAATCGTTCACCGCCAGAAAATCATGCTCTAGCGATCCGCGATGGTTCTGGCTTGTGGCGTAGAGCCCCTCAAACAGTTCCACCATGGTGGCGCGGGTGTTCGGCTCTTGCTCGGCGTGACGGCGCAGCTGCACCAACGCGTTGGGCTCTTCCGATCCGGCGGTGAACACACCCCGCGGGCGGTGATACTTGAACGAGCGCCCCACCAGTAGCTGGCCATTGGCCATCAGCGCAGAGGCAAGCGTGTCACCTGCATGCCCGCGCATCCATTTGTCGTTGAACTGGAATTTCACCTCTTGCGACCGGTCGATCAGACCGCCGGGCAGACGATTGACTTGGTTCATTTGCTCCGCCCCCGGGCCCGTGCCACATCGCGGGCCAGTTCCACCTTTGAAATTTCATGCGTGACCGTGTCCCGCGTCACCACAAGCCAGGATCGGTCGCCCTGTTCGTGATACCAAAGTTCCTGATGCGCGCCCGCGGGGTTATTGCGCAGATAGCCATAGTCGTAGAACTGCTCCATCGCGTCTGGCGCCTGCCAATCTGGCCGGTCGATCAGCGCCGCATCGCCCAGATACACGAATTCGGCAGCATCGCGGGGGCCAAGCAGGGGGTGGTTGATAATCATGCTCTGCGGCTCCTCAATGCAGGTTGGGCTGATTGCCCATGCCTTTTTCGTCGATCATGTTGCCGGTGATGAACCGGTCGAGGCGCAGTTCCGTAGCTGTCGGGTGCGGTTCGTCCTTGGCCAGCAGATGCGCATAGCAAAAGCCGCTGGCAGGCGTCGCCTTGAAGCCGCCATAGCACCAGCCCCCGTTGAAATAGAGCCCGTCGATATGGGTCTTGTCGATAAAGGGTGAGCCATCCATCGACATATCCATGATCCCGCCCCAGCTGCGCAGCAGGCGGGCACGGCCGATCATCGGCATAATCGCCATGCCACCCTCGCAGACATCCTCGACCGTAGGCAGGTTGCCGCGTTGAGCGTAGGAATTGTACCCGTCAAGATCGCCGCCAAAAACCAGCCCGCCCTTGTCGGACTGGCTGACATAGAAATGTCCCGCGCCAAAGGTGACGACGCCGGGCAGTACCGGCTTCAGCCCCTCTGACACAAAGGCCTGCAACACATGGCTTTCGATCGGCAGGCGCATCCCCGCCATCGCCGCGACACGGCCTGACGAACCCGCGACGCACATCGCCACCTTCTTGGCCCTGATCGGCCCGCGTGACGTCTCGACACCGGTGCAGGTGCCGTCATTCATCTGAAAGCCGGTGACCTCGCAATTCTGGATGATATCCACGCCGCGCATGTCAGCGCCCCGCGCATAGCCCCACGCGACCGCGTCATGCCGCGCCGTGCCGCCGCGCCGCTGGTATAGTCCGCCCTTGATCGGAAAACGGGCATTGTCAAAGTCGAGAAACGGCAGTTCCTGCCGCAGCTGATCGGCATCCGCCAGTTCCGCATCCGCCCCGGCCAGCAGCATGGCATTGGCCCGGCGCACATAGGCGTCGCGCTGACCGTCGGTATGATAGAGGTTCAGGATAGAGCGCTGCGACACCATCGAATTGTAGTTGGTGTCCTGCTCCAGATTCTCCCACAGCTTCATGGAAAACTCGTAAAACGGCTCGTTCCCCGGCAGCATATAGTTGGAGCGGATGATCGTGGTGTTGCGCCCGATGTTGCCAGAACCAAGCCAGCCTTTTTCCAGCACCGCCACATTCGTCAGGCCGAACTCCTTGGCAAGGTAGAACGCCGTCGACAGACCATGCCCGCCACCGCCGATGATGACGATGTCATATTCTGGTTTGGGATCCGGTTCACGCCAGGCTTTGCCCCAGCCCTTGTTGCCGGTAAGCCCCTCTTTGAGGACGCGAAAGCCATTGTAGCGCATTGGCACCTACTCCATGTAGCTTTGCCCATATTGACTGGTTCCGCGCGGCTAGACTTTTCCATTATGGCCACTATCGTGCATAAAATGGACATCACTGGTTCAAAATCTGTGCGTGGGCGCAGAATCGGTATTCTGCCCCTGCCGGGCTTTGCATTGATGTCCTACGCGGCGTTGACCGAACCGATGCGCGCCGCCAATTTCTTGGCCCGGCGTGACCTTTATCAGATGATCAACATTGGCCCGCAAACCGGCCCGACGATAAGTTCTGGCGCCGGGCTGGTGGCGCCTCAGGCGCAGATCGGCGGCGTTGCGGATCTTGATTATCTCTTCGTTGTCGCGGGTGGCGATCCCACCACCTACAATGATCGTGGCGTGATGAACTGGCTGGCTGCGATGGCCCGCAAGGGCGTGACATTGGGCGGCGTATCCGGCGGGCCGATCGTGCTTGCCCGTGCGGGGCTGATGGCCGGGCGTCGCATGACGGTACATTG
>CBFHML010000140.1:0-30947 GCA_965656855.1 Roseovarius sp.
CTTCTTGCCTCGGTCCTAACATCGGCCAATCCTCCGTTCGATGAGGGGATTGAATCAGCAGTCTATGCGTCGATCAAGCAAGAGTTTTTCAACAGAATAAGCCCACAGCTTACGTTTCAGGTTTGCTTTGCACGGAACCAAGCCGAAGGCGCCGTGCATCGCCAGACCGTCCCGCGGGCTGTTGATATGGCAACCGCTGGCGCAGTCTTGCGATGTCGGACGTGCTTGGCTGGCATCAAGTGATCCGAATAACGGGCAGATCACCACCCCACGGCCTGGCGATGCACGGCGCACGTTACGGCAGCAAAGTCCCGCCTAGCACTCGTCTATCCCGAACACAGCGCAAGGCAGCTTTTACCGAACCGTGCTGACAGCTTTTGTTATGACCACGGCCTGATTTGGCCGACTGACCGGACCACGTGATTGTGCCCGGTAACCCCGGAATAAGCCGCCTTGCGCGCGCTTGGCCTAGCCCAGCTTGCGCAGTCGCTTGATCAGGCTGGATGTGTCCCAGCGTCCGCCGCCCATGTTCTGCACGTCCTTGTAATACTGATCCACCAGAGCCGTCACCGGCAGGGCGGCGCCTGTTTCATTCGCGGTATCAAGGCAGATCGCAAGGTCCTTGCGCATCCAGTCCACGGCGAACCCGTGCTCGAACTCATCGTCCAGCATCGTCTCGTAGCGGTTCGCCATCTGCCAGCTACCCGCGGCGCCCTGGCTGATGACCTCGACCACGGCGCGGCCATCAAGCCCCGCTTTTTCGGCGAAATTCAGCGCCTCTGACAGGCCCTGCACCAGCCCGGCGATGGCGATCTGGTTGCACATCTTGGTGGTCTGGCCCGCGCCGGACCCACCGATGCGACGGCAAAGCTTGGCATAGATGGTCATGATCGGCTCTGCCTTGGCGTAGATATCCTCATCCCCGCCGCACATGATCGACAGCTGGCCGTTTTCCGCGCCCGCCTGACCACCAGAGATGGGGGCATCCACATAGCCAAGGCCAAGCGCGCCCGCCGCGTCATAAAGCTCTTTGGTCACCTTGGACGACACGGTGGTGTGATCGACAAAGATCGCCGCCTCGGACATCCCCGCGAACGCGCCATCCTCACCCAGACAGACGCTGCGCAGATCGTCGTCATTGCCGACGCAGGACATCACGAAATCAGCCCCCGTGGCGGCCTCTCGCGGGGTGGTGCCCATGTCGCCGCCATGCTGCTTGACCCAAGCGTCGGCCTTTGCGGTGGTGCGGTTATAGACGCGCACATCATGCCCGGCGGCCTGCAGGTGGCCCGCCATCGGATAGCCCATCACGCCCAGTCCAAGGAATGCCAGCTTTGCCATATCTCATCTCTCCCCATTGTCTCGCCCCGGTTTTCTGACTATCCGGGGGCGCGGTTGCAAGGGAATTCGAGGCAGGCATGGCGCACGTCTTTAGATGGCTGGTCCGTCTGGCAGGGGGCATGATCCTGCTATCGCTGCTGGTGATGCTGGGGGCGTATTACCTGCTGTCGGGGTCCTTGCCCGAATATGACAAGACCGTGGGCGTGGATGGCCTCAATGCCCCGGTCGAGATCGTGCGCGACAATGCCAATGTCCCGCATGTCTTTGGCGCCAGCGATGAGGATACCTTTTTCGGCCTTGGATATGCCCATGCGCAGGACCGGCTGTGGCAGATGGTGACGCAGCGCCGTACCGCGCAGGGCCGCCTGTCAGAGGTGTTCGGGCTGCGCACGGTTGAAATCGACAAGCTGATGCGCCGCTTTGATCTTTATGGGCTGGCGCAGGCCTCGGTCGAGGTGCAGGACGCGCCCACGCGGGCCGCACTCAGCGCCTATGCGGCGGGGGTCAATGCCCGCCTGCAGGAAATCAACGAAGAGGCGCTTGGCCGCGGCGCGCCGGAAATGTTCCTGTTCAACGCGCCAGTGGCCCCGTGGCAGCCAGCGGATTCGCTGGCCATCCTCAAGCTGATGGCGGTCAAGCTGTCGGCACATCTGGAGGAGGAGGTGATCTATGCCCGCACCTCGCTCGCGCTTGACGATGAAAGCTGGCTTGACGATATCCTGCCGCTTGCGCCGGGATCGGGTGTGGCCGCGCTGCCCGATTATGCCTCTCTTTTCCCCGGTGACACACGCTTTGCCCAAAGCAGGGGGCCGGGCGTGCCGGGTCACCCGCTATCCCCCTTTGCCAAGCGGGCCTTTGCGGGCGCGTCGAATGCCTGGGCTGCGGCGCCCAAGCGCTCTGCCTCGGGGGGGACCTTGCTGGCCAATGACCCGCATCTGGGCTTTTCGGCCCCGTCGATCTGGTATCTGGCCCGGCTGGAGCTGGCCACGGGCGGTGTCATCGGCGCCACGATCCCCGGCGTTCCCGCCATTTTGGCCGGGCGCTCGGGGGACTTGGGCTGGGGGGTCACCTCGTCCTACATGGATGATCAGGATCTCTATGTCGAACAGCTGAACCCCGACAATCCGCAGCAATACAGAACGCCCGAGGGGTTCAAACCCTTTCGCACCGAAAGCTCGATCATCCGGATAAAGGATCAGGCGCCGATCACGCTGACCCTGCGCTGGACGGAAAATGGCCCGATCCTGCCCGGCACGCATCACAATCTGGCCGAGGTGACGCCCGCAGGGCATGTCATGGCGCTGAACTGGACCGCGCTATCGGATGAAGACACCACAATGAGCGCGGCCATGGCGCTGATGCAATCCAAGTCGGTCAGCAGCGCGATAGAGGCGGGCAGACAGTATATCGCACCGTCGCTGAACCTGACGCTGGTCGATCAGGATAACATCGCAATGAAGACGATCGGCGTGATGCCGCGGCGCGATGCCCAGCATGAAAGCCGCGGGCGCTATCCCAGCCGGGGATGGCTCGACAAGAATCGCTGGCAAGGCGTGAATGCCTATTCCGCCAATCCCGAATTCATGGCCCCGGCGGGCGGCATTCTGGGCAATACCAACAACAAGATCTTGGATCGGCCCTTTCCGCTGCATGTCAGCTACGCGTGGGGCGATACCCAGCGGGTCTATCGCTGGCGCCGCCTGATGCAGACGCGGCAGGTGCACACGCGCGACAGCTTTATCGAGGCGCAGCTTGATACTGTCAGCTTTACCGCGCGGTCGCTTTTGCCCCTGATCGGCAAGGACCTGTGGTTCACCGGAGAGGCCGCCCCCGAGGGCACGCCCGCGCGTCAGCGGCAACGCGCGCTCGACCTGCTGTCGGATTGGAACGGCGAGATGAACGAGCATCTGCCAGAGCCGCTGATCTATGCCGCGTGGCTGCGCGCCTTGCAGGAAAGGCTGATCGCCGACGATCTCGGCCCGCTGTCGCAAGAGTTCAGTCACCCTGATCCTGTTTTCATAGAACGGGTCTACCGCGATGTGGACGGGGCCGCCGCATGGTGCGATGTGCGCCAGTCCACCGCGCAGGAAACCTGTTCCGACATCGCGCGGCTGGCGCTGGACGATGCGCTGATCTGGATCGACGAGCGCTATGGCACAGCACTGGAAAGCCTGCGATGGGGGGATGCCCATCAGGCCACCCACGATCATGACGTGTTGGGCGATGTGCCGGTGCTGCGCTATTTCGTGAATATCCGGCAATCCACCTCTGGCGGGGACAACACGCTGTTGCGCGGGCTGACAGCGGGCAGCGGGCCCGAGCCGTTCAACAATGTGCATGGGCCGGGCTATCGCGGGGTGTATGATTTCACCGATCCAGACAGCAGTGTCTTTATCACGTCGACCGGGCAATCCGGGCATTTCCTCAGCCGTCATTATGATGATCTGGCACAGCTCTGGCGGCGCGGCGAATATATCCCGATGTCGCTGGACGCTGAGCTGGCGCGCGCGGCCTCGGTGGGGGTGACCCGGCTTTTGCCGCGCTAAGGGTTTGATCTGGCCGCCGTGCGCCGATAGCGTTGTGGGACCCTAATGGATCAGGCCCGCCGATGTTGGATCAGCCCCTTGCCCGGTTTGAAAACCTGCATGTCTCCTTTGCGGTGAACGGGCGGGATGTGGCGGCGGTCGAGGATCTGTCCTTTGATATTCATCCCGGTGAAACCGTCTGTCTGGTCGGCGAAAGCGGCTCTGGCAAATCGGTCTCGGCGCTATCGCTGATGGGGCTGGTGGGCTTTGGCGGTGGGCAGGTGACGGGCGGTCGCATCCTCTTTGACGCAGGGCAGGGCGCGCCGGTTGATCTGACACAGGCAGGGCCGGCGCAGATACGTCACCTGCGGGGCAACCGGATCGGCATGATCTTTCAGGAACCGATGACCGCGCTCAACCCGGTGTTCACCATAGAGCGGCAATTGACCGAAGGCCTGCGCAGGCATCGTCGCATGACCCGTGGCGCCGCCCGTGCGCGGGCGCGCGACCTGTTGCATGAGGTGCGCCTGCCAGAGCCTGAACGCCGGTTGCGGCAATATCCGCATGAACTGTCAGGCGGGCAGCGGCAGCGCGTTGTGATCGCCATGGCGCTGGCCTGCGAGCCGCGCTTGCTGATCGCGGATGAGCCGACCACCGCGCTGGATGTGACCACACAGGCCGAGATCCTTGCGCTGATCAACCGGCTCAAGGCGGAAACCGGCGCGGCGGTGATCTTTATCACCCATGACATGGCCGTGGTGGCACAGATGGCCGACCGCGTGGTGGTTATGCAGGCAGGCCGCAAGGTAGAGGAGGCGCCGGTTGCCGCGCTTTTCGCCACACCTAAAGCCGCCTACACAAAGCAGCTTTTGGCCGCCGTGCCCCGGCTGGGTGAAATGCGCGACATAACGCAGTCTGAACCGCAGACCCGTCAGAATAACACGCCGCCATCCCGCGCGCGCGGAACGGACACGGCGCTTTTGTCGGTTGAGGGGCTTTGCTCGCGGTTTGCCGTGCGTGGTGGCGTGTTCCGGCGGCAGGTGGCGCAGGTGCACGCGGTCGAGGACGTCTCCTTTACCCTCAACAGGGGGCGCACGCTTGCGCTGGTGGGCGAATCCGGCTGCGGTAAATCCACGGTCGGGCGTTCACTCCTGCGGCTGACAGAGCCCTCTGCCGGGCGTGTGCGGCTGGATGGGACAGACATCACCGCGCTCAAACCTGCCGATCTGCGCCGTGCACGGGCGGGGATGCAGATGATCTTTCAGGACCCGTTCGGCAGTCTCAACCCGCAGATGCGTCTGCTGGATCAGGTGACAGAGCCGCTGCGCAATTTCGGGCGCGGCACCCCGGCCGAGCGGCAGGCGCGTGCCGAACATCTCTTTGACCGCGTTGGCCTGTCGCGCGACCTGCTAAGCCGCTATCCGCATGCGCTGTCAGGCGGGCAGCGGCAGCGGGTGGCCATCGCCCGCGCGCTGGCGCTTGATCCCGCGCTGATCGTGGCCGATGAGGCCGTGAGCGCGCTCGACGTCAGCGTGCAGGCCCGCGTGCTTGATCTCATGCGGGATCTGCAGGCGGAACTTGACCTGTCTTATCTGTTCATCAGCCACGATATGGCCGTGGTAGAGCGGATGGCCCATGACGTGGCGGTCATGTATCTGGGCCGCATCGTGGAAATCGGGCCGCGCGCCTCGGTGCTGTATGATCCGCGCCACCCCTATACGCAGGCGCTCTTGCGGGCGGTGCCATCGCCTGATCCGACGCAGAGGCGCGTGGAAAAAGAGTTGAATTTCCCGCCCGTTCCCTCACCTATTAGGGCCAAGGGGCACATCCCCGCGCCCTCGGTCTACAAGCAGGTCGCGCCGGGGCATCGCGTGCTGACCACCGATTGCGGCTACTAAAGGAAGACGTACCATGCCGGTCAAGAACCGCTTTGCAGAATTGCATGATGAAATCACCGGCTGGCGCCGGGATCTGCACGAAAATCCCGAATTGCTGTTCGATACGCACCGGACAAGCGCTTTGGTTGCTGAAAAATTGCAAAGCTTCGGCTGTGATGAGGTGGTCACCGGGCTTGGCCGCACCGGCATTGTCGGCGTGATCCGGGGCCGTGACGCCAGTTCCGGCAAGGTGGTGGGCCTGCGCGCCGACATGGATGCGCTGCCCATCGAAGAGGCGACAGGGCTCGATTACGCCTCCAACACGCCCGGCAAGATGCATGCCTGCGGGCATGACGGGCATACCGCGATGTTGCTGGGGGCGGCGCGCTATCTGGCAGAGACGCGCAATTTCAACGGCACCTGCGTGGTCATCTTTCAGCCCGCCGAAGAGGGCGGCGGCGGGGGCCGCGAGATGTGCGAAGACGGTCTGATGGAGCGGTTCGGCGTGCAGGAGGTGTATGGCATGCATAACTGGCCCGGCGTGCCCGAGGGCCAGTTTGCCATCCGCCCCGGGGCGTTTTTTGCCGCGACCGACAAGTTCGACATCGTGGTCGAGGGCAAGGGTGGCCATGCCGCCAAGCCGCATGAAACGGTCGATCCCGCAATGGTGGCGGCGCATCTCATCACCGCGCTGCAAACCATCGTCAGCCGCAATGCCGACCCGACCGAACAGGCCGTGGTGTCGGTGACCTCGATGCAAAGCTCGTCGCACACCTTCAACGTGATCCCGGCGCGGGTGACCCTGATGGGCACGGTGCGCACGATGGATGCCGCGATGCGCGACCTGACAGAGCGGCGCATGGAAGAGATCTGCACACATCTCGGGGCGGCGTTCGGCGCGTCGATCCAGCTGGAGTATGGGCGCAACTATCCCGTGATGGTCAATCACGAGGCACAGACAGAATTCGCCGCACAGGTCGCCCGCTCGGTCAGCGGGCAATGCGATCCCGCGCCGCTGGTGATGGGCGGCGAGGATTTCGCCTTCATGCTCGAAGAGCGGCCGGGCGCCTATATCCTTGTCGGCAACGGCGACACTGCGCCGGTGCATCACCCGGAATACAATTTCAACGATGATGTGATCCCCACAGGGTGCAGCTGGTGGGCGGGTATCATCGAACAGCGTATGCCGGTCTGAGCGCAACCTGTATTCATCTTGCAGGAAATATCCCCGCCGGAGGCGGTCCTGATCGCGCGATTGCGCCCTAGCGGTGCAGACGCGGGTCCAGCGCATCGCGCAGCCCGTCACCCAGATAGGTCACCGCCAGCACGGTCAGCGATATCGCCAGACCGGGGCAAATTACCCGCTCAGGATACGCCGCAAGGTAAATCACCGCATCGCTGAGCAGACGGCCCCATGTAGGGAAATCGGGGGGAAAGCCGAGCCCGAGAAAGCTCAGCGCGCTTTCCGTGACAATGGCGGTCGACAGGCCAAGCGCGCCTGAGACCAGAATGGGCGAAAGCACATTCGGCAGGATATGCCGCAGCATGAGGGCAATCGGCCTGCTGCCGGCGGCGCGGGCGGCCAGCACGAATTCCCGGTCGCGCAGGGCCAGCGTATCGGCGCGCAGGATGCGCGCGGTGGGCATCCAGCTTGTGCCGCCAATGGCCACCACGATCAGCAGGAATATCCCACCCTCGGGGCCGAATATGCCCGACAGGCTGTCGCGAAACAGCATCACCATCACCAGCAACAGCGGCAGCAGCGGCAGGGCGAGGAACAGGTCCGTCAGCCGCATCAATGGCCCGTCGAGCCAGCGAAAAAAACCAGCCAACAGCCCAATCAGCGTACCCAGCCCAAGCGCCACCGCCATCGCCGACAGCCCCACCGCAAGCGAGATCCGCCCGCCCCAGAGCACCCGGGCAAAGTGATCACGGCCAAGCTGATCGGTGCCCATCGGATGCGACAGGCTCGGGCGTTGATCGCGGGCGAGAATGTCGATCATATCGGGGGCCAGCGGCCATAGCAGCGGCCCGATCAGAACCGCCAGCACGATCACCGCAAGAAGCCCGCCACCCAGCACAGCGCCCGGCTGGCGTGACAATCGCCGCAGCAGGCCGCCGCACGGGGGGGACAGTACCTCAGTCATAGCGCACCCTTGGATCGAGCCAGCCATAAAGCAGATCAGCCAGCAGATTGGCCAGCACGATCAGCACCGCAAAAAGAAAGGTGATCGTGTGCACCGTCGGCAGATCCCCCGCCCGGATCGCACCGATAAGTTGCGCACCGATCCCGTTCACTGAAAAAATCTGTTCGGTGATAATGGCCCCGCCGAATATGGCTGGCATCCCCAAGGCGATGACCGTGACCACGGGGATCATCGAGTTGCGCAGCACATGCACGCCCACGACGACCGCCTCTGACAGGCCCTTGGCGCGCGCGGTGCGCACATAATCCTGCCCCAGATTGTCCAGCACCGAGGCCCGCATATAGCGCGATATCTGCGCTGTCGTCTGCAAGGACAGCACCATCACCGGCAGGACCATCTGGCTGACCTGCACGGTGAAGCTGTTCCAGTCCGTCACCTCGTGCGTGGTGTCGTAGATCGACGGGACCCAGCCCAGTTGGACCGAGAAAACAAAGATCAGCAGCGGCCCGGTAAAAAAGGGGGGCAGGGAATAGCCCACCACCGTGACGAACGTGCCCGCCTGATCAAACACCGACGCCCGGCGATAGGCCGAGCAGATTCCGATGGGCAGCGCGATCAGGATCCCCACCACATAGGCCGTGCCCACCACCCAAAGCGTTTGTGGCAGGCGCTGGATCACCACATCCATCACCGGGCCACGATGTTGCCAGCTCAGGATGCGCAGCTTGCCCTCGGCCAGACCGGTGCCGAAAACATGGTCGATCAGCACCTGCGGCTCTATCCACACCATCTGGACCAGCCATTTCCAGTAGCGGATATGAAGCGCCTCCCCCAATCCCAGTGCGGCGCGCATCTGTGCCTTGACCTCTGGCGAGACCGTCAGCGGCACCTGCGCCATCGGATCGCCCGGTGCCAGTTCCAGCAGCAGGAAGATCAGCAGCGAGATCACCAGAAGCGTGGGAACGGCAAGAATAAGCCGCCGGATCGTATAGCTCAGCATGCGCGGGGCTGCCTTTGTGGGTCGGGCATGTGCCGATTATGGCGCGCGCCGGGGCAGGGCACAACGCGACCAAAGGGTTCGGGCGTGGCCATCTCAGCCGTCTGCGCGATGCCAGTCCGCGATATTCCACAACTCGCTGTCCCACACATTGAGCCGCACACCGCCCAAGCTGTTGCTATGCGCGGCCACGCGGCCCCGGTCCACCAGCGGCAGCAGGATGAAGTCCTGCATCAGCATGTCATTCATTGCGCGCGCCAGTTCGGCACGCGCCTCCGGATCGCCGCTGCGCTGCATTCGGGCGACAAGCGCGTCGTAGGCATCGGAACAAAACCGTGGAATATTAGAGCCTTGCCACTGGTTATCGGGGCTGGGGATGCGGTCACAGGCCCATGTGCCCATATAGGCCTCTGGGTCGGTGCCATCGAAATTTCCTGCGAACATCTGCATGTCGGCATAGAACTTCTGATAGGTATCCGGGCTGCCGGGGTCACTGCCGAAAAAGACGCTGGCGTCGATATTGCGCAGGTCCGTGTCCACGCCGATCTGCGACCACCATTGTTTGATCACCGCCTGAAAATCCTGCCTGACCGCATTGGTCGAGGTCTGAAACAAGAGCCTGAGCACCTTGCCATCCTTGTCGCGGACCCCGTCGCCATCGCTGTCGATCCAGCCTGCCGCATCCAGCAGTGCATTGGCTTGGGCCATATCCCGCAGGCGGCAGGCCTCGTTGGCGTCCGAGGCGTAGATATCCGGTGCCGCCAGCACATTGCAGCTGACGCGCCCCGCCGGGCCATAGCCCAGGTCCACCAAAAGCGCGCGGTCGATCGCAAGGCTGAGCGCCTGTCGTACCCGTTTATCCCCCAAGGCCGGATGCGGATGCGCGCGGGTCGATCTTGCCTCACCCAGATCCGCCGATGGATCGGTCAGGTTGATCACGATCCGCTCGATCAGGTTGCCAAAGGCCGACACGACGCTGCCGCGCCCGGCGGATTGCATGCCTGACAGCACATTGGGGGCCAGTTGCAGGTTCCACGCATAGTCAAATTCACCGGTCTCCAGCACGGCGCGCGCGGCACTCGTCGCATCGCCGCCGCCCTTGAACAGCACGCGCGAAAAGGCAGGCTTGGCCGGGTCGCGGTAGTTGGGGTTGGCGGTATAGGTGATCACGTCGTTGGGGCGAAACTCTTCGACGACAAAGGGGCCGGTGCCGATGGGGGCAAAATTCTGGGATGTGCATTGCGGCGCGCGCGGACCTGTGCAGTCGGCGAATTGCGCCTCTTGCAGGATGGGGGATTGCGCCCCGACAAAGGCGGCATAGGGAAACGGCTTTGCCCCGTCAAAGCGCAGCGTCACGGTGCGTGCATCAACGATCTCGATAGCCGTGATGCCGGCGTATTTTTCTATCTGCGCACAGCCGCCACCGGGGGCGGTGCAATATTCCCATGTGAATTTCACATCGGTCGAGGTGACAGGCGTGCCGTCGGACCATGCGAGACCCGGCTTGAGCCTCCATGTGATCGCGGTCAGATCCTCTGACACACCGCCATTGGCGATGGTGGGAACCGTCTCTGCCAGCCACGGCACCATCTTGCCGGTCTCGTCATAGCGCGCCAGCGGTTCAAGGATAAGGCTGGCCGCCTCAAGATCCTTTGTCCCGCCCGAAAGATAGGGGTTGAGGATCGAGGGGGCCTGCCAAAAGACGATGTTGACCTGCCCGTCACTGCCCCGTTCGGCAAGCGCCTGACCGGGTGCGATGCTCATCCAGATCGCCGCAATCGTGATAACAAGGCGGGTCATACACACATTCCTTTTTTGGCAGTTCCGTTGGGCCGGGCGCCAAAAAGGGCGCATGTCCTGTCAGCGTATATTGGAACGCGACAGGGCCATAGTTACCCATCTGTCCTAAAAAAGTACAAGGCGCGCCCCTTTTCAGGATCAGCGCGCCTTTTTCGGAATGCAGGTCAGCGTGCGGTCGCTGACGGTAGGGGGCTTACTTGCTTGCGGTGGGGCCGATGATCATGATCATCTGACGGCCTTCCATCTTGGGCATGTTTTCGACCTTGCCGACACCTTCGATGTCACCGGCTACGCGGTGCAACAGGTCGCGCCCCAGATCCTGGTGCGCCATCTCACGGCCGCGAAACCGCAGCGTGACCTTGACCTTGTCGCCGTTCTCCAGAAACTTCATGACGTTGCGCATTTTGACGTCATAGTCATGCGTGTCGGTGTTGGGCCGGAATTTGACCTCTTTCACCTCGACGATCTTCTGCTTTTTGCGGGCTTCGGATTCGCGCTTTTGCTGTTCGTATTTGTATTTGCCGTAATCCATGATCTTGCAGACCGGTGGATTGGCATTCGGAGAGATTTCAACAAGATCGAGCCCTGCCTGTTCGGCGAGTTCCATTGCCTGTTCCGGAGAGACCACCCCGACATTGTCACCATCAGCGCCGATAAGACGAATTTCGGTGGAGCGGATACGATCGTTTACGCGGGGTCCTGTGTCGCGCGTCGGAGGCGCGTTGTGTGGTCTGCGGGCTATGGTCTTGTTCCTTCCGGACTTGTTTATGTTCGAGGATGGAAAGTAACGCCGCCTCCGTGGCTATTCAAGCCGCAAAATCGGCAGAAGCAGGCCTATTAAGGACGAAATTCCCCTTGCACCTTTCGCATGACGAGGCCATCTGCCCATATATTAGTGAAAGGCGGGCCGCAAAATCGTGGCGCGCATGTATCAAGGGGGTCATCAGACATGAAAAACCTGATTTGGGTTATTGTTGCGGTAGTTATTCTGGGCGGGGGTTACATGCTCTTCTCGGGCAAGTCGCCGGAAGAAATTGTAGCGGATGTGAACGAGGTCATCGCATCGCCCGCAGAGCTGGAAACAGCGGCAGAGGCGGCAGGTGACGCGGTCGAATCCGCTGTCGACACAGCCACGGATGCCGTGACTGACGCGGCAGAAGCAACCGCCGATGTGGCGGCTGACGCCGCTGACACCGTGGCCGATACGGCCACAGAGGCCGTTGAAGGGGCCGCTGACATGGCCGATGAGGCCGCAGATGCCGCCACCGATGTTGCAGAGGACGCGGCGACCGCCACCGAGGAGGCTGTTGAGGCTGTAGAAGACACCGCCGCCGACGCCGCAGCCGCAACCGAGGAAGCCGTTGAAGAGACTGCGTCCGATGCGGCGACCGCCACCGAGGAGGCTGTTGAGGCTGTAGAAGACACCGCCGCCGACGCCGCAGCCGCGACTGAGGAAGCTGTTGAAGAGACTGCATCCGACGCGGCGACCGCCACCGAGGAGGCTGTCGAGGCCGTTGAGGAAACAGCCGCCGACGCCGTGACGGAGGACGCCGTCGAAGAGACCGCGGCTGACGCAACTGCCGAGGCGGCACAGGACGCCACCGAGACCGCCACGCAAGAGGCGGGCGAGGCCGCGGCAGAGGCCGGTGGTGACACGATGTCCGGCCTGTCCGAAGTTTTCACCGTCGACGGGTTCGACTTTGACAAGGTCACGGATGCGATTGACGGCTCGGGCCTTGGTCTGATGGAAAAGACAGCGTTGAAAACCGGCCTTGATCAGGCGCGCGACAATCCCGAAGCGCTCAGCCAGATCCTTGAGCAGGTGCGCAGCGCTCTCGGCCTCTGAGTGCCGGTGACCCGATAGGGGTCACATCGGCCTGAAACAAGAAAACCCGCGCTGGCAATTCGGCGCGGGTTTTTTCTTTGCCTTGTTGGGCGTGATCAGTCGAGAAACGCCTTTTCCACCACGTATTCCTTGGGGTCCGAATTGGCACCCTCACGCAGGCCGTACCCCTCAAGCATTTCCTTGATCTCAAGGTTGAAGGCCATGTTGCCACAGACCATTGCGCGGTCGGTGCCCGGCTCCAGCGGGGCGACATCCAGATCCTCGAACACCTCGCCCTTGCGCATCAGGTCGGTGATGCGGCCCATCTTGGGGCTCTCTTCGCGGGTGGTGGTGGGATAGTAGCGCAGCTTGTCGGCAAAGCCTTCGCCGATCAGTTCCGCCAGCAATTCATCGGCGCGAATCTGTGAGACAAGCTCTGCGCCATAGGTCAGTTCGCCGACTTCGCGGCAGGTATGGGTCAGGATGACCTCATCATAATCCGTATAGGTCTGCGGGTCGCGCAAAAGCGACGCAAAGGGCGCGATCCCGGTGCCCGTCGCAAACAGCCACAGCCGCTTGCCGGGCAAAAGCGCATCATGCACCAGCGTGCCCACAGGCTTGGGGCGCAGGATAATCTCATCCCCCGGCGCGATATGTTGCAGACGCGAGGTCAGCGGACCATCCTGCACCTTGATCGAATAAAACTCCAGCTCGTCATCCCAGGACGGTGACGCGATGGAATAGGCCCGCAAAAGCGGCTTTTCCTTGCCGGTCTTTTCATCCGTCTGCATCAGCCCGATCATCACGAACTCGCCCGAGCGAAAGCGCAGGCTGGCAGGACGCGTCACGCGAAAGGAAAACAACCGGTCGGTCCAGTGTTTTACCTGAGTCACGGTCTGCGCGTCGGGCAGGGTGGGCAGTTTGACGGGCTTTGCGTCTGTCACGGATACGCTCTCGTTCATGTCTGTCATTATGTCCACGCTCTCGCACGGACACCCTTTGATAGTCTTTGATACAGGTCAGGTGAAGGGGTTATTCCGCGGCAATCCCGCCCGGACGCCCCCCGCGCAGGCGTGCCTGATAGTCATGCGCCTGCCAGTCGGCACGAAAGAGCCATTGATCCTCAGGCTGACGCGCCGCGAGATCGCTTGAGATTTCCACCTCGTCAAAGCCTGCACGCCGCGCCATCGCGTATTGATCGGCGATCACATGCCCGCGCGCCCGCAGCCGCCCGGTATAGCCCATCAGCCGCAATTGCCGCGCAATGGTAAAGCCGCGACCATCCGCAAAGCTGGGAAAATCCACCCGGATCAGCGGGATGCTGTCCAGACGTCCGGCCAGTTCGGCGGCATCGTTCGAGGACGCAAGGTCAATGCCACATCCGGGATGTGCATCATTGAGCGCCGCGATGGGCTGGTCGAAATCATCAGGGCCAAAGCCCGTATCGGTCACGAGAATGGTATCGGTCATGCTCTTTCTCCTTGGCGGACGGCTTTGCCGTCGACGAAATGAATGCCGCATTCGGTCTTGTCCTGCCCGCGCCAGCGACCGGCGCGAATATCCTCGCCTTTGGCTACCGGCACGGTGCAGGGCACGCAGCCGATGGACGGATAGCCCTGTGCCACCAGCGGATGCCGGGGCAGGCGGTTTTCTTCCATGTAGGTCTGCACGTCGTCACGCGTCCAATGGGCCAGCGGGTTGACCTTGATCCGGCCCGTCGCCTCTTCGGTCTCGAAGAAATCCAGCGCCTCACGCGTGCCGCCGTGATAGCGCTTGCGCCCCGTGATCCACCCGTCAAAGCCCTGCAACGCGCGCTCCAGCGGGCGCGTCTTGCGCAGGGTGCAGCAGGCGTCGGTGTCGCGTTTGTGCAGCGTCTTGTCGGGGTCCTCGGCGTGGGCCTCATCCGCATCGGCGTGGATGATGCGCAGGTCTTTTAGCCCCAGCCGCTCGGACAGCTCTTGTTGGTAAACCAGCGTTTCGGCGAACAAAAGCTCGGTATCCAGAAAGATCACGGGCGTATCACGCCGCAGCACCGACACCATGTGCAACAGCACCACGGATTCCGCGCCAAAGCTGGAGACAAGCGCGATCTTGCCCGTCTCTGGCCGCTCAAGCGCATGTTTCAGAACGGAAATAGCCGCATGCTGGCGATACCAGTCATTCAGGCTTTGTACCCGTTCAGGAAGATCATTCAGCGGCATAGGCCGCCTCCTGTTCATAAAGTGCTGTCTTGAACGGGGCCATGCCAAGACGACGGTACGCTTGCAGGAATGTCTCTGCGGGGCTGTCGCGGTGGTGCAGATAGGCCGCGATCAGCCGCTCGATGGCCGGGATGATCTCATCCGCGGCAAAGCCCGGACCGGTGCGCTGACCCAGTTCAGCGGTCTGCGTATGGTCGCCGCCAAGCGTGATCTGGTAGTTTTCCACACCCGCCCGGTCCAGCCCCAGAATGCCGATATGGCCGACATGGTGATGGCCGCACGCATTGATGCAGCCCGATATCTTGATCTTCAGCTCGCCGATTTCATGCTCCAGCTTGAGTTCGTCAAAGCGGGTGGCGATCTCTTGCGCGATGGGAATGGACCGCGCGGTGGCAAGCGCGCAGTAATCCATGCCGGGGCAGGCGATGATATCAGAGATGAGGCCGATATTGGCCGTGGCCAGCCGGTGCTTTTTCAGGATGGCATGAACCGTTGGCAGGTGGGATTTATGCACATGCGGCAAGATCACGTTCTGCTCGTGGCTGATGCGCAGCTCGTCATGGCCATAGAACTGCGCCAGATCGGCCAGCACGCGCATCTGTTCGCCCGTGGCGTCGCCGGGCGTTTCACCATGCGCCTTGAGGCTCACCTGCACGATGGCATAGCCCGGCGCGTGATGCGCGGCGAGGTTGGTATCGGCCCATGCGCGAAACACCGGATCGGCCTGACGCGCGCTGTCATAGGCTTGCGTGTCCGCTTGGCTGAACTCGGGCAGGGCAAAGGCGGCCTTGATATCCGCAAAAAGCTCTTGGTCGATCCCGGTAAAGGCGGGACGAATGAGGGCGTAACGTTCTTCCACTCGGGCGCGGATCTCGTCGATGCCATGCTCGTGCACAGTGATCTTGATGCGGGCCTTGTACTTGTTGTCGCGCCGTCCCAGCGTGTTCCACACGCTCACGACCGCCTCGACATAGGGCAGCAGATCGGCCTGAGCCACGAAATCGCTCAGTACCTTGCCGATCATCGGTGTGCGGCCAAGCCCGCCGCCCACGATCACGCGGTAGCCGATCTCGCCGTCCCGTTCCACGATCTGAATGCCGATATCATGCGCGCGAATGACGGCGCGGTCATTTTCGGCGCCTGTCACGGCGATCTTGAACTTGCGCGGCAGGAACTGAAACTCGGGGTGGTCAGTGGACCATTGCCGCAAAAGTTCCGCCACCGGGCGCGGGTCGGCGATCTCATCGGCGGCGGCGCCCGCGAAATGGTCGGCGGTCACGTTGCGGATGGTGTTGCCGGATGTCTGGATGGCATGCATCCCCACCTCGCCCAACGCGTCCAGCATGTCGGGCACATCGCGCAGTTCGGGCCAGTTATACTGAATGTTCTGGCGCGTGGTGAAATGGCCATAGCCCTTGTCCCACCGCTCTGCCAGATAGGCGAGCTGGCGCATCTGGCGGCTGTTGAGCGAGCCATAGGGGATGGCCACGCGCAACATATAGGCATGCAGTTGCAGATAAAGCCCGTTCATCAGGCGCAGCGGCTTGAACTCATCCTCGGTCAGCGCGCCGTCGATGCGGCGCTCGACCTGTGCGCGGAACTGGCGGTTGCGCTCTGCCACGAAGGCGGAGTCGAACTCGGTGTAATCATACATCTCAAAGCGCCTCTTGCTTGCCGTGGAAATAGTTGGACGGGCCGGTGCGACGAAATTCTTCGCGGAAATGCATCGGCTGTGGGCCTTCGGGCGACGGGGCTGCATCGGCAAGATAGGGGCCCACCACCTCTTCGGGCTGCCCCTCGGCGATGATCAGGCGCAGGCGCGCGGTCTCTTCGTCCTCGATCAGCTCTGCCTCATGGATGGCCCGTGTCCAGCGGTCCTCGGCGGTCAGGTACACCACGTCGCCCTTTAGCAGGGCATTGGCGGTTACGATCTTGGGGGTAAAGGGCTTGGCCATCAGGCAAACTCCTGCGTTTTTGTGAGTTTATCGGCCTCAACCCTGCGCGGGGCCAACCCGATGAGCATGAGCGCGGGACCAGTCAGATCGGCGTCCTGCATGTCATGCACCAGCCGGTCCAGCGTGGTGGTGATGCGCCGCTGATCCGGGCGCGAGGCGTTTTCAATAAGGGTGACAGGCGTGGCGCGATCGGCCCCGTGCATGATCAACCGACCTTGGATGAACCGCGCGGATTTCTTGCCCATATAGACGGCGGCGACCTCTCCGGGACGGGCGAGGGCGTGCCAGTCGTGATCGGCAAAGCCCGTCATGTCATGGCCCGTCAGCAACCTAACAGAGGCGTTGCGCGTGCGCTTGGTCAGGCTTTGCCCGATGGCCGCGACACTGGCCGAGGCGGCGGTGATGCCGGGCACCACATGCCACGCAAGGCCCGCCTGCGTGACCGCGTCGATCTCTTCGTCCAGACGCCCGAACACCGTGGGGTCACCGCCCTTGAGCCGCACCACCTGCGCGCCGGTCTGCGCGTGCTCGACAATCAGCGCGTTGATGTCATCCTGCGCTATCGCCGGACCAAAGCCGGTCTTGCCCGCGTCGATCAGCACCGCCTCGCGGCGGGCCAGTTCGAGGATTTCGGGTGTCACCAGCCGGTCATGGATGATCACATCGGCGGTATCGAGCGCCTTGCGCGCCTTGAGTGTCAGCAGATCCGGGTCACCGGGGCCTGCGCCGACAAAGGCGACATGGCCCTCACGCGTGACTGCGTTTTCGTGCTTGTCCAAAAGATCGCGCAGCGTGGCGTTTACGCCGTCCTCACCATGCTCTTGCAAGGCGCGGGGGCCTGCGTCGAAATAATAGTCGGCCCAGAAATCACGGCGCTTGCGGCCCATCGGCAGCACCTCGACCGAGCGGCGAAACGCCTTGCCGATCCGCGCCAGAAGACCAAGGGTTGTGGGCAGTTTCGCCTCAAGATCGGCCTTGATCGCGCGGGCCAGCACGGGGGCCGCGCCCTCTGTGCCGATGGCGACGGTGACGGGATCACGGTCCACGATGGCGGGGGTGATAAAGGCGCTGTCCTCAAGATTGTCGACGATATTGATCATCGCCCCGTCGGCGCGGGCGATGGCGACAGTGCGCGCGTCCTCAACCTCATCCTCGTCGGCGGCATAGAACAGCACGGCGCACAGCGCGTCACCCGGCTCCATGCTGCGGCGGATAAGGGTCAGACGGCCCGCGCTGGCCCAGTCAACGATCTCGGATGCGGGGGCGGGGGCAAAGACGGTCAGATGCGCTTCGGTCTTCAAGAGCAGGCGCAGCTTGGCAAGTGCGGCCTCACCGCCGCCCGACAAAACGACGCGCCGGCCTTCGAGGCGGACGAAGATTGGAAAATGTTTCATGGCACACGACCCTCGTGATCCGATTGACTTGTGCCGCAATATAGAAAATATTCCCGCTCATGCGCCATGGGTGCGCGGAATTAAGAACATGTGTTCTGCAATGCTGCGGTGCAGTGCAGGATGTTTCGAGAAAAAGGTTGGTGTGGAATGGCCGTTCGTCTTGACGATCTGGATCGGAAAATTCTTGTGGAGCTGCAACAGGACGGCGGGCAGTCTCTGGATGAGATCGCCAAGCAGGTGGGCAGTTCCAAGACGCCCGTGTGGAACCGGATTCGCAAAATGCGCGAGGCTGGCGTGATCAAGCAGCAGACGTTCCTGCTGGATGCAGAGGCGCTTGGATTCGAGGCGTGTTTCTTTGTGCTGATCCGCACGTCAGAGCATGATGCCGACTGGCAGGCGCGTTTTCTGCAGGCGCTGAACGCCCGGCCGGAGGTGCTGGAGGCGCACAGGCTGGCGGGGGATATTGACTATATCCTGAAGGTCGTCGTGACCAACGCGCGGGCCTATGACACGTTTTATCAGGCGCTTATTTCAGAGGTGAAGGTGCATAACGTGACGGCGCTCTTGTCGATGGAAGAGATCAAATCGACGACGATGCTGCCCTTTGAAACGGGTTAAACACTGGCCTCTAACGCGCTGACAATCGGAGAGAAATCAGCCGCTGTCAGGCTTGCACCGCCCACCAATGCGCCATCGACATTGGTTATGCCGAAAATATCGGCGGCATTGCCCGCCTTGACCGACCCGCCATAAAGCAGGCGCACAGAGCCAGCCTCGGCTGGTCCCAGACGTGCGATCAGCCCCTCGCGCAGATAGCCATGTACGTCGGCGATCTGTGCGGGTGTGGCGATCTTGCCGGTGCCGATGGCCCAGATGGGCTCATACGCGACAACGGTGTTCGCGGCGGTGCTGCTATCGGGCAAGGACAACGACAGTTGCGCGCCGATCACTTCGAGCGTTTCGCCCGCTTCGCGTTGTGCCAGCGTCTCGCCGATGCAGATGATGGCGGTCAGGCCTGCCTTGTGTGCGGCTTCAGCCTTTTGGCGCACGATATCAGAGGTTTCATCGTGATCCTCGCGCCGTTCCGAATGCCCGACAATCACGGCTGTTGCCCCGGCATCGGCCAGTTGCGCGGCAGAAATGTCACCGGTATGCGCGCCAGACGTCTCGATGTGACAGTCCTGACCGCCAATGGCGATGGGGGTACCATTCAGCCGCGTGGCAGAGGGATGTATCAGTGTCGTAGGGGGGCAGATCAGGATATCCACAAGCGGATCGGTGTGGGCGGCTGCTAACGCGTCAAGCTCTGTCAGAGCGGCGCGCGTGCCGTTCATTTTCCAGTTACCGGCTGCCAGTTTCCGCATCGTCAAACCCCTTGATCAGAATGGCCAAGGTGTAAGTGCCGCGCGGCTGGCACGCAATGCCTACATGCCGTCAAATTTGATGGATTCGCCGCAGCCGCAGGCCTCTGTCACGTTGGGGTTGTTGAACACAAAGCCCGCTTCCAGCAAGGACACCTGATAGTCGATCTCGGTGCCAAAGAGGAACATCTGCGCCATGGGGGCGATCATCACGCGGGCGCCATCCTGTTCCACGACCTCGTCATTGGGATCGACCTCTTTGACATAGTCCATGGTGTATTCCATGCCCGCACAGCCACCTTTTTTGACGCCGATGCGCAAGCCCTCGTGGCTGTCTTGCGACATGAGCTTTGCGATCTGCTGCGCCGCCTTGGGCGTGATCGAGACGGCCTGTTTTCCGGGAATGCCAAACATGCAGTTCTGTCCTTTCTTGACAGTTCCAAGCTATGCAATTTGCGCTGTAATCTCAAGGGGTGCGCGCAGGGCGCGCAACGCGACCCTGACGTTCAGCTACATAAAGCCCAGTTCGAGACGCGCCTCATCCGACATCATGTCCATGCCCCAGGGCGGCTCCCATGTGAGCACCACATCGACCTGTTTCACGCCTGCCATCGGTTCGATCGCCTCGGCGACCCAGCCGGGCATTTCACCTGCCACGGGACATCCGGGCGCGGTGAGCGTCATGGTGACATGCACGGCGTTTTCTTCATTGATCTCAATCGTATAGATGAGTCCCAGATCATAAATGTTGACCGGAATTTCCGGGTCATACACAGAGCGACACGCCTCAACGATCGTGTCGTAAAGCGGGTGGTCGGTCGACGAGGGCGCGATCAGGGGGGCACCTTCGATGGGGTCTGCGTGCTGGGTCATATCGACTCCTGGCCTGTGTTCCTGAGCAAACATATAAGATTTATGAACCGCGCCGTCCAGAGGGTGCGATGTGCGCAAATGATACCGCGCGTCAGCCTTTGGCGTTGTCTGATTTCGTCTTGGCCGAACGGCGGCGGACGGGCAGGGGGCGCACCTTGGCTTCGATCTCGTCATAAAGCTTGCCGACGATGTTCTTGCCGGTGGATTTCTCGATGCCTTCCATTCCCGGTGAGGAATTGACCTCCAGCACCTTTGGGCCCGACTCGGACCGCAAAAGATCAACGCCCGCAAGGCCCAGACCGAACGCACGCGAGGCACGCAGAGCGGTTTCACGCTCTTCCTTGGTGATGCGGATCGATTTGGCGGACCCGCCGCGATGCAGGTTGGATCGGAAATCGCCCTCGGCGCCCGTGCGCTTCATCGAGGCGACGACGCGGCCCCCGACGACAAGACAGCGGATATCCTCGCCCGCCGCCTCCTTGACGAAATCCTGTACGAGGAAATTGGCGCGCAAGCCGCGAAAGGCGTCGATCACCGACTCGGCGGCCTTTTTCGTCTCGGCCAGCACCACGCCTTTGCCTTGGGTCGATTCCAGCAGCTTGACTATCAGGGGCGCGGTGCCCACCAGACCGATGAGGTTGCCGGTATCCTTGGGTGAGGCGGCAAAGGCGGTGTTGGGCATGCCCACCTTGGCGCGCGACATGATTTGATGCGCGTGCAGTTTATCACGGCTGGCGGTGATCCCGGCAGAGGGGTTCACGCAATAGGTGCCGATGGTTTCGAACTGGCGGATAATGGCGGTGCCATAGGGCGTGATGGACGCGCCGATGCGCGGGATCACGGCATCATAGCGGGGCAGGCGCTTGCCGTCATAATGCACCTCGGGGGCCAGCGTGTTGATCGCCATGTAGCAGCGCGTGGTGTCGATCACCTCGACGGAATGGCCACGCTTTTCGCCCTCTTCGACAAGGCGGCTTGTGGAATAGTTGTTTTCGCGGCTCAGCACGGCGATCCGCAAAGAGCGTGTCGGCTGCGCCTCGCGGATTTTCTGGGTGTGGTAGATATCAAAGCTGAGTTCAGGCTGCAAAAACCGGTCCGTCGCCACGATAGAGATGTGATCCTTGAGCGCCTGACGCCCCAAGAGCATCCGCGACGTCATCGAAGAGCGGTCCGTCAGCGTGATCTCGATGGGCCAGCTATGTCCGTTCACCGAAAGCGTGCTTTCGATAACGTAGCGCAGTTCCTTTTCCCCGTTGGACGAAGCGACCTCGCGCCGGTCTATGATGGCAGCAGAGCAGGGGATCACCAGATCGTCCCGGCCGGGAATCGGGTGCACGGTAAAGCGCACCTTGGGCTTGGCCGAGGGGCCGAACGTCTCGATATCAAAGGCATGCAGCGCCGAGGTGCGCGCACCGGTATCGACCTTGGCACGCAGGGCGGGCACCCCCAGAGAGGGCAGCGAAATCCATTCCTCCCACCCGAATTGCAGGGGCTCGGGCATGTCTGGCGTATCGGTCATGGGGGGCTCGTTTTCCAGGTTGCATTACAGCGTTGTGGAACTCGAGCATAGCGCGAACCGGGGCACGATACCATGCCCTCCCCCATGCAGATCAGTCGTTGATATCGCGGTTGATGATACGGGTCTGATCGTTGGACGCGCGAAAGACGCGGCGCAGGACCAGCCATGCCACCAGCGACAAAAACGCAAAGAGCGCGAGCATGGCCGCCGGGGCCATCGGCAGGGACAGAGCGACCAGCCCGGCCATGATCGCAGCCCCCGCCGCGAGCCCCAGAAAAATGAATCCCGGTGCCAATGTTTCAAAGATGGCCAGCGCCAGCGCCGCGCATAGCCACACCCACCAGAGCGAGAAGAGATCCATCATGAGCCGCGTCCCTTGAGCATGTTGAAGGCATTGCCGAACGCCTCGATGGCCTGTGCGGGCAGGATCACGGTCTGGCCAGAGCCGCTGGCGCCCATTGTGCTCAAGGCCTCGACCTGCTTGAGCGCGACCTGATACTGGGCCGCCTCCAGCCCGTTATCGGCAATGGCGCGGGCCACCACCTCTGTCGCATAGGCTTCGGCATCGGCCCCGATGCGGCGGGCCTTGGCGCTTTGCTCGGCGGCATATAGCTCTGCGTCGGCTTGCAGTTCGACGGCGCGCTTGGTGCCTTCGGCCTCTGTCACCTGCGCGCGGCGGGCGCGCTCCGCGTTCAACTGTTGCAGCATCGCCTCTCGGGTCGCCTCGTCGAGATTGACGTCGAGGATCTCGGCGCGGGTGACTTCGATGCCCCAGTTATCCACGGCCTCTTCGACCGCCAGCTTGATCGTTTCGATCAGCGCGGAGCGGTTGGCCTGCACATCATCGAGATCCATCTTGCCAATTTCGGCGCGCACGATGCCCGCCACGGTGGTGGCGACGGCGGCGTTGATGTCGCGGATGCGGTAGACGGTCTTTTCGGGATGAACGATGCGGAAAAAGACGGACGTATCCACCTTGACCAGCACGTTGTCGCGGGTGATCCCGTCTTGGCTGGCGGTGGGCAACTGACGCTCCAGAATAGAGATCTTGTGCCGGACCACATCGAGAAACGGCACGATCATGTTGATACCCGGCCCCAGCACCGCGCGCAGCCGGCCAAAGCGTTCGACCACGAATTGTTCGGATTGCGGGACGATCTGCACGCCCTTGAAAATCACCACGAGGATGAGAACGGCGATAAGCAGCCAGATCAGGTTCCCCCCGAGCAAGTCGAGTAGCTGTTCTTCGTTCATGGTACATTTACTCCGATAGGCCGACATAACGGCGATCAAGGTTTTGCAGTTTGGTTTAATCCTCTTTAAGTGAGTTGAAAACAGGGCCATTGCGGGGTGCTTCGGTGAAATTCGGCTTTCAGGTGCAGGCGACAGACGGGCAGGCGCGGACCGGTGTCATTGAGACGCCGCGCGGTGAGGTGCGCACGCCCGCCTTTATGCCCGTGGGCACGGCGGCCACGGTTAAGGCGATGCGCCCCGAATCCGTGCGTGAGACGGGCGCGGATATCCTGCTGGGCAATACCTATCACCTGATGCTGCGTCCCACGGAAGAGCGGATCGACAGGCTGGGTGGTCTGCACAAGTTCATGAACTGGGATCGCCCCATCCTTACCGATAGCGGCGGGTTTCAGGTCATGAGCCTCGCCGGTCTGCGCAAGCTGGATGAACATGGCGTGACCTTCAAAAGCCATATCGACGGCTCGCGGCACGAGCTGACGCCCGAACGCTCGATGGAGATCCAGCGCCTGCTTGGCTCTGATATCGTGATGTGTTTCGACGAATGCCCGGCACTGCCCGCGGATGACACCGAGGTGGCCCGCGCCATGCGGCTGTCGATGCGGTGGGCGGCACGCTCCAAGGACGCATTCGGCGACCGCCCCGGTCATGCGCTGTTCGGGATCATGCAAGGCGGCGTCACGCCCGAGCTGCGCGAGGAAAGCGCCAAGGCCCTGTGCGAGATAGGCTTTGATGGCTACGCCATCGGCGGGCTTGCTGTGGGCGAGGGGCAGGAGGCCATGTTTGGCGTGCTGGATTACGCCACCGGCTATCTGCCGCAGGATCGCCCGCGCTATCTGATGGGGGTGGGCAAGCCCGACGATATCGTGGGCGCTGTGAAACGCGGCGTGGACATGATGGATTGCGTGCTGCCGTCCCGGTCGGGGCGCACGGGGCAGGTGTTTACCCGCCGGGGCGTGGTCAATATCAAGAACGCCCGCCATCAGGACGATCCGCGCCCCTTGGATGAGCACTGCACCTGTCCGGCCTGTCGCAAGTATAGCCGCGCCTATCTGCATCATGTGTTCCGCAGTCAGGAGATCATCAGCTCCATGCTGCTGACATGGCATAACCTGCATTACTACCAAGAGATCATGGCCGGCATGCGTGCCGCCATCGCCGAGGGCCGATTCGATGCGTGGGAGGCAGAGTTTCACGCAGGCCGCGCCGAGGGCGATATCGCCCCGCTCTGACAGGTGTTGATGTTGTTTTAAGGCGAAATGCGCGGATTATGCGGCCCGCCCTTTAAGCTTTGTGAACCCCTTTCAACGACAAGCTTGCTCAATCGCAGTTCATGCGGGGTCTATGAGGGGCAAAGATGTGACCTATGCGATTTTTGCGGCAAGCTGGGGTATGATGACGGTTGTGGCGGTGCTGACATTGGCCTGATTTGCCGCTTGCCCCGCCCGCGCCTGCGGGGCATTCTGGCCATAGCGCGGTTGAAACGGGGCCGGTAGAGCCCCAGATATTGCCCATGGAAACGGAGAGGGCCGTGGTTGCTGCGAATGCGGGACCGGTGCCCTTTTGCCAGAACAGGAAAACGAGCATGCAAGAACCATTGAACGCCTCATACCCGGTGTTGCCGCTGCGGGACATCGTTGTCTTCCCGCATATGATCGTCCCGCTTTTTGTTGGGCGCGAGAAATCCGTGCGCGCGCTGGAAGAGGTCATGCAGGACGACAAGCAGATCCTGCTGTCGAGTCAGATTGACCCGGCCGAGGACGATCCGATCTCTGACGGTATTTACGCCACCGGCGTGCTGGCAAATGTGCTGCAGCTGCTGAAACTGCCCGATGGCACCGTCAAGGTGCTGGTCGAGGGCGTGGCGCGTGTCAAAATCACCGATTACCTTGAGAATGATAATTTCTTTGAGGCGCGGGCCGAGTATCTGAGCGAGATGCCCGGCGATGCCGCCACGATCGAGGCGTTGCTGCGCACCGTCACAGACGAGTTTGCGCGCTACGCCAAGGTCAAGAAAAACATCCCCGATGAGGCGCTTGCCGCCGTGACAGAGGCGGATGACGCGGCCAAGCTGGCCGATCTTGTCTCAGGTCATCTGGGCATCGAGGTGGCGCAAAAGCAGGAATTGCTTGAAACGCTGAGCGTGAGCGAGCGGCTGGAGAAGGTCTATGGCCTGATGCAGGGCGAAATGAGCGTCTTGCAGGTCGAGAAAAAGATCAAGACGCGCGTCAAAAGCCAGATGGAGCGCACGCAGCGTGAATATTACCTGAATGAGCAGATGAAGGCCATTCAGAAGGAGCTGGGCGACGGCGAAGAGGGCGAAGGCGAGATTGCAGAGCTGGAAGAGCGGATCGCCAGCACCAAACTGAGCAAGGAAGCGCGCGAAAAGGCCGAAGGTGAGCTGAAAAAGCTCAAGAACATGAGCCCGATGAGCGCCGAGGCCACGGTTGTGCGCAACTATCTCGACTGGATGCTGTCGATCCCGTGGGGCGTCAAAAGCCGCGTCAAAAAGGATCTGACCCGTGCGCAAGGCATTCTCGACCGCGATCACCATGGCCTTGAAAAGGTCAAAGAACGCATCGTCGAATATCTCGCCGTGCAGCAACGCTCCAAAAAGCTGAAAGGCCCGATCATGTGCCTTGTCGGCCCGCCGGGTGTGGGTAAGACATCGCTGGGCGAATCCGTGGCACGCGCGACGGGACGCGAATTTATCCGCATAAGCCTTGGCGGCGTGCGGGACGAATCCGAAATTCGCGGCCACCGCCGGACCTATATCGGCTCCATGCCGGGCAAGATCATTCAGGCGCTGAAAAAGGCCAAGACGACCAATCCGCTCATCCTGCTGGATGAGATCGACAAGATGGGGCAGGACTTTCGCGGCGATCCGGCCTCGGCCATGCTTGAGGTGCTCGACCCCGAGCAGAACGCCAGCTTTGTTGATCACTATCTTGAGGTGGAATACGACCTGTCGAACGTCATGTTCCTGACCACGGCGAACTCTTACAACATGCCGGGCCCGCTTTTGGACCGGATGGAGATCATTCCGCTGGCGGGCTACACCGAGGATGAAAAGCGCGAGATCGCCAAGCAGCACCTACTGCCCAAGCAGATCAAGAACCACGGCCTGCGCGAAAAGGAATTCAGCCTTGATGACAGCGCTCTGACTGCGATCGTCCGGCATTATACCCGCGAGGCGGGCGTGCGAAATCTCGAGCGTGAGATCGGCAAAGTGGCCCGCAAGGCGCTGACCAGTATCATCAAGAAAGAGGTCGATGCGGTTCACGTAACCGACGAAAACATCAACGATTTCCTTGGTGTGCAAAAGTTCAAGTACGGGCTGGCCGAGGAAAAGGATCAGGTCGGCGTGGTCACGGGCCTTGCCTACACCTCTGTCGGGGGGGAGCTGCTCAATATTGAGGCGCTGCGCCTGCCGGGCAAGGGTCGGATGAAGACGACGGGCAAGCTGGGCGACGTGATGAAGGAATCGATCGACGCGGCCAGTTCCTATGTCCGGTCGGTCGCGCCCGCCATCGGGGTCAAACCGCCCAAGTTCGAAAAATGGGACATCCATGTGCACGTGCCCGAGGGCGCCACGCCCAAGGACGGGCCAAGCGCCGGTCTGGCGATGGTGACCTCCATCGTGTCGGTGCTGACAGGCATCCCCGTGCGCAAGGACATCGCCATGACTGGCGAGGTGACGTTGCGCGGCAACGCATTACCCATCGGTGGATTGAAGGAAAAGCTACTCGCGGCGCTGCGGGGCGGCATCAAGACTGTGCTGATCCCCAAAGAAAACGAGAAGGACCTCGCCGAGATCCCTGATAACGTCAAAGAAGGGTTGGACATTGTGCCGGTCGAACATGTGCGCGACGTGCTGCGACTGGCGCTTGTGACGGCACCGGAACCGGTGGAATGGGATGAGGCCGCAGAAGAGGCGGCAGCCGCCGAAGCGGCGCTAAAATCTCAGGATGCGCCGGCGGCGACAACGCACTGATCCTGACCGCAAACAGTTAAAGGGCGCAGGCGATATCGGATGCGCCCTTTTTCATTGGACTGCCGTATGAAGGATCGTCGGTAGTCCTGCCCGCGCGGTCCGCAGAGACGGATGAAAGCCCAAAGCCCCCTCAGAAAGCGCCGCCGGTCTGCAGGATGAGCAGAATGTAAAACACCGCGGCCACCATCGCATCTTGTGTTGCAACCGACATTGTCGACGCCTCGGCGCTGACAACGTCCGGCGACATGATCGGCTCAGCCATAGAGGCCGCAAACGCGGGGTCTACGGCTGTGATTGTGATCAGCGAAAGGGCAGGCAAGATGGGTTTCACGATAAAACTATCCAGTTTATCTGGTTGCGCGATGTTGACGGGCGTCAAGGCGCTTGGTCAACTCGGTGGTGGCGTTTTCGTCTATTCTCGGTATGGTTCAGATATAGTAAACAGTAAAGAATAGGCAGAGCATGGCACGCAAGACCAGCACGGCAAGTCCCAAGAGCACGTCGACAACTCTTCCTCCCGCGCCAAGCGCCGCCACCCCCGAACCAGAGGTGGTCAACGATGTAAAATCGGTCACCACCGCGCCGGAGCTCAAGAAACGCGAGCTTCTGGATCTTGTGGCCGAACGCAGCGGGCTGCGTAAGAACCAGATCAAGCCCGCGGTCGAGGCGATGATGGAAATCCTGGGCGAAGCCATCGCCGAGGGGCGCGAACTTAACCTTGAACCGTTCGGCAAGCTCAAGCATCAGCGTGCCAAGGAAACCAGCAATGCCCGGGTCACGGTGGCCAAGATCAGGCAGAGCAAATCGGCTGGGAACCGCAAAGACGAAGACGATACAACAGACGTGACCGCCTGAAGACCGGGCGCCCCCGCACGGCGCATTCGGCTTTTTTCAAACCCGGCGCATTTCGGGCACGCTTAGGTGTTGCGTCAGGCCGGGACTGGGGCTAGATAGCCCTTCGGCGGGCGATTAGCTCAGTGGTAGAGCGCTTCGTTCACATCGAAGATGTCGGGGGTTCAAATCCCTCATCGCCCACCATTCCCGCCCCTTGCCAATGTGCCTCGGCGTCGTTTTGAGACCTCTGAGGCGATTATCCGGGACAGCCAGCCGATGCCCATAGACCCGATCCGCGATCTGCCTGACCTCTGGGTTCTGCGCCATGGTGAGACGGAGTGGAATGTTGCGCAGCGATTGCAAGGACGGCTGGACAGCCCGTTGACGCCGCATGGCGTGGCACAAGCGGAGCTGCAGGGTCGGATTTTGCGGCAGCAGTCCTTGCCCCAAGGCACCCGGTGTGTGACCAGCCCATCGGGCCGTGCGTTGCGCACCGCGCAAATTGTTGCGTGTGATCTGAACCTGAGGGTAGAGCAGGACCCGGCGCTGATGGAGATTGATCTGGGCGATTGGCAGGGGATGTACCTGTCAGAGATCCCGGCGGCGCGCGCGGCAGAGGCCCGTGGCGATGACCCGCATTTGTGGAAGTTTTCGGGCCCCGGCTGTGAGACCGTCGCAGAGATGGCTGTACGGCTGACGCGTTTTCTTGGGGCGCTCGATGGGCCTGCGGTCATTGTCACGCATGGCGTGACGTCGCGGATGCTGCGCTGTCTGGCGACCGGCCGCACGCCAGAGGCACTGTCTGCCGTGCCGGGCGGACAGGGTGTCGTGCACCACGTAAAAGACGGCGTTGCGCAGGTTCTCAGCGACCCTGTGCAAGATGCCGATACCTGAAATTTCAAAATTGTCCTGATTTTCAGGATGTCAGCCGTTGATGACCCGCATCAGCGGCCAAGCGACCGCAAAGAGCGTGGCGACCACGCAAAGTGGCCAGACCCATCCGGGCCAGCTTTGCGGTAGGCGCACCCGCAAAAGTCGCAGGCTTGCCCCCAGAATGACTGCGGTGCTGACGCCGGTAAGTGCCAGAAGCGTGTAGACGCCCCGCGTCGTGCTGTGCCCAGAAAATCCATGTATATCAATGACAAACGCGCCCCAAGCAAGGCAGGTTAAGCCACCGAGCAGCACCAGCGAGACCGTTGCGACGCGACCCCGCGGCATGAGTGCCAGCCATAAATAGACCAAAAGGGGCAAGCCCGTTATTGCCAACCATATTTGCACGACGCCCAAACACCCCTCGTTACAGTCGGGGCCGCATCAGGCGAGGGCCGTTGACCAGACCCCGGTTGCACAACAGCTGTTTCCGGCAATAACGTATATTCACGGCAGCACAACACTTAGTTGTATGCGCGGGGCAATGTCGATCAGGCCTTGCACCTTTGCTTTGCAATTTGCTAAAGCCCGCGTGTCGGGCGGTTAGCTCAGTTGGTAGAGCGCTTCGTTTACACCGAAGATGTCGGGGGTTCGAGCCCCTCACCGCCCACCATGTCCCGATCTAGTATCGCCAGATAGCCCATCGCATGCTGCGGGGCGTCTCGTGGCGGGATCACTCAAGCGTCTGCGAATAATTCAGGACGTATTTGTTGCCATCCATATCCTCCACCGGGAGCAGGAGCCTCTTGTAGGTAAAGCGCAAAGGAAAGCTGTGGCCGGGTAACATCACGTCGATCTGCTGCACGGATAGCTGCGGCTGGCCGCGTGACGCCTCGACATGGGCAAGCCGAACGCTCTCGCTCAGGCTTTCGTCGAAGGTGGAGAACAGATAGCGCAGATGGTCCGCGTTCTGGACGCCAAAGCATTGCGCGACAAGGCTGCGCTGGCCGATCTGGTAGGGGTCCGGCGAGGTGAAGTCATCGTCGGGCGCCCTGTAGAGATCGACATGCTCGCTCAGCGCATCGAAATTGCGTAGTTTTCCGTCCTGCTGGTGCCACCATGTCAGCACATCGTCGAGAAGCGGGCGCGCGCCGCGCTGTGTAAGCTTGCGTTGCGCCTCGCGGGTGACGGCGGTCAGGATGCGTTCGGCCTGTGCCGAAATGATAGCGGCGTCGGCATCCCCGCCCACAAGGCTGATTTCATCGTTGAGTCCGGCGATCTGGTTTGGCGTCGTTCCCAGTGCCGAGCATATTTTTATTATGCTGGAATACCCCGGATCGCTTTTGCTGGATAAAAGGTTTGATATATATCTTTCACCCTGTCCAATTTCGAGTGAAAGGCTTTTGTAGTCAAAAGGCGAGTCTTTGATAAAGGCCTTCAGCCGTTGATGAAAGTCTTGCACGTCAGCGCATCCTGTTTTCCGGACAATTAGTCATTTTTTTAGTCTTCAGACTATGCCCGTTTATTAAAGCCAAGCTTCGTGATCTTAAATGTTCACCAATTTGGCAAGGGTAAGGCGAATGCGTTACGAAAAGAAAAACAATGTTTCTGTAAGTGACAATTGCTTTTATATTGTTTTTCGGGACGACGAAAAAATTGCGGTCATCAATGCGCAAAACCTGCGTCAGACTGCTTGACGGCGCCCGATGCTCAGACTAAACCGCACCTCACGCCGGGCTTTGGCCGGGCGTTGCAGTGGGCGGTTGTAGCTCAGATGGTTAGAGTACCGGCCTGTCACGCCGGGGGTCGCGGGTTCGAGCCCCGTCAACCGCGCCACCGCTGCAAGATGTGACGACCAAGCAGGGGCCACGCCCTATGCGGTTGTAGCTCAGATGGTTAGAGTACCGGCCTGTCACGCCGGGGGTCGCGGGTTCGAGCCCCGTCAACCGCGCCACATCTGCTTTTATCCTTAGACGTTTACGAAAAAACGCTTCAACGCGGCCACCGTGCCCTGTGGGTCTGTGTCGATAAAGAAATGCCCGCCGGGAATCGCCTCGGCTGTCATGTCGGTGCATTTTTCGGCCCATGTTGCGGGCACGTCATAGGCCTTGGCCATGGCCCCATCCGCCCCGTAAAGGACGCGCGTGGGGCAGGTGACGCGCGCCGCAAGATCCTCGGCATCC
>CBFHML010000141.1:0-7136 GCA_965656855.1 Roseovarius sp.
CGGATCCGCGCGCTGATCACTGAGATCACGGAACGCCGCATGGCCGAGATAGAGGCAGGAGAGGCGCCCGACGATCTGGCGACCAAGATCATGACCACCGCCGACCCCGAAACCGGGGCGCGCTTTGATACCGAAGAGATGGTCGATCAGGTCGCCATCTTCTTTCTGGCAGGGCATGAAACCAGCGCGTCGGCACTGGCGTGGTCGCTATACCTGTTGGCGATGCACCCGGACTGGCAGGACCGTGTGGCCCAAGAGGCGGCAGAGATCATGCCCGGCGGCGCAGGGGATTTCAGTGCAACAGGCCAGCTGAGGGTGGCGCGCGACGTGTTCCGCGAGGCGCTGCGCCTGTATCCGCCGGTGCCGATGATGGTGCGAGAGGCGGCGCGCGACGAGCGGTTCCGCGACCGCGATGTGCCGCGTGGCAGCCAGATCGTGCTGAGCCCGTGGCACCTGCACCGGCATGAACGGCTATGGGATAATCCGGATGGGTTCGATCCCGCACGGTTCGGCACACAGAATGGCAAAACCTGCCTGAGAGAGGCGTATATGCCGTTTTCCGCGGGGCAGCGGGTCTGCACCGGGGCGGGATTCGCCATGATCGAAGGCATGCTGCTGTTGTCGATGCTAGTGGGGGCGTATCGGTTCGATCTGGTGCCGGACCGTCCTGCGGTGCCGGTCGCGCATCTGACGGTGCGGGGCAAGGATGGGATCTGGTTGCGCATAAGGCCGCGCGGCTAAGCCAAAATCTTTTGCAAAAGATTTGGCAAAAGTTTTCCAAAACTTTTGTCCGCTCTACCGATCCATGTCCCGATAATGGCGCAGCACGTACAGCCGGATGGCCGAGGCAAGGCCAAGGTCCAGCCCTCTGTCTGCATCAATTTCGGCGGCTAGGGCATTGATTGGCTTTGACTTCTCCGCAGCAATGTCACGGAAGGCCTGCCAGAAATCTTCTTCCAAGGACACGCTGGTGCGATGGCCGCGCAAGGTCAGGGACCGTTTGACGGGGCGCCCGCTCATTCCTCTCGCCGGGTCTGGTCAAGCTGATCCCGCGCCTTTGTCGCGCGGGCCTTGTCGAGATCCTTTTCCGCCTTGCTGCGCCCGAACCGCACCGCGTTTTCCTCGGCGCGCGCCTTTTTCTCTGCGCGCGCTTTGGTTTTGCGAACCTGATTGAGGTTGACGGGCTTGCTCATGCGTCCTTTGGGCCGATCATGTCTTCGGGGCGCACCACCTTGTCGAACGTCTCTGCGTCGACAAAGCCAAGCGCGATGGCCTCTTCCTTGAGGGTGGTGCCGTTTTTATGCGCGGTCTTGGCGACCTTCGTGGCGTTGTCATACCCGATGGTGGGCGCCAGTGCGGTGACCAGCATCAGGGATTCCGTCATCAGCTTTTCGATGCGCGGTTCATTCGCCTGAATGCCCGACAGCATACGCTCGGTAAAGCTGTCGGCGGCGTCGCCCAGTAGCTGGATGGATTGCAGCAGGTTGTAGGACATCATCGGGTTGTAGACGTTCAGCTCGAAATGCCCCTGAGAGCCTGCGAATTTGATCGCCGCGTCATTGCCCATCACATGGGCAGCCACCTGCGTCAGCGCCTCGGCCTGTGTCGGGTTGACCTTGCCGGGCATGATCGAGCTGCCGGGCTCATTTTCGGGCAGGATCAGTTCCCCCAGACCAGAGCGCGGGCCGGAGCCCAGAAAGCGGATGTCGTTGGCGATCTTGTAACAGCTGCCCGCCACGGTCGAGATGGCGCCTGACAGGAACACCATCGCGTCATGGGCGGCGAGCGCCTCGAACTTGTTGGGCGCGGTGACAAAGGGCAGGTCGGTGATATCGGCCATGTGGCCTGCAACCGCCTCGCCCCAGCCCTTGCGGGTGTTGAGCCCGGTGCCGACGGCGGTGCCGCCCTGCGCCAGCTCATAGATGCCGGGCAGGCCGGTCTTGATGCGGGCGATGCCCTGACGGATCTGGTGGGCGTAGCCGGAAAATTCCTGCCCCAGCGTCAGCGGTGTGGCGTCCTGTGTATGGGTGCGGCCGATCTTGATGATGTCTTTGAACTCATCCGATTTGGCCTCCAGCCCTGCCAACAGCTTTTCCAGACCCGGCAGCAGCACGTCGCGCACGCTCATCGCGGTGGCGATATGCATGGCGGTGGGGAAGGTATCGTTAGAGGATTGGCCCATGTTGCAGTGATCGTTTGGATGCACCGGGTCTTTGGACCCGATGGTGCCACCAAGGATATCGATGGCGCGGTTGGCGATGACCTCATTGGCGTTCATGTTGGATTGCGTGCCGGACCCGGTCTGCCACACGACAAGGGGGAAATGGTCGTCAAGCTTGCCATCCACCACTTCGCCTGCGGCCTCGATGATCGCCTCGGCGAGGGGGGCGTCCAGCACGCCTGCGTCTTTGTTGGCCATCGCGCAGGCCTTTTTGACAACGCCAAGCGCGCGGACAATGGCGACCGGCTGCTTTTCCCAGCCGATGGGAAAGTTCATCAGGGACCGCTGGGTCTGAGCGCCCCAGTACTTGTCCGTTGGAACCTCAAGAGGGCCAAAGCTGTCGGATTCGGTGCGGGTGGCGGTCATGTCATAACTCTCCCAAGGATACAGGTTGAGCCTGTCATACCGAAGGCGACGGAAAGATCAATGATGTATGCCGGTGTATACCGCCATGGCGGTGCACGTCGTCTGTTACTTGCGAAAGCTGTCGAGACTGACCACATCGGCCTCTTTGGGGCTGTCATCCTGCTCTGTCGTGTCGAGATGGGTGTCATCCTCGGCGGGCTTTGCTGCGGTCTCGTCTTCGTCCTCGTCTTCCTGCGATTCGAAGCGCAGGCCGAATTCGACAGACGGGTCCACAAAGGTCTGGATCGCGTCATAGGGGATATAAAGATGTTCGGGCGTATCCCCGAAGTTCAGTGTGACGGAGAAGCCATCATCGGTGACGTCCAGCGCATCGAACCAGTGCTGCATCACCACTGTCATCTCTTCGGGATAGCGGTCGCGCAGCCAGTCGGCGACGCGCGCCTCGGGATGTGTCGTCTCAAATGTGATAAAGAAGTGATGCGCGCCGGGCAGGCCATTGTCCCGCACATCTGAAAGTACTTCTTGGATAAGGCCGCGCATGGCCTTGTGCATGAGTTTGCCGTATTCGATCGAGCGCGTCATTTCTGCCCCTGAACCTGATTAGGGTCAGCATAGGGGATTCGAACCGAAACAAAAGACCTGTCCGGGCCTCTTTACACCACGATGTGCACAAGTCCCGACACTGCGCCCATAATCGCAAGGCCCGACAGCATCGACACCCGCAGCCCAAGAAAGACCGCCGCCGCCGCAAGAACGAGACCGCCATTCACCAGCGAAATGTCCGACAGGCTGACGACCGGCCCAAAGGCGCTTTGCGTCACATCGGTGAAAAGAACATGCAGCGTGAACCAGACCGCAAGGTTCAGGATCACCCCGGCGACAGAGGCGGCGATGGCGTCGAACGCCCCTTGCAGACGGGGGCGTGCCAGCAGCGTTTCAACATAGGGGGCCGCGGCGAAGATCCACAGAAAACAAGGCGTAAACGTCACCCAGAGACAGACCAGCGCCGCCAGCAGTGCAAGCCCGGGCCCGCCTTGGTAGAATCCGGCGAGAAAGGCGGTGAATTCCGTTACGAGGATCAGCGGGCCGGGGGTCGTTTCCGCCAGACCGAGCGCGTCGATCATCTGCTCGGTGGTCAGCCATTGATAGGACTGCACGATTTCCTGCGTCATGTAGGCCAGCACGGCATAGGCCCCGCCAAAGGTGACCACGGCCAGCTTGGAGAAAAAGAGCGCCACCTCCAGCAACAGGGGCGCATTCGTGACCCAGAGCAGCAGTATGGGGGCAGCCCAGATCATGGACCAGACCAACACCGTGCGCAGGGTCGCGGCGGTCGATACCGCCTTGGGGGGCGGGGGCGCCTCGGCCGGTGTGGTGAGGCGTAGCGCGCCGATAAGGGCCGCTGCCGCGATAATGGCGGGAAATGGCACCGAGAAAAAGAAGATCGCCGCGAAGGCCGCGAGCGCCAGCCCCTTTGCCTGCCAATCCAAAAGTGCGCGCTTGCTCAGCTTGAGCATGGCCTGAAAGACGATGATGACCACCGCCGCCTTGATGCCCGCGAACACCGCCTGCACAGCGGGCAGGTCGCCGTAATAGGCATAGCCAAAGGCAAGGGCGAGAATGACAAGCGCCCCCGGCACCACGAAAAGCAGCCCCGCGATCAGACCACCGGGCACGCCGCGCAAACGCCAGCCCGCATAGGTGGCCAGCTGCATCGCCTCGGGGCCGGGCAAAAGCATGCAAAAGGACAGCGCTTGCAGAAATTGCTTTTCGCTCAGCCATTTGTGGCGATCTACCAGCTCGGTCTGCATCAGCGAAATCTGCGCCGCAGGGCCACCAAAGGACAACAGCCCGATACGACCGAAGACGCGGAAAAGGTCGCTATAATCAGGCATGGCGCCGCGTAATCCCCGCGCGTTGAAAAGACCGCGCCAAGCCTTAGCCGAAATGCTGAAACGGGTATAGCCAAGCCAGCATCAAGGTTTTGTAACAGCGTGTTGAGGGGGGGGAGGTAAAGTGCAGGCTTCTGTTGCCAGGCGCCTGCGAACCCCGCCTGACCTTGCTAGAGGCCAGGGCTTAAAGTTTCGGTCATGTTACCGCTTACGCGGCAACTGCGACCGGAGCATTATTGTCATTGGCAATTATGCTTAACGAACCGATAACGGTGGTATCTCACCGAGACAAAGCAAACCCCTTTAGACGTTCGTCGATCCTGTTTCGGCCCCGCATACCCTCCAATGATAGGGGTGTTTGGTGGAGCCGCCGGGTACCGCCCCCGGGTCCGATCCGCTTATTACGAGCGCGTTTATGTCCATAGTACTCTTGCGAGCACACATTGAACATAAGGGCCGCACCGGCGTTTGCAAAGGGGGCACAGGCAAAGAAAATGCAGCTTTTTGCCAAGGCAAGCTGCGCCCGCGACCCTGCGCAGTCCGACGATTTTCGGCCACCCTGTCAGAAGGCAGACCAGGCCGGGGCGTGACCACATTGCGGATTCCCGTTTGATTATTCGTCACATGGGCGATTAGGCTGATCCCATAGCCGAGGGTGGGATGGACCGGAACGTAAGCGCCGGGGCCGGCTTCAGGGGTCGCATGAACAGGCGGCACAATCCCTGCATGGCATGGCGCAGACGGATCGCGAGCCACTTCGGAAAATGTGTAGATTAACAGGAGGGAGGCCACTTATGGCCGATGAAACAGCGAATCAGGGAATACCTGCGCCGGAAGGCTCGGTAGATCTCATTGAGACTGACTACGAGGTTGGTCAGGACAATATCCAAGCAAAAATCGGACCGTTTGGTCTGGATTTTCATAATCCCGTCTTCCTTATTTCGGGTCTGTCGATCATCGCCTTCGTGTTTTACGCGCTGGCGCTGCCTGAACAGGCGGGTTCGGCCTTTGAGGCGGCCAAGCAATGGGTCATCAACAGCTTTGATTTCTTCTTTCTGAGCGCGGCGAATATTTTCGTCATCTTCTGCCTGTTGCTGATCGTCACGCCCTATGGCTCCGTCCGATTGGGCGGGCCGGATGCGCGGGCCGATTATTCCTATATCGGCTGGTTCGCGATGCTGTTCGCGGCGGGTATGGGCATCGGTCTGCTGTTCTTTGGCGTGTCCGAGCCGATGAGCCATTTCGCAAGCTCACTTGGCGGGACGTCCGTCGGCGACGGCGGGGTGCGCACGGACTGGGCGCCGGCAGGCGCGGCAGAGGGCGATGCGGCAGCGGCACAGCGGCTGGGCATGGCGGCAACGATCTTTCACTGGGGTCTGCACCCTTGGGCGATCTATGCGGTCGTGGCGCTGGCACTGGCGCTGTTTTCCTACAACAAGGGCCTGCCGCTGACACTGCGCTCGGCGTTCTATCCGCTCTTTGGCGATCGTGTCTGGGGCTGGACCGGCCACATCATCGACACGCTGGCGGTCTTTGCCACGCTCTTTGGCCTTGCGACCTCGCTTGGCTTTGGCGCGGAACAGACGGCCTCTGGCCTGACCTTCCTCTTTGGGTCCGGCGTGGCCGAAGAGGGCACGCGCAACCTGATGGGCATCACCTATGGCAATACCGATGACAGTGGTGTGGCCAACAATCCGCTGCTGCTGGTCATTTTGATCTCGGTCATCACGGCCGTGGCGCTGATCTCGGTGGTGCGTGGTCTGGATGGCGGCGTAAAGGTTCTGTCGGAAATCAACATGGGCCTTGCAGGCATCCTGTTGCTGTTCGTGTTTATTGTCGGCGGGCCGGTCTTTTTGATCACCCTGTTTTTCGACAGCATCATGGCCTATTTCCAGAACATCTTCGCCCTGTCCAACCCGTTCGGGCGTGAGGACGTGAACTTCAGCCAGGGCTGGACGACGTTCTACTGGGCGTGGTGGATCAGCTGGTCACCCTTTGTGGGCATGTTCATCGCCCGCGTCAGCCGGGGCCGCACGGTGCGTGAATTCATCGTCTGCGTGCTGCTGATCCCGACCACGGTCTGCATCCTGTGGATGACGGTCTTTGGCGGTACCGCGCTTAACCAGGTGGTGGCCGACGGCTATACCGGGGCGCAGGACGCGGCGCTTGAACTCAAGCTGTTCTACATGCTCGACCAGTTGCCGCTGGCCACGATCGCCTCGGTGATCGGGATCGTGCTTGTGGTGGTCTTCTTTGTCACCTCGTCGGATTCGGGCAGCCTTGTGATCGACACGATCACGGCGGGCGGCAAGGTTGACGCCCCGGTGTCGCAGCGGGTGTTCTGGTGCATCTTCGAAGGCGCGGTGGCCATCGTGCTTCTGATCGGGGGCGGTCTGGCGTCGTTGCAGGCGGCGGTCATCGCCACGGGCCTGCCGTTTACGCTGGTGCTGCTGGTGATGTGCTATGCCATCTGGCGCGGTCTGGCGAGCGAACGGCGCGCCTGACACAAGGTCAGCAACCAAAGAGAAGGCCCCCCGGCTCTTGCAGCGCGGGGGGCTTTGTTGTTTCTAGGCCAGCAAAAGCCATGGGGAGCGCAAGAATGACCGGACTGGACAGCGATTTCGTGCGGGCGCAGTTTCCTGCCTTTGTCGAGCCGA
>CBFHML010000142.1:0-55429 GCA_965656855.1 Roseovarius sp.
GGTACATGGACGGCAAGATCGAGATCGACCCGATGATCACGCACAAGCTGACGCTGGACGAGATCAACGAGGGCTTCCACCTCATGCACGAAGGCAAATCCATCCGCGCCGTGGTGGAGTTTTAAGTTACGTTGCAGGCCGGGCCTTGCCCGGCCTGCAACCCGATCGAAAATTTTGAAATTTTCGGATAATTTTTTTTCAAAAAATTTGCTTGAGCCTATGAAGTCGCGCACAAGTCAGGGGCTGCACTGTCGTCCGGGTCGACAAGCGGCCAACGAGCGGCTAACCGCATCATATGTGTTCCTGCAAGTTTCATTGATATCATGCCGCTCCTTAAACGCCTCGTTTTTCTGCCGCTGCTTGCGCTTCTTGCCGCCTGTGCGGGCCCGGTGCCGGATCAGGCCCCGGATGAGGTGGCGCGCCTTGCGCGTGGTATCATGGCCCTTTCACCGCAGATCGACCCGGTGGAGGCCCGACGCGCCGCCGATATCGCGGTCAACTATCCCAAACAGCTTCGGCAGAGGTATCAGGTCGAGGACCCGCCGCTACGCCACAACATGAAAGTCAACGCAGGCGTAAAGCCGCGTGGTCTGTGCTGGCACTGGGCACAGGATATGCAGACGCGGCTGGCGCAAGAGAATTTCGCCACGCTGGAGATGCACCGCGCCATTGCCAATGCCCATACCCGCCTGCTGATCGACCATTCCACCGTCATTATTTCGGCGCGGGGTGACGACATGACCAAGGGTATGGTGCTCGATCCATGGCGCTATGGCGGCGTGCTCTACTGGGCGCCGACACTGCAGGATGAGAAATACGATTGGGTGCCGCGCCAGACGGTTTTTGCGATGAAGCGCGCCCGCCGAGAGGGCCGTGCGTTCGACCCCTCGTCAGAGCCGGTGCCGGCGGCACCCTGACGATGCGCAGCCCTCTTTGTGCGCGCCCGCATCTTGCCGCGATAGGACCACCGATTACGTCTATTCACAATTCAGCGCGAAGGGAGCGACCATGAGCGACGAAAGCTATACCCCCCCAAAGGTTTGGACCTGGGAAAAGGACAACGGCGGCACGTTCGCCTCTACCAACCGGCCCATTGCCGGGCCGACCCATGACAAGGACTTGCCGGTAGGAGAACACCCCTATCAGCTTTATTCACTGGCAACGCCCAACGGGCAAAAGGTGACGATCCTGTTTGAGGAATTGCTCGAAGCGGGTCATGACGCGGACTATGATGCGTGGCTGATCAAGATCGGTGATGGCGATCAGTTCGGCTCTGGCTTTACCGATATCAACCCGAATTCCAAGATCCCCGCGATGGTGGATCATACCGGTGACGCGCCTGTGCGTGTGTTCGAGTCGGGCTCCATTCTGCTGCATCTGGCTGACCGGTTCGGGGCTTTTCTGCCCGCTGAGGGACCAGAGCGCACCGAGGTGATCAACTGGCTCATGTGGCAGATGGGATCGGCCCCGTATCTTGGTGGCGGCTTTGGGCATTTCTATCATTATGCACCCGAAAAGCTGGAATACCCGATTGACCGTTTTGCCATGGAAACCAAGCGTCAGCTGGATGTGTTGGAGCGTGAATTGGCGGACAAGCCGTTCGTTGCGGGCCATGATTATACCATCGCCGACATGGCGATCTGGCCTTGGTATGGCAATCTCGTGCTTGGGCGGCAGTATGGCGATGCTGCCTCGTTCCTTTCGGTCGAGGAATATCCACGGGTGATGGAGTGGGCGACCAAGATTGATGCCCGCCCCGCCGTGAAGCGTGGTCGCATGGTAAACCGCGCGTTCGGCCCGCCCGAGGAACAGCTACGCGAGCGCCACTCGGCTGAGGATTTCCAGACCAAGACTCAAGACAAGATCGACAGCGAAGCGACCTGATCTTCTGACCGGGGCGGGCATTGAGATGTTTCGCCTGCCCCGCCTTTGAGGCATACCGGCCCGCAAAGGAGACCGTCCATGTCCGAGAACCGCACCCGGCTGCTTGCCGTGCTGATCGACGCCGACAACGTACCTGCACGATATGCCGATGCCATCCTTCAAGAGGTGACCAGCTATGGCGAGCCGGGTTTGCGCCGGGTTTATGGCGACTGGTCCAACCAACAGCTTGCCGGGTGGACCGCCACGGCGCGCAAACTGGGCTTGGTGCAGCATCAGGAAACCGCCAACACCAAGGGCAAGAATGCCTCTGATATCGGGCTGGTGATCGACGCGATGGATATTCTGCACGCGGGCCATTTCGACGGGTTCGTGCTGGTCTCATCCGACAGTGATTTTACCCGTCTGGCCAGCCGCATCCGTGAACAGGGGCTGACGGTCGTCGGGATCGGCGAGGCCAAGGCGCCGGACGCCCTGAAGAATGCGTGCAACCGGTTTGTCGCGATCGAAAACATTGTCGGTGGGTCCGAACCGCCCGCACCGGGCAAGGCAGGCCCCACGCTTGATACCCGCAAGGTCAGCGATGCGAGATCGCTTATCATCACGGCGATGGAGAAAATCGACAGTGAGGGCGATTGGTATCCGCTTGGCCGTGTGGGCCAGCAGATACAGGCGGACAAACCCGATTTCGATACCCGCAGCTATGGCAAGAAGAAGCTTTCGGATCTTGTGGCGGAGTTGAAAATATTCGAGCTTAAGCCGGGGCCGGGCAACCAGATGCTGATGCGGCGGGTCGACTAGGGTAGGGGCGCGTGAGGCCGTGGCATCGGGCGCCTGATCGCGGTGTCAGTCGATGGCGCGGATCAGTTTGCGCTCCAGCACGCGCAGCACCGTCTTGAGGTCGTGACCCCGCTTTAGCACCCTGCCATCCATACCGATCACGGCGTATTGGCCCTGACGTGCGCGCAGTTTGGGGCGTTTTTCTATCCGGTAAAGCGGATGCTCTGCCGTGCGGCGAAAAACCGAGAAGACGGCGACCTCGGTGAGGCTGGAAATGCCGTAATCGCGCCATTCGCCAGCCGCGACCATACGCCCATAGAGCGACAGGATGACCATGAGTTCCGTGCGGTGAAAGGATACCTGCGCGGGGTCATGCGCCCCGGGAAACGGTGTGGGATGCTGAAATGTCATGCGTCCAGACTTGCCGCGATCCCGTTATAAATCAAGCGATTTCAGCCAGTACCGATTGGGCGCGTTCGCTCAGAGCTTTGCCGTGCGCCGGTTTCAGGTTTCCGCCTCAAGCTCCAGAGGGGCGGTTACGCTGGGCAGATCGTCTACGCGCAAGGGGCCCGTCGGTTTGGACAAACGGTTACGGACAACCCAATGCAGCCGTTCCTCGGCCCGTGTGATCGCCACATAGGCCAGCCGCTTCCACAGGGGCTGACCGGCCTCTGTGCGGCCCATCCGCGAGGCGGCGTAGATGTCGGGGGCAAAGACCTGCACATCGCGCCACTGGCTGCCTTGGGCCTTGTGGATCGTCACAGCCGCCCCGTGCAAAAAGGTCGCCCCCATACGTGCGGCGAAGGGAATAAATGGCTCTTCTTCGTCCGGTTTCTCGATTTTCACGATACTGGCCGCGCTGACGCGGGGATCTTCGGAGCCGATGACATGCAGCCGCGAAAACGCGGGCTTGCGCCCCGGTCCCAGATAGATGACCTGTGCGCCTTTGATCAGGCCACGCGCCTCCAGATCCAGCCGCTTTTTGCGGTGCTTGAGCGGCAGTTCCAGCCCGTCGCAGATCAGCGGCTCACCTTCCAGAAGCTCTGTCTCGGGGGCGCCATGTACGGCCCGAAACGCAGTGATAAGACGGATGCGGGTGGCGTTGCGCCACACAAGAACCGGGCTGCGCGCCATCAGATCGACCTCTACGCGCTCTGACCACTTGACGCGCTCATCGCGCTTTGCGGCCTCTTCGACCATCCGCTCAAACGCGTAAAAATCAACCTGCGGATCGGCCAGCGCATGGGCCAGATCGAGGATAGGGTTGTCGGCATCCTGACGGTGTACACGGCTCAGGATCAGCTTGGTGGGTGCGGGCAGCGCGTCAAAGACCATGCTGCCGGATTGGTTCACCGGCGCAAGCTGGGCCGGGTCGCCAAAAAGCAGAAGCGTCGGAAAGATTTCCTTGAGATCCTCGAACTGGCGGTCGTCCAGCATGGAGGCCTCGTCGATCAGGCCGATATCCAGCGGCTCTTCGCGACGTTTCCAGCCGGTGATGAAATCCGATCCGCGCAGACCGGCAGCGGCAAGGGCACCGGGAATGGATTTATGGACTTCATAAAACGCGCGCGCACGCGCCAGCGCCTCGTCGGTCAGCCCGTCGATCTCTGGCTTTTCCCCATTGCCGGCCAGCCATTCGGCGATCTTTTCATATTCGGGGTGATAGACCGGAGTATAGAGAATGCGGTGGATCGTCGTGGCAGGCACGCCGCGCATGCGCAACACGCTGGCGGCCTTGTTGGTGGGGGCGAGAATCGCAAGCGTGCGACGGTCCTTGCGGCGGCGGCCCTCCCAGTCGCCGGAAATTGTCTCGACCCCTGCCTCCTCCAGCGCGCGGTAAAGGGCGGCCAGCAACAGGGTTTTGCCCGATCCCGCCTTGCCGATAACGGCCATCACGCTGGACTTGCCGTCGCTTGGGGGTGTCAGCGTCCCCTCATCCAGATCGACGCCGACGGCGCGCAGGGTTTCTGCGATGCGGTCATGCGCCTCTGCCTGGTCCGGGGAATAGGTGAGTTGGGTCTGTGTCATGCGCGGACCCTAAAGCGTTTCGTGGCGAAGCTGAATCGCGGATTGGCAGGAAATGGTCTTGTTTGCATGTACCCGCACGGTTGAGGCGGCATCAGCGTCATGACACTTTGTTGTCCGACGCAGTGGGAAAAGCGGCCTCTAGGGCGATGTGAACCATCTCGGAAAAGCTGCTTTCGCGCGCGTCACTGTCTAGCGCCGCGCCGGTTTGGAGGTGATCAGATACCGTGAGCACGGCAAGCGCCTGCGCGCCGTGTCTTGCCGCAAGCGTGTAAAGCTCGGCTGCCTCCATTTCCACCGCGAGGGTGCCGTGGCGGGTCAGCTGCTCTGTCAGGTCGGGGCGTTCGTCGTAGAATGTGTCCGAGGAATAGATGCCGCCCACATGATGCGGCGTGCCGCGCGCCTCTGCCACGCGGGCGGCGGCGCTCAACAGGGTCCAGTCGGCGCAGGGCGCGTAGCCCATTTCGCGCAGGATCGTAGACGAGGGCGTGCTGACCGCGCTCGCTGTTTGGGCGAGGATCACGTCACGCAGGTTCACATGGCGCTGCATCGCCCCGCAGGATCCGATGCGGATGAGCCGCGTCACGCCATAGTCGCGGATCAACTCATTCGCGTAGATCGACAGGGATGGCATGCCCATGCCGCTGCCGTGGATCGTCACGGCATGCCCCGCCCATGTGCCGGTAAACCCCAGCATGCCGCGCACCGCGTTGACCTGCCTCACGTCATCAAGAAAGGTTTCTGCCGCCCATTTCGCGCGCAACGGGTCGCCGGGCATGAGAACGGTGGGCGCGATGTCACCGGGGGCTGCGCCGATATGCAGGCTCATGTCCGGACATACTTGATAAAGGGTGTCACCTGCCCGATCCGGTCATATAGCTGGCGGGCGGTGTGGTTGAAGTCCTGCGTCATCCAGTAGACCGACGGTCGCCCATCCGCCTCGGCGGCGGCATAGACTGCTTCGATCAGGGCGCGGCCGACACCGGTGCCGCGCGCCGCAGGCAGTGCATAGAGATCCTGAAGATAGCAGACCTGTTCCTCGCGCCAGTTATGGGCGTGATAGACATAATGGACCAGACCGACCGCTTTGCCATCCTTCAGTGCGATCAACCCTTGTTGGTCGTCATGCACAGGAGAGCACAGACGTGCAAAAGTGGTTTCATAGACGCGGTCAGGCACCGTTGTTTCATAGAACTCCAGATAGGCCTGCCATAGTTCTTTCCACGCGGGTTTGTCGCTGGCCATGAGCGGCCTGATCTTGAGCGTCATCTTTTCATTCCTTAGGGCACCCCATTGTATCGCCAGTCAATCTGCGTTGAATGTGGCGGTCTGACCAGCATTTTTCCGCTGACGGGTTTGTAATGCCCGGCACGGCGCGCCACTTCGGTGGAGAGATGGGTCAACGGCCCGCACCGCAATCATGGAGACTATCCCGATGACATTCAAACCGATGATCGCCGCCACGCTGGCATTCGCATTGGCATTTGCCACACCATTGGCCGCGCAGGAAAATACCGCAGAGCCCAAGAGCCTGTCACAAGTCGAGCCAAACGCCGATATGGCGGCAGAGGACGTGACGGAAACGCAGGTGTCTGCCTTTGTCGACGCGCTTGTGGCGATTGAGCAGGTCCGCGTGGCCTATGTGCCCCAGATCGAGGCCGCATCCGATGCCGAGGCGCGCAATGCGTTGATCGATCAGGCCAACGCCGCCGTGGTCGAGGCGATCGACGGTGTCGAGAACATGGATGTCTCGGAATACATGGCGATCGACAAGGTGGCTCAGGAAGATGAAGACCTGAATGCGCGTATCATGGCCGAGATTGCCGAATTGCGTAAGAATGTCGACGGTGAGACGAGCACGCAGTAAACGCACCTCATGTCGCGGCAGGGATCATTCTGCCGCGACGGCCTTTGGGTCAGCGAGCGTCACGATGTCCATCATGATCGTGTTGAGTTCGAAATCCTTGGGCGTATAGACCCGCGCCACGCCCATCTCGGACAGACGCTGCGCATCCTCATCGGGGATGATGCCCCCGACGATCAGTGGCACATCACCCAGCCCTGCGTTGCGCATCCTCTCCAAAAGGTCTTCGACGAGCGGCATGTGTGATCCTGACAGGATCGACAGGCCAATGACATGCGCCTCGTCTTCGAGCGCTGCAGTCACGATCTCTTCGGGTGTCAGGCGAATACCCTCATAAGCGATGTCCATGCCGCAATCGCGAGCGCGAAAGGCGATCTGTTCGGCACCATTGGAGTGCCCGTCAAGGCCGGGTTTGCCCATCAGGAATTTCAAACGGCGACCCAGACGGGTCGATACCGCATCGACTGCGTCACGGATATCATCCAGACCTTCGGTTTTGTTCGACGGGCTGCCCGAGACGCCGGTGGGGCCGCGATATTCGCCGTGCACGGCGCGCATCTGTTCGGCCCATTCGCCGGTTGTCACACCTGCCCGTGCCGCCTCGATGGAGGCGGGCATGATGTTCTCGCCCTTTTGGGCCGCGTCGCGCAGCGCCTTCAGCGCCACCTTGACCGCGCCCGCGTCGCGTGTGCTGCGCCATTCGTTCAGGCGGTTGATCTGCTCCGCCTCGACCGCCGGGTCGACGCGCATGATGCCGCCATCCTCGGATTGAAGGGGGCTTGGCTCGGACGTGGTGTATTTGTTGACGCCAACAACCACGGTTTCCCCCGCTTCGATCCGGCCCAGACGGTCGGCATTGGAATCCACAAGACGGGATTTCATGTACTCGATCGCGCCAATGGCGCCACCCATGCTGTCGAGCGTCTGCAACTCGTGGCGCGCGCCCTCTTTCAGGTCTTCGACTTTGGCATCCACCGCCGGGTTGCCGTCGAAGAGGTCGTCGAATTCCAACAGGTCCGTCTCATAGGCAAGGATCTGTTGCATCCGCATGGACCATTGCTGATCCCACGGGCGCGGCAGGCCCAATGCCTCGTTCCACGCAGGAAGCTGGACCGCGCGGGCGCGGGCCTTTTTCGACAGGGTTACGGCCAGCATTTCTATCAGGATGCGGTAGACGTTGTTTTCCGGCTGCTGTTCGGTCAGGCCAAGCGAGTTGACCTGCACACCATAACGAAAACGGCGGAATTTGGGGTTTTCGACGCCGTAGCGCTCTTGCAGGATTTCGTCCCACAGATCGACGAAGGCGCGCATCTTGCACATCTCGGTGACGAAGCGGATGCCCGCGTTGACAAAAAATGAGATGCGTCCGCACAGCGCCTCGAAATCCTCTGTCGGGACGCGCGGTTTCAGCTCGTCCAGCACGGCGGAGGCGGTGGCAAGGGCAAAGGCCAGTTCCTGTTGCGGTGTCGCACCCGCCTCTTGCAGGTGATAGGAACACACGTTCATCGGGTTCCATTTGGGGATATGCGTGTAGCAATATTCGGCCACGTCCCCGATCATTTTGAGGCTGGGCTTGGGCGGGCAGATATAGGTGCCGCGGCTGAGGTATTCCTTGATCAGGTCGTTCTGCACGGTCCCCTGAAGGGCGCTGACATCCGCGCCCTGTTCCTCTGCGACCGCCACATACAGCGCCAAAAGCCATGGCGCCGTGGCGTTGATCGTCATCGAGGTGTTCATCTGATCCAGCGGGATCTCATCGAAAAGCGTGCGCATGTCGCCTAAGTGGCAGACTGGGACGCCGACCTTGCCGACCTCGCCCTTGCTCAGGATGTGGTCGCTGTCATAGCCGGTTTGCGTGGGCAGATCGAAGGCCACGGACAGGCCCGTCTGTCCCTTGGACAGGTTCGAGCGGTAAAGCGCGTTCGATGCCTGCGCAGTGGAATGACCCGCATAGGTCCGGATAAGCCACGGACGATCGGCTTTGCGATCGGAGTTACCCAATTGGCGATCCTTGGTTTGCTCTTGCTGCGTCTGCGACATCGGATGGCCTCGTGAATCAGGTTTGGTAATTTTCTTTCATCAGCGCGACATTATGCGGAACAATATGCCGCTGTCAATTCGCTGCGACGCGGCATGAGGCCATTTCCCATCCCCCGGAAACAGGCTAGACGTCGTGCATGGGACGCGTTGTGGAAATGCCCGTCTGGGCCCTGATCCTCCTTGTGGCATTCGCGGCGGTCACCTTTGCGTCGCATTTTTTGTTCCCATCCGTGCGCTGGTTCTTTCGCAAACGGATGGAACGCGCGGTCGCCAAGCTGAACACGAGGCTGGAACGCCCGATCCAGCCTTTCAAACTGGCGCGCCGCTTTGATATGATCCAGCGGCTGACCTATGATCCCGAGGTGAGCCGCGCCATCGCTGAACATGCGCAGCGCAACAAGGTGCCGGAAAACGTCGCCTTCGAGAAGGCTCGCCGCTATGCCCGCGAAATCGTGCCCAGCTTTTCTGCCACGGCGTATTTCACCATCGCGATCCGGGTGGCCAAGTATCTGAGCCTTGCGCTGTATAAGGTGCGGCTGAGCCGGTTTCATGATGAGCGGATCGCAGATATCGACCCCGATGCGACGGTGATCTTCGTGATGAATCACCGCTCCAATATGGACTACATGCTGGTTACATGGCTGGCCGCCGAAAGTTCTGCGCTCAGCTATGCTGTCGGCGAATGGGCGCGGGTCTGGCCGCTGAGCTGGCTGATCAAGGCGATGGGTGCGTTCTTTATCCGGCGCAAATCGCGCAATGCGCTCTATCGTCGGGTGCTGGCACGCTATGTCGGTCTTGCCACGGATGGTGGCGTCACGCAGGCGCTATATCCCGAGGGCGGGCTAAGCCTTGATGGCAAGCTGGCAGAGCCCAAACACGGGCTGTTGAAATACATTGTGGAAGAGCGCACTCCGGGCAAACGCAACGTGGTCTTTGTGCCGGTTGCGGTGAATTACGACCGTGTGTTCGAGGACCGCATTCTGGTGGCTGCCGGGCAATCCGGCGAGCGCAGGTTTCGGGCGCGCATCAGCCTTGTGGCGTTGTTCGTGCTCAAGCAGTTCTGGCTCTGGGTCACGTTGCGCTACCGCCGCCATGGTTACGCTGCGGCCAGCTTTGGCGCGCCCGTATCGCTTGCTGATTTTGAGCAAAGCCATCCCGGTGCCTCTGTCGAGGCGTTGGCTGAGCTTTTGATGGATCGTATTGGCCAAGAGGTGCCGGTGCTGCCTGTGCCGATGCTGGCGCGGGCGCTGCTGGCGGCCGATGGCCCGCTTTCACAGGCGGATCTGGAACAGTGTGTGCAGGACATGCGTCACGAGATGGTGCGTGGCCATCCATCGCTGCCCCGAGATGAGACGACTACAATGATCGCTGATGCCCTGCGGATTCTAGAACGTCGCAGGCTTGTGCGCTCAGGCCCGGATGGATTCGTTGCAGCGCCGACAGAGCGGCCTTTGCTGGCCTACTATGCCAATTCTATCCAACAGTTATTCTGCGATAGCAGCATGTGAGCCAGTTTATTCTGCATCTGCGGGGTTATAAAGTTTCAAAAAGATGATGCTAAGCATTGCATTGTTGCGTGACGATATGTATTTCACTCCTGATCCGCTGCGATTCTGCGCTGCGGCAAACCTTGTGACAGGAGGCCCAGATGGCTCTGGATACCGAGACCGGCATTGCACCCTACGATGCGCCCAAAAAAGACCTGTATGAGATGGGCGAACTGCCCCCGCTGGGATACGTACCCAAGCAGATGTATGCATGGGCCATCCGGCGTGAACGGCATGGTGAGCCTGACAAGTCGTTTCAGGTCGAGGTGGTGGACACACCATCGCTGGACAGCAACGAGGTGCTCGTTCTCGTGATGGCGGCCGGGGTGAACTATAACGGGATTTGGGCCGGTTTGGGTCAGCCGATCAGCCCCTTTGATGGGCATGGAGAAGACTATCACATCGCCGGATCCGACGCCTCTGGCGTGATCTGGGCCGTGGGCGACAAGGTCAAGACCTGGAAGGTTGGCGACGAGGTCGTGATCCACTGCAATCAGGACGATGGCGACGACGAACACTGCAACGGTGGCGACCCGATGTTTTCACCAACTCAGCGGATCTGGGGCTATGAGACGCCTGATGGCTCTTTCGCACAGTTCACACGGGTGCAGGCGCAGCAGCTGATGCCGCGTCCCAAGCATCTGACATGGGAAGACAGCGCCTGCTACACGCTCACGCTGGCCACCGCGTACCGGATGCTGTTTGGCCACCAGCCGCATGAGCTTCGTCCCGGTCAGAATGTTCTGGTTTGGGGTGCATCTGGCGGTCTTGGGTCCTTTGCGATCCAGCTGGCCAATGCGGCAGGGGCCCATGCGATTGGCGTGATCTCGGACGAGGACAAGCGTGATTTCGTCATGTCGCTCGGGGCAAAGGGCGTCATCAACCGCAAGGATTTCAAATGCTGGGGCCAATTGCCTACGGTTGGCACGCCCGAATACAAAGAATGGTTCACCGAAGCGCGTAAATTCGGCAAGGCCATCTGGGATATCACCGGCAAGGGCAACAATGTCGACATGGTGTTCGAACATCCCGGAGAGTCCACATTCCCGGTTTCGACGCTGGTGTGCAAAAAGGGCGGCATGGTCGTGATCTGCGCCGGCACCACTGGGTTCAACTGCACCTTTGACGTGCGTTACATGTGGATGCATCAAAAGCGTCTTCAGGGCTCTCATTTCGCGCATCTGAAGCAGGCCGCCGCCGCGAACCGGCTGGTGATCGAACGCCGTATCGACCCCTGTATGTCAGAGGTCTTTCCGTGGGAAGAGATCCCCGAGGCGCATATGAAAATGCTGCGCAATGAGCATAAGCCGGGCAATATGGCGGTCCTGGTTCAGGCCCCCACAACCGGGCTGCGCACGGTCGAGGATGTCCTTGCGGCGAAGTCGTAAACGGCAGATCATATCGCAACAGATAAAATGGTCCGCCACTCGCACAACGTGAGTGGAGGGCCATTCTGCTTTGCAGGCCTCTTACAAGCGTTTCAAACATTTACCCTGATCCGATCCCACCAATTCTGGGGAGTAAAAAAGCGCGAGTTCAGAAGGAAAATGAATCGTGCTAGGGTTGTATTAAGTGTTTGTTAACCCTTTCGGAGTGAGGCTCATGATGCAAAATGAATGGATACTAGACGTACTGACAGACCTACGGACATTCGCGCATCAGAACGGCCTGACCGTGTTGGCCGAACATCTCGATGATACGCGATTGGTCGCCGTGGCAGAGCTGGCGTCGACCGAAAGAGGAACTTCGCCTCATGAATGCGCATCCGCGATGCCGTCTGGACAGGCTACTGGAGGAGCTGGAACGCGCTCCTGATATCGCGGGTATGCAGATCGCCAGCGAGCGGCTGCGCGATCATTTTCACGTCAACCACATCGTTTATCACTGGGTCGGCGCCGCGGGTGATCAATATGGCTGCGGCACCTACGATCCTGCCTGGATCAAGCACTATCTCAAACAGGATTATCTTAGGATCGATCCGGTCATCCGGGGCTGTTACCAGCGGTTTCATCCTGTCGACTGGAAATCGCTCGATTGGTCGGGCAAACCCGCGCGCGCCTTTCTCAAGGCTGCGCTGTCGCATGGGCTGGGAAATCAGGGTTATTCGGTGCCTTTGCGCGGTCCGAACGGCCAATTCGCACTCTTTACCGTCAATCACACCTGCGATGACGACCGATGGCAGGCCTTTACCGAGGCGAACCGGCGTGACCTGATCCTGTGTGCGCATTACTTTAACGAAAAGGCACTGGAATTCGAACCGGAGCGCAGCCCGACACCCGCGCGGCAACTTTCTCCGCGTGAGGTGGATGCGCTGACCCTGCTCGCCCTTGGCTATGGACGGGCGCAGGTGGCAGAGACGCTGTCGATCTCGGAACACACCCTGCGCGTCTATATCGAGAGCGCCCGTTTCAAGCTGGGCGCGATCAACACGGTGCAGGCGGTGTCAAAGGCGGTTAGCCAAGGACTGATCGTGGTTTGATCTGACGCGTAGCCCTGCGAACATGACTGGCGCAATCGTAGCGCCCTATGCCACAGGCGATTATGTCAGGCAAAGAGCCGGTAATAAGCCCAGTTCGGCAGGAACCGCGACAGGCGGAACACCCATGAAAAGAGGGTTGGAAAATGCTTGTCGAAGGCCGCGTCGTCGCACATCAGGTCAAACATCTCCTGTGCGGCTGCATCGGCTTCCATCAGGAACGGCATGTGGAAATCGTTCTTTTCGGTCAGGCGCGTCTTGATGAAACCCGGATTGGCGAGCTGCACATGAACGCCTGTCCGCCACAGATCGGCGCGCATGCTTTCGGCCAGTGCCATCACACCTGCCTTGGAGGCCGCGTAGCCGATTGCGCCGGGAAGGCCCCGAAACCCGGATAGCGACCCGGTCAGCACGATGTGCCCTGCGTCCTTTTCAACCATGCCCGGCACGACGTGACCCAGCACTCGCATCGTGCCGGTAAAGTTCACATCCGCCATCGTCACGGCCTGCTCTGCATTCCATTCGGTTGCGGGCATCGGCCAGTAAACACCGGCCAGAAACACAAGACCGTCAACATCACCCACCTCTTTTGCAGCGCGCGCGACGCTCTCGTCATCCGCCACATCCATCGGCACGACGCGGGCTCGTCCCGGCAGGCTTTCTGCTACCTTATTCAAGCGGTCCTCACTGCGGGCCGACAGGATCACGGTCGCGCCTGACGCGCTGATTTTGCGGGCGACGGCCTCGCCCAAACCTTCGCTGGCGCCAACCAGCCAATATGTCTTGCCTGCAAATTCGGTCATGCGTCCTCACGTTTGTGCATGGTCGCCACCAGCTCGGCGACCTTTATTCCCCATTTGCGGAACTGGCTGCGGTTCACGATGGTTCCGCCGGGGGTGACGTACATCCAGTCGCTGACGCTAAGGACATGACCGCCCGCATCCTCGGGCAGGCGGATCTTGTAGCGCAGTTGTACCGTCGGGCCGGATTGTTGGCCGGTGCCTTGCCCAACAAGATCGTCAGCATCGGCCCGGATAGAGCCGTCATTGCCAAGCTCCAGCCGCCATTCACGATCTTGCGTGTTGCCGGTGTGATAGCGGAAATATTCCTTCATCACGCCGCGATTGCCATCCCAGCGGGCATCGAAATCAGCCGAAAAGCGAGAGCTGACGCGGCCAAGCGGGCCATAGATCACACCCTCGCAGCGGATCGGTCCATTGAGGTGCTGCCGCAAGTCAAAGCGTGGGGACTGGTCCGCGTAATCACTGGCGGTCTGGGCCGAGAACGACGCGTATCGTTGATACAGGATCATCAATAAAATCATTACCGCGAGGCCAGCCGCGAAATACATGAGCTCTGACATCAGGTCGCGCTCCTTTCCTGTAATGGGTGTCCGTAGGTCTGGATCTTGTCGGTTCGTGTGGTGGCCAGCACCGCGATGGCGATAAGCTTCAATGCGCAGGGCACCGCGCCGTAAAGCAGGCTAAGAAGCCAGAGTGCGGATTCGGAATTGTCCTGCCCGGATTGATAGCCGCCCGCCTCTAGCAGCGGCAAAAGCGATACGGCGGCGATGGCGAGAGTGATCTTGCTGACAAAGGACCACAGGCTGAAACCTTCGGCTGCGGCTGGTGAGACCTGCTGCATACGCGCCGCGAACAACGCGGGCAAAAGGGTCATGTCAGCGCCAAGCGCTATGCCAGAGGCGACGCAGATCAGGCCAAAGGCAATCGTGTCGTCCGGCCCAAGAAAGACGGCAAACCCAAACGCGACGATGGACATGATCATGCCGGCGATAAGCACGCGACGCGTGCCGAATTTTTCTGCGACGCGCCCCCAGAAGGGGGCCGCAAGCGCAGCCGACAGAAAGAACATCAATAGAAACGGCCCTTCCCAGCCGGGCAGTTCCAGCCGGTCCTCGACAAAGAACAGGAATAGCGTGGAAGAGACGGCGACAGGCGCGGAATTGGCCAGCGCCACAAGCAAGAGGCGGCGGGCGATGGAATCCCTAAGCACCGGGCCAATGCCGGTGCCGGGTGTCTCGGCCCCCTTCCATTCCTTGCGCATGGACCAGAGCGCGATGGCCGACAGCGCCAAGAATGCAAGCGCAAAGCCGGTATACCCGCCAAGCGCCACAGGTGCCACGGCAGCCGCGCAAATGCCGAGCAACGCGCCGGTTTCACGCCAGCGGGCGACTTTTAGGTGACCGCCCTCGTCGGGGATCTCCTCTGCGGCGGCGACGCCTTGGGCGTAAAAGCAGATCGTCAGGTAGCTGAAGGAGGAAAACACCATGGTGAGCGTGACGCCAAACCACCACAGCGGCGGCAACAGTGGGGGCATGGCGAACAGCCCGTAAATGCCCGCCGCCATCATGCTGCCCGCAATCAATATCGAGAGTGCGCGTTGATGGCGCACCTTGTCGGCCAAGCGGCCCAAGAGCGGGTCTTGTACGACGTCCAAGAGGCGCAGACCGAACAGAACCGATCCAAGGGCTGCGAGCGACACGCCGTATTGATCCACAAAAAACTTGGGCGCATGCATATATAGCGGCAGACCAGCCGCGGCGATCATGCCTGCAAACAGCGCATAGGCTGGAAGATGCGGCGCGCGGCTCATCTTGTCAGGTCCTGCACAGGCGGCTCCGGCCGCGTCTGAAAGCGGGCGCCCTTCCACCAGAGTTTGAGCGCCTGCCAATGGATCAGTGCCAGAACCCGCCGTGACCCAAATGGACGACGCAAGAGCGCGCGCAGCACGCTCAGCCCGCTTAAGGGGCGGCGCGCGCCTGTCAGCGTGGCCGTCACACCACCGTCGCCGTCGGTCAGGTCGATCCAGATGCCAATGCGCGTGGCGTTGACGTCAAAGCGAAAGCCATAGGTGCCTTGTACCTGTTGAAAGGGCGAGACGTAGAAAATTTTGGTCGCGCTGATCTTGTCCTGAGGCGTGATCGGGGCCTGATCATCGCGCTGACACAGATAACAATGCCGGTCGCCATAGGTGTTCGTGACCTCTGCGATGACGGCGTACAGGGCGTCGGCATCATCATAGCAAAGCCAGAAAGAAACCGGATTGAACACATGGCCCATGACGCGCGGTTGCGCCAACAATTCTATCTGTGCGGGGTCTTTGACATCATGCGCGGATAGGGCCTTGCGCACCCATGCAGCCCCCTCACCGTGACCGGGGGCGCCGCCATGATCCCGGTCGAGGACGGAGAAAAGCGCGGTACGATTGCGCGCAAACAGCCAGCCTTTGCGGGCAGGGGCCTCAGGATCCAACAGGACATAATCCACCCCGTACCGAAATGCATTGCGCACCTCGCCCTTGCGCCCATGCCATGTCTGGCCGGCGATATGTTCGACGGTCTTCATTCAGCCGCGACAGGCATCTTGTTGCGCCCAAGGATCGCATCCGCCACGTCCAGCGCGGTGGACAAGCCATCCTCGTGAAATCCGTTGCGCATCCATGCACCACAGAACCATGTCCCATTGGTGCCATTGAACCGTTGCACGCTTTGTTGCGCCATCAACATGCCGGTATCGTAGATCGGGTGATCGAGAACGGCCTGATCATAGATCAACTCTTCGCGGATCTTGCGGTTGGAATTCAGCGTCACGAAATGCAGATCATCCATCGGGATCGGCTGAAGGCTGTTCATCCAGTAGGTGATGTCGATCTGGCCGTCGCGGCGTGCCTCGCCTTCGGCATAGTTCCATGATGACCAGACCGCACGGCGCCGGGGCATGACCGAGGTATCAGCATGCAGAACCATGTCATTGGCCTGATAGCGCACCTTGGACAGCGCATCGCGTTCATCCTCTGAGGGGTCCGTCAGCAGACGCAGGCTGACATCGCCATGCGTGGCCATGATCACCTCGTCATATGTCTCCCAATCCGTGCCCTCGGCGCGGATCTCTGCTCCCGCCTCGGTGCGGCGGATACCGGCCACGGGCGTGCCGGGACGCAACGAAACGCCCCGCTGTTCCAGCAGCGTGGTCAGTCGGGTGACGTATTCGCGCGATCCGCCCTGAACTGTGTACCACTGATGCTGGCCCGTGTAGTTCAGCAGCGCGTGGTTCTCCATAAAGCGGATCATGGCATCTGCTGGAAAATCCAGAATCTTTTCCGTGGGCGTTGACCAGATCGCGCCGGTCAGGGGCAGCAGGTAATAATCCCGGAACCAGCGCCCGGTGCCGACCCGATCAAGGAACTCTCCGATCGTCAGGTCCTTTTGCTGGCGCGACAATTCGACCGCCCTCGCGTTAAAGCGAAAGATATCGCGCAGCATCCGCAAAAAACGCGGGTTCACCGCATTGCGGCGCTGCGCAAAGAATGCCCGCGCGCCATCAAGGCCGTATTCCAGCCGCCCGGCACGCACGGACGCGCCAAAGCTCATGGTGCTCTCGACGACTGGCACGTCGAGTTCTTCGAACATTTTCACAAGGTTGGGGTAGTTCGCATAGTTGAACACGATGAACCCGGTATCGACCGGCTGGTTCCCGTTCTTGCCTGCCATAATGGTCCGGGCATGCCCGCCAAGGCGCGGTTCTGCCTCATATACGGTTAAATCGCAGTCGTCCGACAAGCGCCATGCGGCCCCCATTCCGGTAATTCCTGCACCCACAATCGCAACTCTCCGCCGGGGCGGCATTGTCTTTTCAAACGGCATTGTCTTGTCGACCTGTTTTAGTTCTATACCTTCTTACGCAGAGATGGATGATGCGGATGATAAAGAAAACACGATATCGAATGATCCGGTCCGCTGATGGCTGCGTATCTGTCGTATGTACAGGGACACACATGCTCGGGACAACCGCGACACAGGGTCAGTCGAAGGCCTTTTGTCCGCACGCCAGCTCGATGCTGATGCAGCGCGGGACACGTGGCGCGGCAAAGCAGTCAAATTGCCGGCGATGACTGAGAAAGAGGCAGATTGGGCCAGCATCCTGATCCGGGTCCGTGACCATAAAGACAAAGACGCGTTCCGTGCGCTGTTTGAGCATTTCGCCCCGCGCATTAAGGCATTTTTGATGCGTTCGGGTACAGATGCGGCGATGGCTGAGGAATGTGCGCAGGACGTGATGGCGTCCCTCTGGCAGAAAGCGCATCTGTTTGATCCGTCCCGTGCGAGTGCGGCGACCTGGATCTTTACGATCGCACGAAACCGCCGGATCGACCTGATCCGGAAACAAAGACGCCCGGAGCCTGAGGATTTGCCATGGGGTCCCGAACAAGAACCGGATCAGTCAGATACTCTGGTCCTGCAACAAGAAACAGAAAAGCTGGGACAGGCCATTGCAGGCCTTCCTCAAAACCAAAAAGAGTTGATCGAAAAAGCCTATTTCGGTGATCTTACCCATAGTGAGATCGCAGACGAAACTGGGCTGCCGCTTGGCACGATCAAATCAAGAATTCGACTGGCGCTCGATCGGCTGCGCCACGCAATGAAGTGAACAAAAAGATGCAAGATATCAATCATCACCTGAACGACGCGCTTCTGATGGCCTATTCGGCTGGCAATCTGCCAGAGGCGTTCAGCTTGATCGTGGCATCGCATGTATCCATGTGCGACGAGTGCCGCGCGCGTCTTGGCGCATTTGACAGTGTTGGTGGCACGCTCATGAACCAATGTGAGAGCGTCAAGATGAGCGCAGGTAGCTTCGAGGCGACGCTGGCGCGGATCGAAAACACTGCGAACGAGCCGACCCCGGCGCCAGAATCGAATGACAATTTCGTCCTGCCCGCGCCGATACGGGATTACGTGGGCGGCGATTTGGAAGCGGTGAAATGGCGTCCCGTTGGTCTTGGTGTAAAGCAGGCTGTTTTGCCAACCGCACCGGACGGCACCGCGCGTCTACTGTACATTCCGGCGGGTGCGGCGGTTCCCGACCACGGACATCGCGGCACCGAACTTACGCTGGTGCTGCAAGGAGCGTTTTCCGACAAGGTGGATCATTTTGCTGCCGGAGATGTGGAAATCGCGGATGAAGACCTCGATCACACGCCGGTCGCAGAGCCGGGGCAGGATTGCATCTGTCTTGCCGCGACGGATGCGCCGCTGCGTTTCCGTGCATGGCTGCCCCGCATGGCGCAGCCTTTCTTGCGCATTTGATCAGGCGCCGCCGTAACGGCGGATAAAATTGCGCAGGATCATTTCAGGCGCAAACACCTCTGCGGCACAGCACATATCAATCAAGTCCTCGGCCGTTTCTGGCGGAAAGTATCCTTTGTTGCGATAGATCCTGATCCGGGTTTCAAAACCGGCGGCATCCGCCTCGGGATGAAATTGTGTCGCGTAAACATTGTCGCCATGGCGCAACATCTGAAACGGGCAGGCGGGGGATCGCACCAGATGCGCGCACCCCTCGGGTAGATCCTGCACCGCTTCTTTGTGGCCCACAAAAGCGTCAAACAACATCGGCACACCATCCAGAACGGGATCGGCAGCGCCCTGCGCTGTGACTTCGCAAGCGGCGGTGCCCACAGGCTCGCCATGGGCGCGCTTGCTGACATCGCCGCCCAGATGCTTGCCCAGAATGCCGATTCCATAGCAACAGCCCAGAAACGGCAGGTCGCGGTCAGTGATCTCTGGCATGATCGCCAGCACATCGGCCTCGATCCGGGCCTCGATGGGGTCCTTGGCCTCGGGGGCATCGCTGACACATCCCGGACCACCCCCAACGATGACCCCGGCATAGGCGTCAAGGTTCAAGTCGTGGGGCAAACGCTCGCGGTCCAGCCGGATGCGGTGCGTGCGCTCTGGCGCAATCTCACCTTTTCGAAGGAAAGCCGCGAATTCATCGTCCGAGGCTTCTGTCTCGGGGCGCAATTGCAAGATCAGAAAAGGTTTTGTCATGGGTGCCGCGTCCTTTGTTGTCTTGCCTTTTACAAGGCTTTTGGTCCTGTGACGCAATGCGCTTGCTTGACCCCGCCTTGCAAAAGAATACCCTGCGCGACAATTGGCGCCCAGAAGGAAACCTTATGATCGACCGGCCCTGCCCCTGCCTGCGCGCCCCGCATCGACGCCTGTGTTTGCCAAGATAACAATTCCATGGCCCGTTCGCTCAGCCTTTCGGCATATCTCGCTTATGTTCGGCGCTCCGCAGCGGGCAGCTATACGCCCGGCGCGGAGCGGCCTGCAGGTCAGCTTGTCTGGGCGCATGCCAGTCAGCCGGCCCATGTAGATGCGCTATTGCAATTGCTTGACCGAATGCGAAGCCAGCGGCCCGGACTGTGCATGTTGTTGACCGCGCAGACCGACCGCGTCGATGGCAAGGCGGGCGAGTGGGAGCATGTCATTCAGGCGACACTTCCGCCCGAAAGCACATCCGCCGCGGACCGCTTTCTTACGCATTGGTCCCCTGACTTTATGTTGTGGACGGGGGGCGATCTGCATGTGGCGCTGATCACAAAGGCGGCAGAGCGCGACATGCCCATGGCCCTCGTGGACGTGGAGGAAAACGCGCTGAGCCGTAGCGTCTGGCGGTGGTTCCCGGATATGCCCGGCGCACTCTTGCGAGTTTTTGATGTGATCATGACCCGAAACGAGGCTGCGCTACGCCAGCTGCGCCGGATCGGTGTTGGCAATGCCCGGCTGTCGGCGACGGGCCCGTTTCTTGATGGCACCATTTCGCTGCCCTGCGTGGAAAGCGACCGTGATGATCTGGCCCGGGTTCTGCTGGGGCGGCCGGTCTGGCTTGCCGCGATGCTACATCAGGACGAGATCGAGACGGCCATCGCCGCGCACCGCCAGATCAGCAAGCTGGCGCTGCGGTCCATGATGATCATGGTGCCAAAGGATATCAGTCAGGCGCATCTTTTTCGCGACGCACTCGAACGTAGCGGTCTGCGCTATGTGACGTGGTCCGAGGGAGAGATGCCACAGGAAACCACGCAAGTGATCCTAGCGGACACGCGCGGTGAGCTTGGCCTCTGGTACCGGGTTGCGCAGATCAGCTTTATGGGCAATTCGCTGATTAGCGGCGCGCATGGCAGTGACCCCAATGAACCGGCTGCACATGGCTCGGCCATCCTGTATGGGCCGAATATTCGCCGATACCTCGACAGTTATTCGCGGTTTGCCGAGGCGGGCGCGGCCCGGATCGTGCGCGATGCGGATACCCTTGCAAGCGCGGTCAGCAATCTCATTCCCCCTGACAAAAGCGCCACAATGGCCCATGCCGCATGGGAGGTCGCCTCGCGGAGTGCCGGGCTGACCGACCGGATCGCGGAGATGGTGCACGACCGGCTCGACCGGCAGGAGGCGCGGTGATGCGGGCGCCTGCCTTTTGGGATACGCCGCCTTATGCGCCCGGCGTGCTGGCGCGAGTGCTAACACCCCTTGGCTGGGTCTATGGCACAGCGACCGCACGGCGCGTGGCACAAGGGCCGACCTATCGCGCGCCTGTACCGGTGATCTGCGTCGGCAACATCAACGCGGGTGGCACTGGCAAGACGCCCACGGTCATCGCGCTGGTCAACCGTCTGCGGGATCTGGGTCATGTGCCCGCCATCGTGTCGCGCGGTCATGGTGGCCAGATCGCGGGGCCAGCGCAGGTTGATCCGCGCCGCCACGGGGCGGACGATGTGGGGGACGAGCCGCTGCTGCTGGCCGCCTTTGCCGATACATGGATCGGGCGCGACCGGGCACAGGCCGCGCGCGCTGCGGTGGATTCGGGTGCGCAGGTCATCGTGATGGATGACGGCCATCAGAACCCATCTTTGGCCAAGGATATCAGCCTTGTGGTGGTCGATGCCGTCAAAGGCTTTGGCAATGGGCGCTGCCTGCCTGCCGGGCCGCTGCGCGAGCCTGTGGCCAAGGGGCTCGCGCGTGCAGACATGCTACTCTCTATCGGGCCAGAGATCGCGCAGGCGCGCTTTGACGCAAATTGGTCGCAGGCCATCACCGTGCCTCAGATGCGCGGCAAGCTGGAGCCGTTGCAAACCGGGATGGACTGGACCGATACGCCGCTTTTGGCCTTTGCCGGGATCGGCCACCCGGAAAAGTTCTTTGCCACGTTGCAATCGCTGGGCGCGACGCTGGCCCGCAAAGAAGCGTTGGAGGACCACCAGCCGCTGACGCAGGCCCTGATGACGCGATTGGAAGCGGAGGCAAAGCTGCGTGGTGCGCAGCTTGTCACGACCGAGAAAGATGCCGTGCGCCTGCCGACAGAGTTCAGGCAAAAGGTCATCACCCTGCCTGTGCGGCTGACGCTTGACGATTGGGCGCCGTTTGATACGGCGCTGGCCCGGCTCGGCCTTTTGGCCTGACCGGGACAGCGAAGGGTCGCGTTACTCTTCCAGCAGGCCGTCGAGGATCGTCTTGATCTCGTCATAGGGCATGTTGGAATAGGTTTTGCCGTCGATCACCAGCGTTGGGGTCGATGTCACATCGTGCTCTTCGGCGTTTTCCTGAAACCATGCGACAAGTGTCTTGGCCTTGTCGGCATCGGTCAGGCAGCTTTCAAGCTGCTCCTCGGACAGGCCCGCGACCTTGCCGATCTTGCGCAGACGGTCTGTAATCGCAACCGGGTCCTGCCCGTCGCCGATCCATTGCTTTTGCTGGTCATAGAGCATGTCCGCGATACCGAAAAACCGATCTTCGCCACCGCAGCGCGCGACCATCGACGCCCAAAGACCAAAGCGGTCGAAATACACGTCGCGATAGATGAAGTGGATTTTGCCGGGCTCGACATACTCCGACTTCAGCTGCTTGAGCTGGCCTTGATGAAAGCTGGCGCAATGCGGACAGGTAAAGGAGGCGTACTCAATCACCGTTACCGGCGCATCCTGAGGCCCCATGGTCATTTCGGTGATGGTCGAGGTGTCGACCTCTCCGGCCTCCTGCGCGTTGGCAGCCCCAAGAAGGTCGGTGCCTGCGGGCGCTGTCGGGCTGGAGGACTGGCTCAGCCAATACCCGGCACCTGCGGCAACACAGAGGGCGATTGCCCCGGAAAGAAGGACGTTTTTCATGATGGCATCCTGATAATGTTAGCGTTTCGATTTCGAAAGGACATTGCGTCCAAGAGTTTCTAGCGCGGCCCGCAGGCCGCTATCTGTGACCGGGTCGGCAAGCTGGCTGGCTTTGTGCACGGTTTGTAGATCGGGTGGCGGTGTATCCTTGGGGGCTGTGCGATGCTCAAAGCTCGCTTGCCCCTCGGCAAAGCCGGTTGGCGCGGTTTGGGTGATGTGAATGCGCGAGATCGCGTTGTAGCCATAGGCAGCGTTGACGCGCTCACGCAGCTTTTCCTTTTGCATGTCCAGCATCGGGGCCTGAGCGCCGGTTGTCAGCACAGTGAGCGTGGCGCCGAATCCCTGCCGACCGTAAGAAATCTTGACCGGTCGCGAGATACCTGCCAGATCGGCGCCAGCGATCTCGGGCCATTGGGTCAGCACGCGGGAAACAGCGAATCCACGGCTTTCAGACGCCTTGCGGATCTGTGCGCCCAAAAGCGCGCCGCTGCGTTTGAAGCCCTTTGTGGTGCCCTTATAATCGCCCTTTCGCGCGGGCATGGCTCGCCTCCTTTGCCAGTTCGCCTAACTTAAGGGATCGTGCGGGGGTTGCCACCCCAAAGAGAGGTAAAAGATGCGTGACAGTGACAGCCTTTTGGCTTGGTACGACGCCCATGCCCGCGATCTGCCTTGGCGGGTGGGGCCGCATGAGCGTGCGAATGGCGTGGTGCCCGACCCCTATCGCATCTGGCTGAGCGAGGTGATGCTACAACAAACCACTGTGGCCGCGGTCAAAAGCTATTTTGAGCGGTTCACCACGCTTTGGCCGACTGTTGGCGATCTGGCTGCGGCAGAGGATGGCGCGGTCATGGGGGAATGGGCCGGGCTTGGGTATTATGCCCGCGCCCGCAATCTGCTGAAATGCGCGCGCGAGGTGGCGGGTGCGCATGACGGGTGCTTTCCCGACACCGCCGAGGGGCTACGCGCCTTGCCGGGCATTGGGCCCTATACCTCTGCTGCGATTGCCGCGATTGCCTTTGACCGGCCTGAAACGGTGGTCGATGGCAATGTAGAGCGTGTGATGGCGCGGGTGCATGATATCCGCACGCCCATGCCCGCCGCGAAACCCGAGATGAAGGCGGCAGCGGCGCGCATGACGCCGCAGGCCCGCCCCGGTGACTATGCGCAGGCGGTCATGGATCTGGGGGCGACAATCTGCACTCCGCGCAACCCGGCTTGTGGTATCTGTCCGTGGATGAGCATCTGCGCGGCGCGGCGCGCGGGCGTACAGGCGGATTTGCCTGTGAAAGCCCCGAAAAAGGCCAAGCCTATCCGCCTTGGCATCGCCTATGTCGCGCGGCGCGCGGATGGTGCGTGGCTGTTGGAGCGGCGAGAGGACAAGGGGCTTCTGGGCGGCATGCTTGGTTGGCCCGGCACCCATTGGGCCGAAGACGCACCACACCCTTCGCCGCCATTAGAAGGCGACTGGACCCTGTTGTCCGAGGAAGCGCGACACACGTTTACGCATTTTCATCTGCGATTGAAGATCGCGACAACATGGGTGCCGCAAGAGACGCGGCCCAATCGTGGTGACTTTTTGCCGCAATCGGCGTTTCGGCCTTCTGATTTGCCGACCGTGATGCGCAAGGTTTTTGACTTGGCGGAAAAAACGCTTCAGTAACAATGTCAGGGGCGTCGTGTTCAGGATTAAGGGGTTGTGTATATGATCGTTCCTGCGGAACACATGGGTCGCCTGACGCGGGCTTTGCCCTTTGCCATATCACTCTTGCTGGTGCCGGTCGCCGTGTTCAGCGCAATGCAGGGCGGATGGGCCGTGGTGCTTTTGCCGGTGGTTACATGGTATTTCTTCAGCTTTCTGGATGCGATCCTCGGGCTTGAACTGGATAATGCCGACCCCGACACCGCCGATGAACAACTAAGCTATTACCGCGCGATCACCCTTATCTGGGCACCCATGCAGGCCGGGCTGCTTTTCTGGATGATCTGGTATGTGACCGGCCCCGGTGACGCGCATCTGAACGCGTTTGAAACCATTGTCTTGTTTTTCGGCGTTGGCGTGATCACCGGCACGATCGGGATCAACTATTCGCATGAACTCATGCATCAAAAGAACAAGGTCGAACGCGGGCTGGGGGATATCCTGCTGGCTATGGTGCTATATTCGCATTTCCGGTCAGAGCATCTGTTGGTGCATCATCGCTATGTCGGCACGCCGCGCGACCCGGTGACGGCGCGGTATAACGAGGGGTTTCACCGCTTTTTTCCCCGCGTGCTGCGTGAGAGCATCGTGTCGGCGTTCGAGGCGGAAAAGGCCATGCTCGCGCGCAAGGACAAGCCTTGGTATGCCGCTGAAAACCCGTTTTGGCGGTTCTGGGGCTTGCAGGCGGTCTGCCTCTTGCTTGCGCTTGGAGTTGGCGGCTGGGTGGGGATTGCCCTATTTGTCTGGCAAGCCTTCGTGGCGGTCTGGCAACTGGAGCTGGCGAATTATGTGGAGCATTACGGTCTGACGCGCAAACATCTGGGCGAGGGCAGGTACGAGCATGTTCAGCCGCGCCATAGCTGGAACGCGGGGCACAAGGCGACGAATTGGCTGCTGATCAACCTGCAGCGCCACTCGGATCATCATTACAAACCCAACCGTCGCTTTCCTCTCTTGCAGAATTACTCCCCCGAAGAGGCGCCGCAGCTACCATATGGCTATCCGGTCATGACGATGGCCGCGATGGTGCCGCCGGTTTGGCGACGCATGATGAACCCACGCGTGCGGGCTTGGCGTGAGCGCTATTATCCCGAGGTGAAGGACTGGGTGCCCTATAACAAGGCGCTCAATCCCTATCCCCGCTAAGGCGTTTCACGACAAACCTGCCTCACAGTTTTTCGCGACAGGGGGGACATCGGGCACGCTTGAAACGATCGTGAATGACGCAGAGCGCGGCCCTCATCCCTGACACAAAAAAGCCCCGCAGGGCGAACCTGCGGGGCAATTGTCTTACCTAGCGTTGGACGCTGAGATCAGGACGACTTGTCGCCCTTTTTGATCGGTGCCCAGATGCGCTTGTTCGTGAGATAGAGCAGTACGGACAGGATCGTCAGGAACAGAAAACCCGTCAGGCCCGCTTGCTTGCGGTCCATCATCTTGGGCTCTGCCGTCCACATCAGGAATGCGGCAACATCCTGCGCTTCGGATTCAAGGCTGTTGGAATGGCCATCGGCATATTCCACGTCCTCACCCCAAAGCGGGGGTGCCATCGCGATCCACCGGCCCGGAAAGGCTGTGTTCTCGTAAAAGGTCGTGCCCGCTTCTTCCTTGGTCTCGCCGGTGTAGCCGGTCAACAGCGACGCGATATATTCCGCACCGCCCATGCCCTTGACGAGCTGATTGATGCCAGAGCCGTAGGGGCCGTGAAAGCCCGCGCGCTTTTTGGCCATCAGGCTCATGTCCGGTGCGTTCTCCAGATTGGACTCTGGAAAGTTGTCGGTGGGCCGTGCTGCGCGCCAATCGTCCAGCTCTTCGTCGAAGACCTCGTAGTTCTGCTCGGCATAGGCCCGGACCTCGTCCATGGTGAAACCGGGGCCGGTATCGCTTGTGAGCGTCCGAAGCGGCACGAACTTGAGGCCGTGGCACGCCGAGCAAACCTCGGTGTAGACCTGAAGACCGCGCTGAAGCTGCGATTGGTCGAAGGCCCCGAAGGGACCTTCAAAGGAGAACTGGTAGTTCTCGGTTTTCGCCCAGTCCGATGCCCCGGCGGCGAATGCGCCTCCGGTCGAAAGGGTCAGGGCGGCGAGTGCGGCGATGCCTGTGTTCCTAAGCATTCCTGTGTCCTTTCTTATTCGGCGGGGGCCACGTCGGGCATGGTCTTGGTGCCACCTGACGCGGATTTATGGGCCTCGAAGTCTTCTTCGATGGTCTCGGGTTGTGCCAGCGGCTTTTCCAGAACACCCAGCATCGGCAGGATGACGAGGAAATAGGCGAACCAGTAGGCCGAGCCGATCAATGCGATGATCGGGTAGATGCCTTCGGCCGGCATCGCGCCCACCCAAGTCAGGACAATGAAGTCCACGACCAGCAGCCAGAACCACCACTTGAACATCGGGCGGTAGCGGCCCGAGCGGACCATCGACGTGTCGAGCCAGGGTGCCAGAGCCATCACGATGATGGCGCCGAACATCGCAAGCACACCAAAAAACTTGGCGTCGACGATGCCACCCGTGATGAAGCCTGCCAGTTGCACGACCCAGACGGTGTCGTCAAAGGCGCGCAGGATCGCGTAGAATGGCAGGAAGTACCATTCGGGCACGATGTGTGCAGGCGTCGCGAGCGGGTTTGCCTCGATGTAGTTATCGGGGTGGCCGAGGTAGTTCGGCATGAAACCCACGATGGCAAAGAATACGGCCAAGATCACGGCAAGTGCGAAGAGGTCCTTGATCACGAAGTAGGGCCAGAACGACACCGTGTCTTTTTTCGCTTCGGCCTTCGAAGAGCGGCGCACCTCAACCCCGGTGGGATTGTTGTTGCCAGTCGTATGAAAGGCCCAAATGTGCAGTGCCACCAGCGCCGCGATGATGAACGGCATCAGGTAGTGCAGCGAGAAGAAGCGCGTCAGTGTCGCGTTGTCCACTGCCGGTCCGCCCAGAAGCCATGTCTGGATCGGCTCACCAATGAACGGGATCGCGCCAAAGAGGCCGGTGATCACGGTCGCACCCCAGAAGGACATCTGACCCCAAGGAAGGACGTAACCCATAAAGGCTGTGCCCATCATCAGCAGGTAGATCAGCATGCCGATGATCCACGTGACCTCGCGCGGCGCCTTGTAGGAGCCGTAATAGAGGCTGCGGAAAATGTGCAGGTAGACCGCGAAGAAGAACAGCGACGCGCCGTTCATGTGCAGATAACGGATCATGTGACCGCCATTCACGTTACGCATGATGTGCTCGACCGACGAGAAGGCGTGGTCGACATGCGGTACGTAGTGCATCACCAGAACGATGCCGGTGATGATCTGAAGCACGAGACAGAATGTCAGAACGATGCCCCAGATCCACATCCAATTAAGGTTCTTGGGTGTGGGGATCATGATCGTGTCATAGAGTAGTCCGACGATCGGCAGGCGGCTATGCAGCCACTTTTCGCCACCAGTCTTCGGCTCGTAATGGTCGTGAGGGATTCCAGCCATAATAAGTGCTCCTTACCCCAGTTGTACTGTCGTTTCGTCGACGAATTCAGCGGTGGGTACCGGCAGGTTTGTCGGTGCGGGACCTTTGCGGATCCGCCCAGCCGTGTCGTAGTGCGACCCGTGGCATGGGCAGAACCAGCCACCAACACCGCCATCCAGCGCGTAATCACCGGCATTGCCCAGTGGCACACAGCCAAGGTGGGTGCAGACACCCATCATGACCAGCCATTCCGGATTGCCGCCCAACGCACGATTTTCGTCCGACGCGTCGCCGTCGCCGACATTCTCGTTGCGCGCGTTGTTGTCAGGCAGGGACGACAGGTCGACGTTGCGTGACGCTTCGATCTCTGCCTCGGTACGACGGCGGAGAAAGACGGGCTTACCCAGCCATTTCACCGTCATTTGTGTGCCTTCTGAGACGCCCGAAACGTCGACCCGGATCGAGCTGAGCGCCTGAACATCTGCTGAGGGGTTCATCTGGTCGACCAGCGGCCAGATTGCAGCACCAGCTGTAACAGCGCCAGCGCCTGCTGTGGCATAATAGAGGAAATCCCTCCGGGTGCCTTCATGATCTTCTGCGTGGGACACGAGCGTTTCTCCGTTCTCAAAGCAATCAAGAAGCTTTAATTCATCTAGGGCCACCGAGGGAATCCCCGTGGCCGCGTCCAACGGTGTATCTAGCGGGGCTTGGCTGATGCGTCCAGTCCACAAACGGGCCTATTCCCTCAGGGCGCTCTTCTGTCGCGCTTGTGGCCATGGCGTCACGGGTGTAGGCAAGCAAATAAGTGCAATCAGTCAATGAAAGCCGTCCCGATGAATAGAATTGTAGCCACTACGCTCGCCGCGTTTCCCCTTTTCGCTTCGCCAGCCGCCTCTGCGGAGCTGGAACTCAGCCTTTATCTTGGGGTGCAGAGCGTTCAGGACAGTTCGGTCAGTGGCACATTGCCGGGGGGCAGAGCGGTCAACCGCAGTATTGATTGGAAGGGCAAACCTTTCGATGCGCCGATCTACTACGGGGCACGGGCGATGTGGTGGCTCGACAACGATCTGGGTTTCGGCATCGAAGGCACCCATACCAAGGCTTACATGAGTGACGCTGACCTTAATGCGCTCGGGCTGTCGCGATTTGAGCTGTCGGACGGGCACAACATCTTTACCGCCAACGTGATGAAGCGCTGGCCCGGTGCATTTTCTGGCAAAGAAAACTTCACCCCGTATGTTGGTGGCGGGCTTGGCGTGGCTATCCCGCATGTCGACGCCCAAGAGGTGGGTGGATCGGTCCGCACATATGATTACGAATACACCGGCCTCGCGCTGCGTGGGATCGCCGGCATGAAATACGCCATAAATGAGGATTGGGCGGTATTTGGCGAGTACCAGTTCACCTGGTCCGACAATTCCATCACGGTGGACCCATCGCCGGGTCAGGTCTCTGCTGGCAAGCTCAGCACCGATCTGACGACACATGCGGTCAATGTCGGCGTAAGCTACAGTTTCTGAGTTTAGTGGTGATCTAGCGGCGTCATGCAGATATTGCATGGCCCCGTCAGGTCCAAGTGTGCGCGATTTTGGGGCCGCGCGACGGCGTCGTGTCTTATTGCCCTAAGCTCAGACTTTGTCTTCGAAATCTTTATGGACAAGCTTTGCATCGCAATAGGGGCATTCGACAAACGCTGTCTCGCGCGGGATAGACAGCCACACACGAGGATGGCCGAGCGCGCCTTCGCCGCCATCGCAGGCCACGCGCCATGTGTCGACGATGCGGGTTTCGGGGGCTTGTGTCACCATCTGGGGTCGATCCTCTGCTGGCATTCCGTTCTTCGGGACTATATCGGAGGCACAGGCAGGAGCAAGAGGGCCCATGACCAACAACGCCATCGAAATCCGTGGTCTGCAAAAGACTTATACTGGGCGCAAGGGCGAACCGGCCAAGCCGGCCCTGTCGGGGATTGACCTCGATATTCCTACCGGGTCGGTCTTTGGCCTCTTGGGGCCGAATGGTGCGGGTAAATCCACGTTGATCAATATTCTTGCCGGGCTCGTGGTCAAAACCGCGGGGCAGGTCACGATCTGGGGTTTCGATCAGGATGTGAACCCACGCCAGAGCCGCGCCGCCATCGGCGTGATGCCGCAAGAGCTTAATCTGGATCCGTTCTTTCCGCCGCGTGCCGCGCTTGAGGTGCAGGCCGGGTTATACGGTGTGCCTAAGGCGCGCCGCCGCAGTGACGACATCCTGAAGCTGGTTGGACTTGAGGATAAAGCAGAGGCCTATGCCCGCACGCTATCGGGCGGCATGCGTCGGCGGCTGCTTTTGGCCAAGGCGCTGGTGCATCATCCGCATATCCTAGTGCTGGACGAGCCAACCGCCGGTGTGGACATCGAATTGCGCCAGATGCTGTGGGCCAATGTGCGGCGCCTCAACGAGGCGGGGATGACCATCATCCTGACCACGCATTATCTGGAAGAAGCCGAAGAGATGTGCGACGAGATCGCCATCATCAACGAGGGCAAGTTGGTGGCGCGTGACAGTACCGCGAACCTGCTTGGGCGGCTTGATGCCAAGACCATGATCATCGAGCCGGATGCCGCGCCCGATACCCTGCCGCAGGCGCCGGGTATAGAGGTGCAGGCCCGGCCAAACGGGACGCTGGCGATCACCTATAAGTCGTCGAAAACCTCTGCCGAAGCGGTGCTGGCAGCCGTGCATGATGCAGGCATCAGAATCCGTGATGTGCGGACCGAACAGGCCGACCTTGAGGATGTGTTTCTGGATCTGACCCGCAGCCGAAGCCTTGCTGATTAGGTCCCGTCGCGCCGGTCCAGCGCCTTTTCGATAGCACTTAGACGGTTCAGCACCTCGTCACGGTAATTGCCCGTGATTTCCTCGGCTTCGACGTTATGCGCGTCCTGCATCGAGTTCACGATCAGGCCCACCACAAGGTTGACTGTCGCAAAGGTGGTCACGAGGATGAAGGGCACGAAAAAGGCCCATGCAAAGGGCTGGACCTCCATCACGGGGCGCACGATCCCCATGGACCAAGATTCAAGCGTCATGATCTGAAACAGGGAATAGGCCGACCGTCCGATGGTGCCGAACCATTCGGGAAAGTCCGCGCCAAAAAGCTTGGTCGCCATGACCGAGCCTATATAAAAGATGATCCCCATCAGCACAAAGACCGAGCCCATGCCGGGTAGCGCGTTCATCAGCCCCTCGACCACCCGGCGCAAGGATGGCGTGACTGACAGAACCCGCAAAAGACGCAGGATACGCAGCGCGCGCAGAACGCTCACACCCTGTCCCGCCGGTACGAGAGAGATCGCGACGATCCCGAAATCGAATAGGTTCCAGCCGTTCCGAAAGAATGTGCCGCCAAGCGCGAAAAGCTTCAGCGCTATTTCGATGACAAAGATGGCGAGACAGATCTGGTCAAGTGTTTCGATTAACGGACCGGCAAGCGACATGGCGTAATCCGAGGTTTCCAACCCAAGGATCACGGCATTGAAGAGGATCACCGCGAGAATGAAATTCCGGAACGCCGTCCGCTCCACGAAAGCGAGAACGCGGTTGCGCAAGGTCGGAGTGGCGTCTTGGATCTGTGTCATGACCACGCATATGGGGCATGCCGCATGTCGGAGCAAGATATTGCGGCCTGAAACGCCCGCGTTATTGCATGCCTTGCCGGTTTTCGCCCAATCTCTGCGCTGTGCTCAGGTCTTTTGCAGCATCCGGCCAAGGCCGCGCCCGCCAAGGATATGCATGTGGTAATGCGGCACTTCTTGCACGGCGTCCTCGCCCGCGTTGCCGATCACGCGATAGCCCGCACCACCCGCACCGGGTGACACGCCCTCGTCAGCGCAGATTTTGGCAGTGACCCGCATGAAATCCACGATCTCTGCCTCGCTCGCTTCGGCTGCGAAATGATCGTGGCAGACATAAGGTCCCTTGGGGATCACCAGCACATGCAATGGCGCTTGCGGCTCTATATCGCGAAAGGCCAGCGTGTGCTCGCTTTCCAGCACGGTGTCATTCGGGATTTCGCCGCGCAGGATCTTGGCGAAAATGTTCTGGTCGTCATACTGGTAGGGCATGGGCCACCTCAGTCGGCGTAAAGATGATCGGTCTGCGCAATCTCTAGACCCTTCTCGGGGCTGACATCAAGGAACCGCGCGATATGGCCAGCTGTTTCCTCCGGGGCGTAGGATTGCCGTATGATCATGTGATTGGCGAACTCGGCGTCACGGATGCGGTCGGATTCGAATGTTATGTCCCCGCGGATCGTGGGCAAAAGACGGTCCAGCGTGTCTTTGGACGTTTGTTCCCCCGCGAGGCCGACGCGCTTGGCGTGGCCGACCAGATACGCATCGGTAAAGTCGCATTGCACCTCCAGCAGGCGGGTGACCGCGCGGTCACCGCAGAAATCATGCAAGAGATCGATGCTGCCCGGGTCCATGCAGATCACGAGGCGATCACTATCATAATAGTCGAACAGCATCCGCATCAGCGCCCTGCGATGCCGGGTGCGTTTCTCCAGACTGGCCTGAATGCCACCCAGATCGGGCAACTCCGTATTGTCCTCATTGAAGAGGTACGAAATGGCGGGCACGTTGGTGACCTGCTTGATCTTGTCTACCAGCCGTTTGGCCACATGCCATTTTTTGCAGATGACGATCATCAGTTCGCGTTCCCGCCCCAGCGATCCTTCGGTTTCCCAGAAGCGTAAGGCAAAGCGCCGGCCGATCCGGCCCCGTCCCGTAAGAAATTTATACAGGCTGCGCCCCTCGTTCGAAATGTTGAACCGGGCAGTTTCGTCTGCATAAAGTTCCCCCAGCCGGGTCTTGAGCTCAGTTGCCTCCGGGCTGATTTTGCGCGCGAAAAGCGCATCTTGGCTGAGTAGCAGGTCGTAATGATCGTTGTAGAAGGTCACCGGCATTCCGTATTCGGTGAACATGAGAAAGGTCAGAGTGCGGGTTTTGATTTCTGCCTCGGGTACAAGGTGGCGCACCAGCGTTTGGAAAAAGGTTTCGTCGGGAATCCACGTGGTCCGGAAAAAGCGCATCACGTCCTTGCGGCGGCGCGTAAAGTCGATAATCCATTCCACGGTACGCCGACGCAGACACCACCACTGGCTGCCAATCTGAATTTGAAGATCGGCGGGGATCTTGCGGGTCAGGCCAAGCCGTTTTTGAAGTTCGAAGGATGTGTAGAACATCCTTCGCTGTGTCCGCTCGTTGAAGAAGTGGCGATAGATCAGCCGCTCTTCCTTCATGCCGGTCTTGATCCAGTCGCTTTCGAAATAATCAAAGCTTTCGATGTAATCCACATGGTCGTTGTCGAGAAACTCATGGGCGAAACGCGCGGATTTGACCGCCGCGCAATCGCCTGACAACATGTAGAAATGCGTGGCTCGCGGAAAACTTTCCACCGCCGCCTCTAGGGCATAGAGCGTGGCCTGCACCAAAGACCACTCCCCCCATCCACACTTGATCCGTTTGCGGGCAAAACTCACATTGGGATTGTCGGCCAAGGCGGCTTTGATCTTTTTGTAATGCTCAGGTTTGGCTCTGGCGTCAAAATGTATCGACATGTAGTCACCAACAGCAGTCAGCATTTCTGCCTGCCCGATGATCGCGTCGGGGTCTTTGTGACAAAGGAGGATGAAGGCGATTTTTGCCATTTTGGAAATAGTTTACCCACTCGTACCGCAATTGTTTACAACCTTAGTCATGAAAATGACTTGAATAAACCGGCTTTCTTTGGCTTTTTCGACTTGGTATGAACAAATTAGCCCGAGAAAATCAAGAGATCGGGAGCGGAGGCAGAAAAATGGGCTTTCCAGGAACATGGATGACGGAAAGCGAGAGCGTTGTCTATCGCGTGGTGCCCAAATGCGCCTGCTCGACCATTGGCCAGATCATGTATTATTCCGATCACGGTGCCTTTTTCGATGGCGATATTCACGATGCCTCTACCGGGCTGCACAAATGGTCGCGTGACGAAAGTCAGCCGGTGATCAAGGCCAATGTCAGGACGCATAGTTCATATGCTTTTACCTGCGTGCGAAATCCATACACGCGCATCCTGTCCAGTTTTTTCGATAAGATTTGCGGCATCCAACGCAATGGAAGCCGCTACCGGGGCAAGCTTGTTCCCCTGCTGATTCAGAAATACGGGATCGAAGTGGGCGGGGATGATGGCAAGCAGGAGTTCGACCAGATCAAGAGCTTTCGGCGCTTCTTGTTATTTGCGCGCGACACGATCCGCTGGCGGCGTCCCATGGACCCGGACATTCACTGGTCTGCCATGTCTGGCCATGTGTCGACCTTTATTGTGAACGGCGGCACCTACGACAAGATATTCTGGACTGAAAGTTTCAACGACGGCATGCAGGATGTGCTGGACGCGATCAATCCGCCCAATGCGGTTGATCTGTCTGCGATCCCGCGCTTCAACGAAAGTGAAGGGCACGGGCCCAAGCGGGCGCATCCGGTGGCTGATTATTTTGATGATCTGTCGATGCATCTGGTCAAGGAAATCTATCACCGCGATTTCGCGCTGTTCAAATACGACTTCGACGATCCGTCCAACAAGATGCCGATTGCCGAGATAGACCTGGACGAGGTGCATGCAAAGCTGGGGGAATGACCCCGGGTTGACTGTGCCTGAACGGCTTTGTACGTGAAGTTTTTGTGACAATCCGCGGTTTTTGATCTGGATCGAATGCGCGCGACGCAGAACCGCGCAATATGGGCGCGTAGCTCGATCACAGGAGCGGTTTATGTACGAAAAGCTGCAAACGCCCATGCCCGTCATGCGCAACGCGCGGTCCAATCGCCCGCCCCTGATGAATTTGCGCGACGTGAACCTGTGGTATGGCGAAACCCATGCGCTTCAGGATGTGAGCTTTGATATTTATCCCGAAGAAATTCTTGCGTTTATCGGCCCCTCGGGCTGCGGCAAATCCACCGCTCTGAAATGTCTCAACCGGATGCATGACAACACCCGCGGGGTGAGGATCACCGGCCAGATCGACATGGATGGCCAGGATATTCACGACCCAAAAATCGACCCGCCGCTGCATCGTCGCCGCTTTGGCTGGGTTGCGCAGAAACCTAATCCGTTTCCCGCCTCGATTTGGAAAAACGTGGCCTACGGCCCGCGCCTGCACGGGTTGATGCGCGACGGCGCAGAGCTTGAGGCGCATGTGGAATCGTGCCTGCGCCGCGCGCATTTGTGGGATGAGGTGAAGGATAATCTTCATACGATGAACGGGTCTGATTTGTCCGGCGGGCAGCAACAGCGCCTGTGCATCGCGCGCGCGCTCAGCATTCAGCCCGATGTCCTGCTGATGGACGAGCCGACAGGCTCTATCGACCCGGTCGCCACGCAAAAAATCGAAGAACTGATGCTGGAACTCAGGACCGACAATGCCATTGTCGTCGTGACCCATTCCATGATGCAGGCGAAGCGCATCGCCGATCGCGTGGCGTATTTCCATCTTGGAAAGATGCTTGAAATCGGGCCAACGCAAGAGGTGTTCGAGCGCCCCGCCACGGACGAGGCGCGCCGGTTCGTCTCTGGCAAGTTCGGCTGAGCCGGGCTTAGATAAGTCCTTCGGCGGCAAACCGCGCTTTTACATCGGCCTCTGGCCGCGCCCCGTAATGCGTGATGACCTCTGCGGCGGCGATGCAGCCCATCTTGCCTGCGGCCTCTAGCGGGGCACCGTTGGCCAGCCCATAGAGGAACCCGGCCGCAAATTGATCGCCCGCGCCGGTTGTATCCAGCGGGGTAATCTTGCTGACGGGCACTGTGACGGTCTCTTCGTTCTGCACGATCACCACGCCATCGCCCGAGCGGGTGCAAACGATCAGTCCGCTTTCCTTTGCGGCCTGTTCCAGTGCGGCACCCAGATCATCGGTCTCGTACAGTGACTTCCATTCATGTTCGTTGCCGATCACGTAATCGAGCCCCGTCACAAGCGCGCGAAAATCGGCGCGATGCCGATCGACGCAGAACGGGTCCGACAGCGAAATGCCAGCCATGCCACCACCAGCGCGACAGGCTTTGGCTGCTGCCTCGAACGCGGCTTTGCCCTTCTCCTTGTCGAACAGGTACCCCTCTAGGAACAAAAGCTGTGCCTGACCTGCGACCGTGTCATTCACATCTTCGGGGCCAAGCTCTGTCGAGATGCCCAGATAGGTATTCATCGACCGCTCGCCATCGGGCGACACAAAAATCATCGAACGGGACGTGGGCAATTCCCCCGCCGGCACCGGCGCGTTGACAAAGGCACAGCCCGCATCGGTCATTTCGCGCACATAGTCACGGCCCGGTTCATCATCATGCACCCGACCAATAAAGGCGGTCGACAGCCCAAGCGCGCCCAGACCCGCGATGGTGTTGGCGACAGACCCGCCCGCCATCTGGATGCGGTCTTGCATGTTGTCATACAGAAACTCTGCCCGCTCTTGTTCAATAAGCTGCATCACGCCCTTTTCGATGCCCATACGGGACAGAAAGGCGTCATCGCATTGGCTGATGACGTCCACAACGGCGTTGCCGATGCCGACGGCTTGATACTTGGTCATTGGGTCTTGTCCTCATATTGGCAGAGATCGCGGATGATGCAGGTGGGGCAGGCGGGTTTGCGGGCCTTGCAGTGATAGCGGCCGTGCAGGATCAGCCAGTGATGCGCATGCAGCTGAAAATCCGCCGGGATGTGGTCTTCGATGGCGCGCTCGACGGCGTCGACATCCTTGCCCGGTGCGATGCCGCTGCGGTTGCCGACGCGGAAGATATGGGTGTCGACCGCCTGTGCCGGATGCCGCCACCACATGTTGAGCACGACATTGGCGGTCTTGCGGCCCACCCCCGGCAAAGACTGGAGCGCAGCGCGGGAATTGGGCACTTCGCTTCCGTATTCCTCGACAAGGATGCGGCTGAGCTTGATCACGTTCTTGGCCTTGTTGCGATAAAGCCCGATTGTCTTGATATGCTCGATGACACCTTCTTCGCCCAACGCCAGCATTTTGTCGGGCGTATCGGCGATCTCGAAGAGATGCTTGGTGGCCCGGTTCACGCCTGCATCCGTCGCCTGCGCAGATAGCGCGACCGCAACAACAAGCGTGTAGGCGTTGACATGATGCAGCTCGCCTTCTGGCGTCGCAGAGGCGTTTTCAAACCGGGTGAATATCTCACGGATTGTATGATAATCGAGCTGTTTCGCCATGCCCGTCCTTTTGACGTAAGGTCCGGTGCGGGGCAAGGCCCAAGAGAGGTGCCAAAGATGCGCAACATTCGGGTCGCCGGGCCCGAGGCGCTGGCGTAGGTTGGCCGCAGGATGCAGGGGATCACGGATATGCCTGAGGCAAGCGAACAGAGCTATCATTACCATGTCATGCGCCGGGCCATCGACCTCTTGGACGAGGCAGAGCCGGGCGTGACCCTGCCCGAACTGGCCGCGCGCATGGATATGAGCCCGGCGCATTTTCAGAGGCTTTTCACCCAATGGGTCGGTGTCAGCCCAAAGCGGTATCAGCAATATCTCGCATTGGATCAGGCCAAGACACTGCTGTCGGAGCGATTTACCACGCTGGACACCGCGCAAGAGCTGGGATTGTCCGGCACAGGGCGGTTACACGATCTTTTCCTGCGGTGGGAGGCGATGAGCCCGGGCGCCTATGCGCGCCGCGGTGCGGGGCTCAAGATCTTTTGGGGTTGGTTCGACAGTCCCTTTGGGCCGGCGCTGGTGATGGGCACCGACAAGGGCATCTGTGCGATAGGCTTTACCAGCGAGATGGGCGAGGCGGCGGCGATGGCCGACTTAACTGCGCGCTGGCCCGAGGCGGAGTTCGAAGAGAACCCCGCACGCTTGCGATCATGGGTGCTGGCCGCTTTCGGTGCCAGTGCTGACAGGGATGGGCCTGTGCCGTTGTACCTCATTGGCGCGCCCTTTCAGATCAAGGTCTGGGAGGCGCTGATGCAGATCCCGTCGGGCCATGTGACCAGCTATTCGCAAATCGCCGAGGCGGTCGGTAGCCCGCGTGCCGTGCGCGCCGTGGGCACGGCCGTGGGGCGCAATCCGATCAGCCTGCTGATCCCGTGCCATCGCGCACTGCGAAAATCAGGCGGGCTTGGCGGCTATCACTGGGGCTTGCCGGTCAAGCGCGCGATCCTTGCATGGGAAGCGGCCCGCGCAGAGGCGTGACATACCCCTGAGTCCGCAAGCCGCGTCATTTCCCTACGATTGCCGGGACTATCTGCGCGGATTGCCGCCGAATTCCCCGCAGATTTGGCTTGGGGATCGGCGGGGCATTGCTTAGATTGTCGTCAATGCTCTGGTGGAAGGGGCGCAAAAAACGAGGCAAGAGACGATGAACACTTTTCGTAAACCCGTAATTCTTTTGGCCAGCATATCGGCTCTTGGCCTTGCGGCCTGTACCAGCCCTGCGCATCTCGATGGGGCGGATCCCAATCAAAGGGCCAAGCAGGGTGCGCTTATGGGCGGCCTTCTTGGGGCCGGTGTCGGCGCCGTGTTCAGCGATGACAAGGTCAAGGGCGCGGCGATCGGTGGCGCGCTGGGCGCGGCCGGTGGTGGTGTCTATGGCAGCATCCTCGACAAACAAGAGGCCGAGCTGCGTCAGGACCTTGGCAATGACGACGTGACCATCACCAATACCGGTGACCGGCTTATCGTGACGCTGCCGCAGGATATCTTGTTTGATGTGGATAGCGCTCAGGTCAATCCGGGCCTGCGCAGCGATCTCTTCACCGTCGCGCAGAACCTGCAAAATTATCCAGACAGTGCCGTTCAGGTCGTCGGCCACACCGACAACACCGGCAGCGCCGACTACAATCAGGCCCTGTCTGAGCGTCGTGCCAATGCCGTGGCGGATGTATTGATGAATGGCGGTGTCTCGTTTGGCCGAATTCAGACATTCGGACGTGGTGAGGATCAGCCGGTGGCGTCCAACCTGACCGATGTGGGACAGGCCCAGAACCGCCGGGTCGAGATCGTTATTCTGCCCAACGCCGCCTGATCGAACATCAATTGCGGGGGATGCTGGTGCAGTCCTGCTATATCCGGTCCGCATGTCGGGCCGGATTTTTCGTATGTAGAAATGGTCTCGTGCTGGTGAGAAAATAGATACTATCTCACGAACCATTCCATTATACAGAACATTATGGAGCTTAACTATCATCATTTGCGATATTTTCGGGCTGTGGCGGACGAGGGCAATCTGACCCGCGCCGCCGAGCGTCTGAACCTGTCGCAATCCGCGCTTTCAACTCAGATCAAAACGCTTGAGGCCCGTCTGGGTCATGATCTTTTCGAGCGAAAGGGACGGCAGCTTATCCTGACCGAAGTGGGCCGGATCACGCTGGATTATGCCAGTCGGATTTTTGCGACAGGCGACGAACTTATGGCCGTGCTGCACCGCGAGGGGATCACCGCACCGCCGCTGCGGGTGGGGGCATTGTCGACACTATCGCGCAACTTTCAGCTTGGTTTCCTGCGACCCATGCTGCGCGACACGCAGACAGAGCTCGTCCTGCGGTCGGGCCAGATCGACGGTCTGCTGGCCGCGTTGAAGGCGCTGAGCCTTGACGTTGTGTTGACGACAGAGCCGCCGCGACCCGTCTCGGGGGCCGATTTTGTGGCGCATCGCATCGCCGGGCAAGCCGTCGGTCTGCATGGCGTTCCAGAGCGGATGCAGCACGCTACTCTGAGGGATCTTTTGTCCAATGAGCCGGTGATTGTGCCCACTGAAAGCCCCATTCGCACAGGTTTTGACGCGTTGGTTGCGCAGCTTGGAATCAACGTACGGATCGCCGCCGATGTGGATGACATGGCGATGGTCCGGCTTTTGGCGCGTGAGGGGGCTGGCGTGGCGATTGCCCCCGCCGTTGTGCTGACCGACGAGATAGAGGCAGGCATCTTGTGCACTGCGCCTTTTGATCTGAGGATCATGGAAACCTTTTATGCCATCACGGTCGCGCGAAATTTCCCGCATCCGTTGCTCAAGGATCTGCTGCCGTCCGAAGGGGTGGATTAGGGCGGCGCATTGGCCGCCCCTATCACTTAGCCGAAAACGCGCGTCAGGGCTGCGTCTGTGGCTGCGACGATCTCGTCGATATCGCCCTTTGTGGCGATCAGCGCGGGCGAATAGCACAGCGTGTTGTTATATCCCGGCACCGACCGGTTCGTCGCGCCGATGATGACACCCTGCTCCATGCAGTCCTTGACCACGGCCTGCACCATCTTTTCGGGTGCGGGCTCTTTGGTGGTGCGATCGGCGACCAGCTCGGCCCCCAAAAACAGACCTTTGCCGCGCACATTGCCGATCACGGCGTGGCGCTCGGACAGCGCGTTTAACTGGTCAAGCATGTAGGCGCCCATTGCGGTGGTGTTTTCCAACAGCCCCTCTTCTTCGATGATCGCCATGTTTTCCAGCGCGGCCGCCGGCCCCGCGGTGCATCCCCCAAAGGTGGAGATGTCGCGAAAGTAATCCAGCGGATCGTCCATGTTCGATTTGAACATGTCGAAGACCTTTTCGTTGGTCACGCAGCAGGCGATGGCCGCATACCCAGAGGCAAGACCCTTGGCCATTGTCACGAAATCGGGTTCGATCCCATAATGCTGATAGCCGAACCATTCGGTGCCCGTCCGGCCCACGCCGCAGACGACCTCGTCGATATGCAGGAGGATATCGTATTTGCGGCAAATCTCCTGCACGCGGGGCCAATAGCCCGGCGGCGGGGGGATGACACCGCCGCCTGCCGTAACCGGCTCAAGGCAAAGCCCACCGATGGTTTCCGGCCCCTCGGCAAGAATGACCTCTTCGATGGCGTTGGCGGCAGCGATGCCGTATTCCTCGCCCTCCAGATCCCATTGTGCGCGATACTCAAGACAATGCGGCACCCGCACGAAACCGGGCGCAAAGGGGCCATATTGCTCATTGCGCTGATCCTGACCGCCCGCCGACATCGTCCCGATGGACGAGCCGTGGTAATCGCGGTCACGGTAGAGGATCTTGTATTTCTTGCCGCCATAAAGCTTGTGCGCGATCTGGCGGATCATCTTGAACGCCTTCTCATTCGCCTCGGTGCCGGAGTTGGTGTAGTAAACCCTGCTCATGCCGGGCATCTTGGAAATCAGTCTTTCCGAGAAAAGCGCGCCGGGGATGGACCCGCCCGAACCCGCGAAATAGGGCAGCTTGATCAGCTGGTCGCGGATTGCATTGGCGATACGCTCGCGGCCATAGCCGACATTGACCGTCCAGACGCCACCCGACACGCCATCGAGATGTTTCTTGCCGTTTTGATCCCAGACATGCATGCCCTTGCCCTCGACGATGATCTTGGGCGCGCCGGTCTCGAACGGCTTGTGTTGAATGAGGTGGTGCCAGACATGGGCGCGGTCGGCGTCCACGACCTTGTCGATATCGTTCAGCAGGTTGCCATCCATGAAATGCTCCATTGTGTAGGGCCCGGCTAAGGCTCGGGCGCAGGCGCGAAAAGGTCGCGCGATCCTCACCTACTATGAGCCCGGAATTTGGGCAGGTTTATAGGGCCAGATATGCGCTTTAGCTAGGTCCAGAGGGGTGCGACTTGCACCTGCGTCAGACTGGAAGTCAAGAAAAAGCGGGGGCTTTCGGCGTTCGAAAAAGCGGACATGGCCTTGGCAGGATGCGAGGCAGCTGGCTGATGCGACATAAAAACATTGATCGAAAGATGAATTTCGGCTCGGATGATGGCGCATCCGCTGCTGCGGGCAGGTGTGGTGACCGTTTGCGATCACACCCCGCCCCGCGCTGCGGCAAAAGACAACAACAAAATGTGCACCAAAAGATAGGGAGAATTTTCAACATGAAACTCAAAAGCAAACTGATGTCCGCTGTGGCCTCTGCTGCCATGCTTGGCAGCGGCGGCATGGCGGCTGCGCAAGAGTCTATTACCGTGGGTTATTTCCTCGAATGGCCGATGCCATTCCAATACGCCAAGGTCGAGGGCATGTATGACAAGGCGATGGGTATGACCGTCAACTGGCGCGCCTTTGACACCGGCACAGCGATGAGCGCGGCAATGGCCTCGGGCGATATACAGCTGTCCGTTAGCCAGGGCGTGCCGCCCTTCGTCGTTGCGGCCTCTGCGGGTCAGGACCTGCAGATCGTGGATGTGGCCGTAAGCTATGCCGAGAACGACAACTGTGTCGTGCGCGAAGTGCTGGAAATCGACAAGGACAGCGCCGGCGAATTGGAAGGCAAGAAGGTTGCCGTGCCGCTTGGCACCGCTGCGCATTATGGCTTTCTCAAGCAGATGGATCATTTCGGCGTCGATGTCTCGACCATGGATGTCGTGAATATGGCCCCACCCGAGGGGGCTGCGGCCATCGCACAGGGCGCTGTTGATATGTCCTGTGGCTGGGGCGGATCGCTGCGCCGTATGAAAGAGCATGGCAACGTGCTGTTGACCGGTGCCGAAAAGGAAGAGCTGGGCATTCTCGTCTTCGACGTGACCAGCGGCCCCGCTGATTTCATAGCCGAGAACCCAGATGTCGTGGCGCAGTTCCTCGCTGTGACGGGTATGGCAAATGACATGTGGAATTCCGGTATGGGCGTGGACATGATGCTACCCGTGATCGCCAAGGATGCCGGCATGGATGTCGAGGCCACCGCGGCCACCATGGAAACCTTTGTGTTCCCCAGCATCGATGAGCAGCTCACCGAAAAGTGGCTGGGCGGCGGCGCACAGGAATTCATGAAGGGCGTCGCGGACGTGTTCGTCGAGGCGGGCTCGATTGATGGCGCGCTGGAAACCTATGCCGACACTGTCGTGGTCGGTCCGCTGGAACAGGCCGCATCGGGCATGTGATCCCGACGACCTAAGTAGTGTCACGGGCCATCATTGTGGCCCGCGACGACCCATCACTCTAAAATTATCGAACGGAGGCGGAATGTCCGAACTCTCCATCAAGAACCTGTCGATGCGGTTCGATTTGCCCGGTGGCGGGCATGTTCAGGCGCTCAAGGATGTATCGCTTGAACTGCAATCAGGGGAATTGATGAGCGTGCTGGGACCGTCCGGCTGTGGCAAGACAACGCTCCTCAACATCGTCGCGGGATTTCTCGCGCCCACTGACGGAGAGATCGTTCTCAAAGGGCATCGCGTGACCGGCCCGGATGCCGAACGCGGCATGGTGTTTCAGCAAGGTGCCCTATTCGAATGGATGAGCGTGCGCGACAATGTAAGCTTTGGCCCGCGCATGGCGGGCAAGCGTGAGAAGGAATGGGGTGGCAATGTTGACCACCTGCTCGATGTGGTGGGCCTGCAGGATTTCAAGGAAAAGGCGGTGTACGAATTGTCGGGTGGTATGCAACAGCGCGTGGCACTGGCCCGCTGTCTGGCCAATGATCCCGACGTGATCTTGATGGACGAACCGCTTGGCGCACTCGATGCGCTGACGCGCGAAAAGATGCAGGGGCTTGTTCTCAAGCTATGGAAGGAAACGGGCAAGACCATCATCCTTATCACGCATTCGGTCGAAGAGGCGCTGTTGCTGGGGGAACGCCTTTTGGTGATGGCGCCGCGCCCGGGGCGCATCCACAAGGAATACCGCCTGCCCTTTGCCGATGACGGCGTGGGCAAAGACCTGCGCGAGGTAAAGAAAAACCCCGAATTCGGTGAGCGCCGCGAAGAAATTCTGTCAATGATCTGGGACATGGAAGAAGAGATCATGGGTCGCACCGAGGAGGCAGGCGCATGATCATTCTGGTCCTTTACATCGTCATTTTCGCCGTCTCTTTCGCGCTGATCCGTGTCGGCCTGCGCCGCTTTATGCAGCGCAATGATTTTACCTCGCTCAAGACGGTCACCTTTGGCGATGAAAGCGCCGTGCGCCCTGATAGATGGGCGAGCGTGATTTCCGTCCTGACGGTCTTTTTTCTGTGGGGGGCGTTCACCGGCTCCAACTGGGTGCCGATCCATGCACCGGGGCCGTTCATTGGTGAGACATCCTTTACCTACACGCTGGAAGGCCCGGATGGCGCGACGGATGACGCCACGGTTTTTGCTCGGGTGTTCGAGGTGGGGCGCGATGTTGACCCTGCCGAGGTGGAACCCGGCGATGGCTTTGCCAAGAACGATTCCATCGCAGTGGGCGCGTGGCGCTCTGATTTGATCATTATGGACCGCAATGACGATGTGAAGCGCAAGGAGGGGGCGCAAGTGATTGCCATTGACGGCCAACCCGTCAGCCCCGGTGACAAGGTCCGCGTGGCGGACGGTACGGTTGCAATCACGTCCAAGGGGTCGCTCAACTTTGCCCCGGCCAAGGGGATGCAGATGGAGCCGATCTGGCTGCCCCCGCCGGAATCGGTTGTGTCGCGTGTGAGCGAGATCGCCAGCCAAGGCTATCAGAACTTCACCCTGTGGGAGCATCTTTACTGGTCGCTCTTTCGGGTGATCGTGGGTTTCTTCTTTGGGGCGCTGGTGGGTATCCCGCTTGGCTATGCGATGGGCCTGTCGGATTGGTTCCGGGGCTGGTTTGATCCGATCGTGGAATTCATGCGCCCGGTGCCGCCACTGGCCCTTATTCCGCTGGTGATCATCTGGGCGGGGATCGGCGAGACGGGCAAGATCATCCTGCTCTTCCTTGCAGCGCTTTGGATCATGACGATTTCGGCGCGTGCTGGCGTGTCAGGCGTCGCGATTTCCAAGGTTCACGCCGCCTATTCTCTGGGCGCGTCCAAGTGGCAACTGATGCGCTATGTCATCATGCCCAACAGCCTGCCCGAGATATTCACTGGCGCGCGGGTGGCGATGGGGGTCTGCTGGGGCACGGTGGTCGCCGCAGAACTGGTCGCCGCCGAAAAGGGCGCGGGCATGATGATCATGGTCGCAAGCCGTTTTCAGCTGACGGATATTGTGATCATGGGGATCATCCTGATCGGGATTATCGGCTATGGAATCGACATTCTGATGCGCAAGGCCGAAAACTGGCTGGTGCCGTGGAAAGGCCGCGTCTGACGGCGCGGCTTGTTCGGCTGGACGGGCTTTGCACCAAACGTCCCGCCATAACGCGCAGTTTCCCGTTTTCCTCGCCTCTGCGATGCGTAATGTGGCGCGCATGACGCTTGATTTGTACACCGCCCTTTTCACCTTTGCTCTGGTCACGGTCATTACGCCGGGGCCGAATAACCTTATGCTCATGGCATCGGGTGCCAATTTTGGATTCCGCCGCACGGTGCCGCATATGCTTGGCATCGGGCTTGGCTTTCCGGGAATGGTGTTTCTGGTCGGGATCGGGGTGATGCAGCTCTTTGATCGGTGGCCCGCCAGCTACTTGATTCTCAAGGTGCTCAGCGTGACCTACCTGCTGTATCTTGCGTGGAAGATCGCCAATGCCGCGCCCCCGAAAGAGGCGCAAGCAGAGGGCAAGCCGCTGTCTTTTGTGCAATCGGCTGCCTTTCAGTGGGTCAATCCCAAGGCGTGGTCGATGGCCCTCTCGGCAATCACGCTCTATGCGGGGAGCCGCGATTTGGGCGCGGTGATCTGGGTGGCAGGGACCTATGTGCTTGTCTCAACCATCTCGACCACAAGCTGGACCGTGCTGGGCCAGCAGATGCGCCGCCTGTTGCGGAGCAAAGCGCGCTTGCGGATCTTCAACTGGGTCATGGCGATCCTTCTGGTGGCCACGCTGATCCCTGTGCTACTGCCCGCCGCATGACAATCACGCTACTCCACACCGCCGAGGCGCATCGCGCCACCTTCGACGCCCTGCGCGACCGGATCGCACCCGAGGCACGGCTGCGCCATGTGGTCCGCCCCGCGTGGCTTGATCGCGCGCAAAAGGGTGATCCCACGCTGGAAGCTGATCTTGCCGGGATCATGGGGCGTGCCACCGGCCCGGTCATCTGCACCTGCACCACGCTTGGCCCGATGGCCGAGGGGCTGGGCGCGTTGCGCGTGGATTGGCCGATGATGCAGCACGCGGCCGCGCTTGGCGGGCCGGTGATGCTGGCATGGTGTCTTGCCAGCACGGCAGAGCCGAGTGTCGCGCTGTTAGACCGCGCGCTTGCCGCGACAGGCACGCCGCAAAAGGTGCTGCCACTGCCATTGGTGCAGTATTGGCCGTTGTTCGAGGCCGGTGAGGGGGACGCCTTTGCCGCCGTGATCGCGGGGGAGGTCCGTCAGGCTATAGCCGCTCATCCCGAAGCGCTTGGCGTGATCCTCGCGCAGGTGTCGATGGCCTCTGCCGCGCCGCTTTTGTCCGATCTGGGGATACCGGTTCTTGCCTCACCAGAGCTGGCCTTGCGCGCGGCGTTGGCAGCGACCGAGACATAAGTGAGTTGATCCGCGCGCCGCATTCAATATATGGCCGTGATCAAAGGAGTGCCCGGCCATGACCAATTATCTGGACTTCGAAAAGCCGCTTGCCGAGATCGAAGGTAAGGCCGAGGAACTGCGCGCCATGGCGCGGTCCGGTGAAGGCGTGGATGTCGAGGCAGAGGCCGGTGCTCTGGACCGCAAGGCCGACGATATGCTGCGTGATCTCTACAAGTATCTGACGCCGTGGCGCAAATGCCAGGTCGCGCGCCATCCTGACCGCCCGCATTGCCGGCATTATATCGAGACGCTTTTCACCGAATACACACCCCTTTGCGGGGACCGGAATTTTGCCGATGACCACGCCGTCATGGGTGGTCTGGCGCGGTTCAACGATGCGCCGGTGATGGTGATCGGCCATGAAAAGGGCAACGACACCAAAAGCCGGATCGAACGGAACTTCGGCATGGCGCGGCCAGAGGGGTATCGCAAGGCGATCCGTCTGATGGATATGGCGCATCGCTTTGGTCTGCCGGTCATCACGCTGGTGGACACGCCCGGCGCCTATCCCGGCAAAGGGGCAGAAGAGCGCGGTCAGTCCGAGGCGATCGCCCGCTCGACCGAGATGTGTCTGCGTATCGGCGTGCCACTGGTGTCGGTCATCATTGGTGAGGGTGGATCAGGCGGGGCTGTTGCCTTTGCCACCGCCAATCGGGTCGCCATGTTGGAACATTCCGTCTATTCCGTGATCTCGCCCGAGGGCTGCGCGTCTATCCTGTGGAAGGATTCCGAAAAGATGCGCGAGGCAGCCGAGGCGCTGCGCCTGACAGCTCAGGACTTGATCAAGCTGGGGGTCGCTGACCGCATCATTGACGAGCCTCTGGGTGGCGCACATCGCGCGCCTGATGCCGCCATCGCCTCTGTCGGGCAGGCGGTGCAGGGGATGCTGGATGATCTGTCGGGCAAATCCTCTGAGGATTTGATCCGTGACCGGCGGGAAAAGTTTCTCAAGATCGGCTCGCGGGGCTTGGCCGCTTAACCCGCCAACCGCAGCAGGATCCAGCCCGCCCCGGCGATATGCGCCAGCGTGATCAACACAGACAATCCGTGCAATCTTTTAAACTTACCTGTCTCGCCCCGATCCGTGGCGTTGTTGATCGCTGGCATCAGGATTTGCCGGGCAAAGACCGTGCTGAGCGCGATCGCCGTCATCACACCGGCTGATACCGGATCAAGCGGGATCGCCAGTGCCCCGGCCAGCACGGCACAGCCAAAGACGAACAGATAGAAATGCGGAAACGCCCGCCGCAACAGCGTGCCCGCGGTATCCGCAGGCAGCGCGTTGAACACGAATGCGGCAAAGCCAAAAGAATACAGCACCATGCCCCCGAACAGCAGGGCGGTAAGGAGTAGCGTGATTTCCGTCATTGCATCTCTCTCTTGTCGGCGCGCCCGATATAAATAACCCATTTCATCGGCAGTGTGCCGAATGTCAGGTCAAGACGCCGGTTGATGCCGCGTGGACCCAGCCCTGTCACCGGGCCGGGCGTCAGCCCCGCGCGCGTCATCGCGCTGGTCAGTTCCGCGGGTTTGATGAACATCGCGGGATCATGCGTTCCGCGTGGCAGCAGGCGCAGAATATCCTCGGCCACGGTGATCGTCGCCAGCCGCGCGACAGGGTTGCGGTTGATCGTGTCATAAAGGAAAAGTCCCCCCGGCTTCAGCACGCGGGCGACCTCTCGCAATACCTGATCCAGATCGGCGACATGCTCTAGCACATCGACACAGACGACCGCATCGAAAACCCCGTCCTGATAGGGCAGGTCCTCGCCCACGCCGGTGTCATAGCGGATGTCATGGCCTTCTTGGCGGGCATGGGCGCGGGCGGCGTCGATGGCGGCGCTTGCGGGATCGATACCTGTCACCTCTGCGCCGCGCTTCGCCATCGCCTCGGCCATGAAACCACCGGCACAGCCAAGGTCGAGCACCGTTTTGCCCTGCCAGTCGATCTGCCGGTCGAACCAGCCCAGCCTTGCGGGCACGAGATTTTTCAACGTGCGCACCCAGCGGATCTCATCCGACCACCATTGGGCGGCGGCCTCGTCATAAATGTCCTGATTGTTGCGCTTGGGGTCGATCATGGGTGCCACCTCTTGCCGGGCCGGGGGATCATATAGGGTACCCGCGCCCTGTAGCGCGCAAAACGCGCGCCGAACATCGCGGAAAACCGCTTTTCCTTGAGCTTGGGCGCGGCCACGCAATAGGCGGTATAGCTGATCGCGAGGAAAAGCTGATCCGGCGTCCAGGCCGGCACGGTCCAGAGGGTGAGCGCGAAAGAGACGTAAATGGGCTGGCGCATATACCGAAAAAGGCCCGTCGTGGGCATGCCGGGAAAGCGCGGCTTGATCTTTTGGATCAGAGACATCCAGCCAAGCGCGCCGGATTGCAACTCTGCCCCAGCATCATAGCTGGCCTTGATTAGTAGCAGCCACGAGGCGGTGTAGGCGGCACAGACCAGCCAGAATGCTGCGCCCTCTGCGCGCCACCACACGATGCCCGACGGTGTCCACAGCGTGAAAAGCGCCAATAGTTGAGCAGAGGCGATGATGGCGAATGTCGTTGTGGCCAGCGTCTTGCCATGCGGGGCGGGCGCCAGCCGTTGAAGCACGGCCATCCCGCCCTTGGTCAGCAGCAATGAATGCAAGAGCGGGAACTGCGCGATAAGTGCTGCATTGGCCAGCCACGCCCACGGTTGCGGCACGCGACCAAAGCTTTCGCTCATGCCATAGAACATGGCGACGATCATGGCGATGACGGCGGCGGCAAAGACCACGTGACAGACCGCCCCGTAAAGGAGCGCCAAGGCAATACGCCCACGCCCCGGCGGCGGGCGGAAAATGCCCGTAAATAGCCGCCAGAAGCGATGGAAGGGGGTCAGGCTTTCATTTGTCATAGTGCGGAGAGATAAGCCGCACGCGCCGGGTGGCCAGACCGGGCCGACAATCGGTCGCGTCCCGGCTGATCTGGCGCGATTTCAGGAGAGCATAGTCCTACCTGCGCCTATATATCGACTGCACAGCAAGAGATGTCCGTCTTTGAGTCGCTGCGCCTAACCCAGCAGCATCTTGAGGCCCTGTGTGACGTCAGAGCGCACGGCGAGGCGCAGACCCGGCTCGTCCCCCGCTTTTAGCGCGGAAATGATCAGCCGGTGATAGCGTGGTGGCTCTTTTTGCGCCAACCGCCCATAGAGCGCGCGCATGGTCGGCCCAAGTTGCAGCCACACGGTTTCCGCCATCGCCAGCATCGCGGGCGCTTGGGCGCGCAGATAGAGCGTGCGGTGAAATTCCAGATTGGCCCGGATATAGCCCACCGCGTCCTGATGCACGACCTTGTCGCCGATCCGGCTATGGATGCTTTGCAGCCGGTCGATCAGCGCGATGTGGGCGCGGGGCAGGGCGCGGCTTGCCAGCTCCACCTCGATCAGGGCGCGCAGGGCTGCCAGCTCTTCGATCCGCTCGCTGCCCAGTTCCGGTGCGGTGACCCTGCCGGAGTTCGATACGCTCAGCGCACCTTCGGCTGACAGGCGGCGCACGGCCTCACGGGCGGGGGTCATGGACACGCCGTATTCCGCGCCGATCCCGCGCAGTGTCAGGGGCTGTCCGGGACTCAGCTCGCCATGCATGATGCGCCCGCGCAGGCCACGATAGACGCGGTCATGCGCCGCAATCACTGGCGCGGGTGCGGTCGGCGCGGTGGCATCAGGTCTGGGTGGTGCATTCATGGGGCAATTGTGATCACAAATACGGTGCCCGTCAATCGCCGAAGCGATATCGGTGAAGCTCTGCTCCATTGCTTCGTAGCCAGCGGCGCGGGGCGTCATAGCCGGGCATCAGCCGCGCGACGGTGGCCCAGAACGCCGGGCTGTGGTTCATTTCGGCCAGATGCGCAACCTCATGCGCTGCGACGTAATCCAGCACCTCATCCGGCGCCATCACCAGCCGCCAAGAATACATCAGCCCGCCATCATGCGTGCAGGATCCCCAGCGGGACCGCGTATCGCGCAGCGTGATCCGGGCATAGGGTCGCCCAAGTGCCGCCGCATACCTGTCGGATGCCGCGGCGAGCCTGTCCCGCGCTGCGGTCTTGAGCCATGCCTGAATGCGTCTGCCCGCTGTGGACGTATCGCCGGGCACATGCAGGACATTGTCCAAGAGGCGAACACCCCTGCCGGATCCGCCGGCCTCGACTGTGATCATGTGCCCGCCAAGCGGGATTGTGCAGCCGGGGCCGACCTGCACGATATCGGGTTGCCGGCCCAGTTGCGCGCGCAGCCAGTCGGCCTTGGATTTGGCAAAGGCAAGTGCCTCACGCTCTGCCACGCCGCGTGGCAAAGTCAGCGTCACCTTGCCGTCCACACCCGATACACGCAGCGAAATCCGCCGCGCGCGGGCCGACCGCCGCAAATGCAATGCGACCGGGGGGTTGCCGTGCAGAACATGTTCGCCCATATACCGTTCGATCCTACGATCCGCGCTGTACGCCGCTAAAGGCTTTGACAGCTCACCGGTCTTATGGCAGGTGGCGCAGATCGTCCGCAAGACAAAGAGAGCCCAAAGGGAAACACCATGCCCAAGGAAGAATGGGGCGTTAAGCGCCTCTGCCCGACCACCGGGAAACGCTTTTACGATCTGAACAAGAATCCTCCTGTCAGCCCCTACACTGGGGAAGTCGTAGAATTGAACACTGGCAAGAGCCGGTCGATCAACGCCGATGCCGAGGATGCTGAAACCAAGAAAATGAAGGCTAAAGAGGCCGAAGGCGAGAGCACGGAAAACGAAGATGATGTCGACGTCGATGTCGATCTAGATGACGATGTTCTGGACGATGATGACGATGACAACGTCTCGCTCGACGAGATTGCGGATGTCGCACAGGAAGACGACGACTCCTGAGGATACAGCGGCCAAGAGGGCCGTTCGAGGGCGGGATTTTTCCCTTGATCCCGCCTGCCGCTTTCCGTAAGAGCGGCGCACGATAGGCCCGCGCGCCTGTCATCGGGGCCTTAGCTCAGCTGGGAGAGCGCTTGCATGGCATGCAAGAGGTCAGGGGTTCGATCCCCCTAGGCTCCACCAAACCTCCAAATTCTAGTGAAAATTTTATGCGCAGCCCGGATGATTTGCACATGTGGCTTTGTTCGGGCAGTTGCAAAAGCATTCTACGCGACGTTTCTGCCAGTTAAACCGCACTGCTTGGCTTTTGAATTAGCGTAAAAATGGCGACCCCGGCAGGAAGGGATGCCAAAAACGGATATATGCCTTATATCATTGATATTTCGATTATATTTACCTATTCACAACACACAAATTGCCACACATTTAGGTTGCAACGTGAAGACGAAGAACCACCATATGATCAAGCGCGGGGGCCGCTGGCACTTCAAGATACGCATACCCGCAGACGTTCATCAGTTCTACGAGGCGAGAGCATCTAAGTTCATTGAGGGGTCTCTTAAGACTAATGATGCAACCGCCGCAAGAAAACTGCGTGACGCCAAGCTGAAGAGTTATCAGGACCTGTGGTCCGAGATGCGTGTCCGTCAAATTCGAGGGCAGTGGTCCATAGCACCAGCTCCACCAACGTCCATCAGCGACGATGCGCTCCTGTTGGACGAACGCGAAGAACGGCCAGAGGAAACAACGCAGCACATTTCTTTCCTTTGGGATAAGATCGACCGCCTTGCTCACCGCAAAGCGTCATCAGGTGATATTGAGGACCTTAACGACGCGCGAGAGGAAGTGATCAATAGTCCAACGGGCGCTGAGATATGGCGGGAAATACAAATCCTTCAGGGTTCGCTTACACCACTTGAGCCATATTGTTGGGAATGGTTCGATACAAAACGCGGCAAAGCATACAAGACCAAGACCGAATATCGCCGCGCTATTTCTATTCTGTTGAGTAACTTCCCTTACAAAGAGGAAATTACCCAGCGCAATGCTAGGCGTTTCCTACACGACCTCTTGAGCAATAACGCCAAGGCAACGGTTCAAAAGTACACGACGGCTTATCGTGGCATCTGGCGCTATCACGGCTGGCCGAGTGACACTGAGATGTGGTCGGTGCGGGAGATGGACAGCGCCGTTGATACGATACGTGTCAGGTCTATCACAGACGAAGACTATCTAAGGATCATGGAAGCCATCCGGGGAACTCGCAAGCGCAGACTTTGGCTGGCCATAAGGATCGCAGCATACAGCGGGGCATCCCGAAGCGGCGTTTGCGGGGTTAGGCTGGAAGGAGCGGACACGGACACACCAACGCTCTTTCTGCCCGAAACGAAGAAGGATTGGCGTACACGGCGTGTCCCTTGTCATCCAGAAATCCTCGAAGATGTGGCTGAATGGAGCAGATCACCTCTCGCAGATACGACACTGACCAACGAGTTTACTGAAGTGAAGAAGGAATTAGGCTTTGGGAGAGACACGGTTTACCATAGCTTTCGGCACTCGGTCGCCAACAAGTTGGAGAATGCGCGTGTCAGTTCACGTGAGATCAAGCGATTGCTAGGCCACCGGATTGGCAACATCACCTTCGATACATATAGCGCCGAAGGTCTTGGGTATGATGTTTTGAGTGAGGTGACTGGGAAGATCACTTGGCCAAATGTGAAGTGGTGAGAACAGTAGGTTTCACCAGCCCAGTAACAGCGAGACAGTCGTCGCAAGAGCGGAAATCACGAGTATGACTTTAGCTCCACTACATCTGTCCGCTGTCTGGCTCGCAGCAGGTTCTCAGGGGCGTCACCACGGCGTCTCCGGGGTTGCCCATGGATACCGCTCAGGCTGCATCGGGAGACACTGTGTGAGTCCGTGTGGGCCTCCGTGGTGTGTGTCCGTGTGGGCCTCCGTGCTGCGTCGAAAGCTCAACGGGCCTGGAAGCGACGGTTGGCTACAGCTAATCCCTATAGTCTCCCCTTTCCACTTCGTGGTGGCGGCGGGGAGGTCTGTCCCTATAGCGGAAAAAGCAACAGTCCGGGCAACAATGGCCGATTTAGGGCCACCATTAGAGCGAACCCTTGCCCGGGAATGCGCCTAGCAAAGGACGTCCCCAGCACATCGCTTCAACCGGTCCGTGGTTCGGCCCTCCTTGGGCAAGCTCAGGCTTGCTCCGGGAGTGGCTGAAGCTGCAGCTAGGGGTGTAGCCTTTGGGTGTACATTCTGCATAGCAAACGAGCGCGGTCCGGCCCACAACATCAACAATCACGGACAATGCAATGACACAGAGAAATCAAAAGGATGCGCGAGGTGCCATGCGCACCCGTCAGATGAAGATATGCGACCTCTTTATCGATGAAAACAACTTCCTGCCCAAACGGCACGAGCGCTTCAATGAAAACCACATTGAGGACTTGGCTGAGCGGATCAAACGGGGAGTACGCCTTGACCCTATGACCGTCTGGGACAGTCCGGCTGATGGGAAGACCTACATCATCGCAGGCCACCACCGGTACAAGGCTTATCGGAAGCGAAAGCACAGAAAGCCAATCAAGGTTAGGGTCTTTGATGGCACACTTGCTGAAGCGCGGCTGAAGGCAAGCGCAAGCAATATCAAGGCCGTGCTTCCGCTCAATGCCGCTGAGCGTTCCGACACCGCCTGGTGGCTCGTCACCTTTGTGACTAAGGCGGGAGGCTACATCTACAGCAAAGACGAAACCGCTGCGTCCTCTGGCGTCAGCAAGAGCCAAATTGCGGTTATGAGACGAACACACAAATTTCTTCTTTCGAATGAGGAGCAAATGCCGGCCACTTGGCGAGAGGCTCTTCGGATACATGGCGGCCTGTCGGACGTGGTCGAATTCGACGAGGACGAACAGGTTAACGCTGATGCTGAGCGATTGGACGCTCAGATTGGTAGCGTCATCATGCAGGCAGGACATCGATCACCACGCGCACTTGGTCGGGTCTTGGCGCGTCGTCTCAAAGGCCGCTACGCGATGGTATCCCTATGGGCTGACACCGAGTGGGATGAACTTGAGGATGTAGACGACGCTGAAGACTGCGCCGAGGAGGACGACTGCATGGATGATGACCTCGAGCCGCAATTCTGATCAAAGCAGGCCGACAGGGGACCCGCGACCAATTTTGTTGCTCATATCCGAGGCGCATACCGTAATGAGGCGTCGTTCTCCTAGTCCCCCATGAGCTTTCGGGGGCGAGGGTGGCGGAGGGTCACGGCGAGAGCTGCAAGCACAAGCAGCCCAAGCCATCATTGTGCTTATCCTGTGGAGTCTACGCTGCTTCGCTGAGGGTATGCCAAGGTGTCAGGTAGACCCTCAGGCTGCCTAGGCTTCGTTCCCTAGCCAAGGTTTACTTTTTCTGGTGAAACTCTGCTTCCCCTGTGTTCGAAGCCGGATCGTTTTGCTCGCGTCGAAGTGCTGGCTCTTTTCTGCTGGCACTTCTGGCAATCTGTCTGGTTTTTCGTTTTTCTGCTCTGCGCTCTCGCCAACGGCGAAAGTCGGAACGCATGCCGATGAAGACCCAACGAGGAAGCATCAACGCAAGACTCACGACCAAGGCAGCCCCTCCGCTTGCGATGCCATGATTTATCGCTTCGTTGAGATCGATCTCGATCAATGCGTCCTCCACTGGGTATTGGTAGCCCTCAAAAAACGAATGCTTGATGCAATACGTTTCTGAAAACTTCAACCAATCGTACTGTCCGCAAGGGTATACCTTCACGTACATACAGGGGAGGGTCCGTAAGGGTGTCCACTAGGCTTGACTTTGGTCTACGTACGCCATACCCAACGTACAGAAGTCAAACGGACAAGAGGACGCCATGACCAAGACTATCTTCTACGCGCGTGTTTCCACCGCTGACCAAACCCTCGATCACCAGAAGGCGCAGGCTGAGGCGGCAGGCTTTGAGATCGACGAGGTGATCGCAGACCACGGGGTCTCTGGCGTCAGCACAGCGCTCGGCGAGAGGCCTGAGGGCAAGCGGCTCTTCGACAAGCTCCGGCATGGTGATACGCTGGTGGTGCGCTGGGTGGATCGGCTGGGACGGAACTACCAAGACGTCACCGACACGATCCGCCACTTCATGCGGCAAGGGGTCGTGGTGAAGACGGTGATCAACGGCCTGACCTTCGACGGTGCCACGCAAGACCCCATGCAGGAAGCTGTGAGAGACGCACTGATCGCCTTCATGGCTGCGACGGCACAGGCACAGGCAGAGGCCACGAAGGAAGCCCAGAAGGCTGGTATAGCCGCTGCAAAGCAGAACAGGGTAAAGTACCGGGGCAAGAAGCCCAGCTACGACCGAGAGGCGCTTGGCGTGGTCGTAGACATG
>CBFHML010000143.1:0-8433 GCA_965656855.1 Roseovarius sp.
CCCGTCGATCCCTTCGCCCACAAGGATGTTTTCCGGCGGGATTTCGTGGATTTCCGCAATGGCCTGGCGCAACTCGTGACTGGTGGAATCGGGATATTTCCAAATCTCCGCCGCGCTTTGCCGCATCGCCTCTACGGTCCTCGGGGAGGGGCCGAAATTCTGCTCATTGGCGCCAAGCCGGGCGCCGAACGCGGTGCCGCGCGCGCGCTCCTGCTCTTCTGGTCCGACAAAGGGCACCGTGGCAGGGAGCGAGCGAAGCAGGTCTGTGTAACGAGGATAGGTCATAGGCCCAAGTGATAGCGGCAGGGCGCGGGGCGGTGCAAGGGGCCGGGACTAGCCCAGCTCTGCCAACCGATCCAACGCGCCGCGCAGCTTGGCTTCCTCGTCCTCTCGTGCGGCCAGTTGCGCGCGTGTGTCCTCGACCACCTCGTCGGGCGCGCTTTCGACGAATTTGGGGTTCTTCAGCCGCCCGCGCAGCCCGCCCAATTCCTTTTCCAGCTTGCCAAGGGTCTTTTCCAGCCGCGCCTTTTCCTCTGCCACATCAATGATGTCCGCCACGGGCAGGCCAAATTCACCACCCTCGACCGCGATGGTGATACAGCCCTTGGGGAAACCATCGGTTTCTGTGATCCCCTCGATCCGCGCCAGCCGCTTGATCATCGTTTCGTTATTGTCCCACGCCGCGCGTGCCGCGCCGGTCAGGCCCGTGACCAGCAGCGGCGTATAAAGGCCCACCGGCACATGCACCTGCGCGCGGGCAGAGCGGACCGCGTCGATCAGGTTGATGACCCAAGTCATCTCGGCATGCGCCGCCTTGTCGATCAACTCGTCGCCATATTCGGGCCAATCGGCATGGACGAGCCGCTTTTCGCGTGTCCCCAGCGTGTCCCACAGTTCTTCTGTGATAAAGGGCATGATCGGGTGCAACAGGATCAGACATTGGTCGATGACCCACGCCATCGTTTCTTGTGTCTCGGCCTTCACCTCATCCTCGCCGTCCAGCAAAAGCGGCTTGGAAAACTCCACATACCAGTCGCAGACCTTGCCCCAGACAAAGGCATAAAGCGCGTTCGCCGCGTCGTTGAAGCGGTACTGCCCGAGGGCGGTGTCGACCTCTTGCTTGACAGCGGCAGTTTCCCCGATGATCCAACGGTTTACGGTCTGTTTTGCCTGTGGCGGATGAGCTTTGCCGCCGGTCGCGCCATTCATCTCGGCAAACCGCGCGGCGTTCCAGAGCTTGGTGCCGAAATTCCGATAGCCGGCAATGCGTTGCGTCGACAGCTTAAGGTCGCGCCCCATCGCGGCCATCGCCGTCAGGGTAAAGCGCACGGCGTCCGCGCCATATTCGTCAATCAGCTCCAGCGGGTCGAGCACGTTGCCCAGCGATTTGGACATCTTCTTGCCCTTCTCATCGCGCACCAACGCGTGGACATAGACATCCGAGAACGGCTTTTGCCCGACCACGGCATATTGCATCATCATCATCCGGGCGACCCAGAAAAAGATGATGTCAAAGCCGGTGATCAGCACCGAGGTGGGGAAATATTTCTGCAATTCCGGCGTTTTGTCCGGCCAGCCCAATGTCCCGATGGGCCAGAGACCGGACGAGAACCATGTGTCGAGCACGTCCTCGTCGCGGGTAAGCTCCTTGCCATTCGCCAGACGACGCGCCTCTTCTTCGCTCGCGGCGCAATACTGGTTGCCGTCGGCATCGTACCACACAGGGATCTGGTGCCCCCACCACAGCTGACGAGAGATGCACCACGGCTCGATATTCTCCAGCCAGTGGAAATACACTTTGCGGTCGGCCTCGGGCAGGATCGTGACCTCGCCCGTCTTCACCGCATCGATGGCGGGGCGGACGATCTTGGTCGTGTCGACGAACCATTGGTCGGTCAGCATCGGCTCGATCACCACCTTGGACCGGTCGCCAAAGGGCTGCATGATCGGTTTCGCCTCGACGAACGGCACCAGCATCTCGTCGCGCGCTTCGCCGCCTTCTTCGGGGGCGGTCGGCTTTTTCGCGGCACTGCCAAGGCGCGGATCGCTTTCTGGGACCATCACCGCCAGCCCCTCGGCGGTGATCTCGGCGACGACGCGCTCGCGTGCCTCGAACCGGTCCAGCCCGCGCAGGTGATCGGGAACTAGGTTCAGCGTATCGACCTCGGCCTCGGTAAAGTCGGCGCCGCTGGCGATATCCTGCGCGCGGGCGGCGGTCTCGGCATAGGCCGTGCCATCGGCGCGCAGATGACCGCGCGTGTCCATCAGGCGGTACATCGGGATGTTGCCGCGCTGTGCCACCGCATAGTCGTTGAAATCATGCGCGCCGGTGATCTTGACCGCGCCAGAGCCGAAATTCGGGTCCGGGTAGTCATCGGTGATGATCGGGATGAGGCGACGATGCTCTTTCGGCCCAACCGGAATCTCACACAGCTTTCCGACGATTGGCGCATACCGCTCATCCGATGGGTGAACCGCCACCGCGCCATCGCCGAGCATGGTTTCGGGTCGGGTCGTGGCGATAGAGATATAATCGCGCTCTTCCTCGAACAGGACGTTGCCGTCCTCGTCGCGCTCCACATAGGTATATGTCTCTCCGCCCGCGAGCGGGTATTTGAAATGCCACATATGGCCGGGAACTTCCGCGTTCTCGACCTCCAGATCGGAAATGGCGGTTTCGAAATGCGGGTCCCAATTGACCAGTCGCTTGCCGCGATAGATCAGCCCCTTGTTGTACATCTCCACAAAAACCTTGATCACGGCATCGTGGAAATTCCCCTCTTCACCCTCTGGCGCACCGGGCGCGCCTGACATGGTAAAGGCGTTGCGCGACCAGTCGCAGGACGCGCCAAGACGCTTGAGCTGGTTGACGATCGTGCCGCCTGAATGGGTCTTCCACTCCCAGACCTTGTCGAGAAAGGCCTCACGCCCCAGTTCGCGGCGCGGCGGCTGACCCTCGGCGGCCAGCTTGCGCTCCACCACCATCTGCGTGGCGATGCCGGCATGGTCCTGTCCGGGCTGCCAGAGCGTGTCAAAGCCGCGCATCCGGTGCCAGCGGACAAGGATATCCTGCAACGTATTGTTAAAGGCATGGCCCATATGCAAACTGCCCGTCACGTTGGGTGGCGGGATCATGATGCAAAAGGTCTCGTCGCGGCTGGCATTGGCACCGGCGTTGAAACAGCCCGCCTCTTCCCAGTCGGCATAGATCCGCGCCTCGGCGGAAGTTGCATCGAATGTCTTGTCCATAGCCATCTGCTGCGCCCCAAACTGATCGAATGTCCCCGATCCTCTACCCAATGCGGCCCCAGAGGAAAAGGCCCGTTGGCCCCTGTCTTCATCTGGCCTGAAATACCTCGGGGAGTTTGAGGGGTGGAACCCCTCATCCCACAAGAGCCAAGGGTCACAGGTCCTTGCTGTCTCTCACTGCCTCTTGCAGCGCTTTGATCGCGGGCGTATACGCGCGGCCTTGAGGATCAAGGAGCGAAACGCATGCCCGGCAGTGCCAATCTCAACATCATGCTGAAAGCCGCCCGCAAGGTCGGCAGGTCGCTGGTCAAGGACTTCCGCGAGGTGGAAAACCTGCAGGTCAGCATGAAAGGCGCGGGCGACTTCGTCAGCCGTGCAGATCTCGCCGCCGAGCAGATCCTGAAAGAAGAGCTGATGGGCGCGCGCCCCACCTATGGCTGGCTGGCCGAGGAAGGTGGCGAAGAAGAGGGGCAGGACCCGACCCGCCGCTGGATCGTCGATCCGCTCGATGGCACCACAAACTTTCTGCACGGTCTGCCGCATTGGGCGGTCAGCATCGCGCTGGAGCATAAGGGCAATGTCGTGGCAGGGGTGATCTATGACGCCGCCAAGGACGAGATGTATTTCGCCGAAAAAGGCGAGGGGGCGTTCATGAATGACATGCGCCTGCGCGTTTCGGGCCGCTCCAAGCTGATCGAATCGGTCTTTGCCACGGGCCTGCCCTTTGGCGGGCGCAGCGACCTGCCTGCGACATTGCAGGATCTGGCGCGGCTGATGCCCACCTGCGCAGGCGTGCGGCGCTGGGGGTCGGCGGCGCTCGACATGGCCTATGTGGCGGCGGGCCGTTACGAGGGCTATTGGGAACGCCGTCTCAATGCGTGGGACATGGCCGCAGGCGTGATCATCGTGCGCGAGGCGGGCGGTTTCGTCGAACCGCTCCGCGAGGGCGGCAACATTCTTGAGGATGGCGAGGTGATCTGCGCGAACGAGCAGGTGTTCGACCGCTTCACCAAGATCATCCGCAACGCCTGATCTGGGCCGGGAATTTTTGAAAATTCCCGGTAATTTTTCTTCGAAAAATTGACGCGCCTCTACCGGTCGGACGGGTGATTGATGCCATCGGTCCATGGGATCGGCTCGTGCTCGGCCGGGTTCATGCCCTCGATACAGCCCAGATTCACCCCGTATTGCGTCGGGTCCGACCGGCGCTGGTGGTGGGTGTAGATCCCGCAGATTCCACAAAAGAAATGCTGCGCCGTGCCCGTGCCCCATGTGTAGCGGGTGAGGGTGTCAGCCCCCTTCACCACATGCAGATCGGCCAGAGGCACCGAGATATTCGGCGCCGCGCGACGCCTGCAGTAGCTGCAACTACAGCGGTTCGCCGTGCCGATGTCTGCGACGTCGAGCTGCAACTCCACCGCGCCGCAATGACAGCTGGCCTTCATTTGCGGCTGACCTTGGGAATGTGACTGCGGACATAGCGGTATTTCGCCTCAGGATGCGGCGGGTGGCCTTCGGTGCGCGACCAGAACCGTGGCCCGCCGCGCCGCAGAAATAGTGGGATCGCCAGCAAGATCCCCGCGATAAAGCCACCGGCATGCGCCCAATAGGCCACACCGCCTTCGTCGGGATTGGCGCCCGCACCACCAAAAAGCTGAAGCGCGAACCAAAGCCCCAGCATGATCCAGGCCGGGATGGTGATAATCCGCACGATGATGATGAAAAACAGCAGGATATCGACCCGCGCCTTTGGGAACAGCAACAGATAGCCGCCCATCACCCCGGCGATTGCGCCCGAGGCACCCACCGTGGGCACGGGCGAATAGGGGGCCGCGACATAATGCGCCAGCCCGGCCGCAAGCCCGCCCGCCATGTAGAAAAGCAGGTAGCCGCCATGGCCCATTTCCTCTTCCATGTTATCGCCAAAGATCCATAGGAACAGCATGTTGCCCGCCAGATGCATCCAGCCGCCATGCAGAAACATCGAACTGGCCAGCGTGCCGTATGTCCCGTCCGTTGTGACCAAAGCAGGGATCATCGCCCATTCGTAGAAAAAGGCGTTGAGCGCGCGGGGGTCGTTGAACAGCGGCCAGTAGCTCAGGAATATCCCGATATTCAGCGCCATCAGCGCATAGGTGACAAAGGGGGTGCCCTCTGAGGGGTTATGGTCTCTGATCGGGATCATGCCGTCAAAGTGGGCCGGGGCCGGTCCGGGGTCAAGCGACCATGACATGCGCGGTTGTGATTTGCCTTTCGCCGATCCTGCGGCAAATATGAGATATGAAACACACGCTGCTTGCCCCCGCATTTGCCTGCCTTGTCGCCACTTGCCTTGCCGGTCCGGGCTTGGCCACGGGGTGTCCCGCATCGCCCGATCATGCCGCTGAGCTGAGTGGGCTGATCAAGGATGCGCGCGCCGCGCAGACCGAGGGCGAAGGGCGCGCCCTGTCGGACAGAATGTGGGATTTGTGGACCGACGCGCCAGATGCCAAAGCGCAAGAGCTGCTCGATCACGGAATGGAGCGACGCGGTGCCTATGATTATGCCGGGGCGATGGAGGCCTTTGACGCGCTTGTCGCCTACTGCCCGGATTACGCCGAAGGCTATAACCAGCGCGCGTTCATCCATTTTCTGCAAGAGGGGTTCGAAGCCGCGCTACCCGACCTCAAGCGGACGCTGGACCTGTCACCGCGCCATGTGGGCGCATTGAGCGGTCAGGCGCTCACCTTTCATGCGCTGGGCCGCAATGCAGAGGCGGCGCTGTCTTTGCGAGCTGCGCTTGACCTGAACCCATGGCTGGGCGAGCGGCATCTGCTGCCGGTGCTTGAAGCGGCAGAAGACGAGATCTGAACCGGGCCATCTTGCCTCTGGGCCGGTGGTGCCCTATTCCCGAATTCGGCGCCCGCGTGGTGGAATGGTAGACACAGGGGACTTAAAATCCCCAGGCCGAAAGGCCGTGCCGGTTCGAGCCCGGCCGCGGGTACCACAGCGCTTGTTCTGTCTATCGCACTGCCGGTGGCCGGCTTGACGCTGAATGGTGGTCTGACGGTCTTGGATCCGGGCTTACACACACTCAAGCTAGTACGAATGGCTCTGTCGAGACCTCCGCTGCGCGATCCATTATGGTCCGAATCTGGAAACTTCTCGGGCAATATGCGGCGGGACGTGGTTTAGTCCCGCTGGCCGGAAAACCGCGTCTGCCATTCCTCGACATTGTCGTCGGTGATCTTGACGAAGAGGTTCTCAGGCACATCGAACGCATGACCGGGCTTGAGCAGGGTCAGGGCATCCGCCACATCATCAGGCCAGCTGTCATCCTCGCAGCGCAGCGCGGTGAGCAGGCTGGCCGAGGCATCGGGGATGAATGGCCGCGAAAGCACGGCGTAGAGCCGCGCGAGATTGAGCGCAAAGCGGATTTGCATCGCAGCGCGCTCGGGATCCTCCTTGAAGCTGGCCCAGGGTGCCGCCTCTTGCAGATATTCATTGCCAGCGACCCAGATGGCGCGCAGCTCTGATGCGGATTTGCGGACCTCGATGGCTTCCATATGCTTTTCATAGGCACGGATGCGGGTGGTCAGCGTCTCGATCAGCGCGGCTTCTTCGGGGCCTTGGCTGCCGGCCTCGGGCACAAGCTCGCCAAATTTGGAGCGGCAGAACTTTGTCACGCGAGAGACGAAATTGCCCAGCACATCCGACAGGTCCTTGTTCACCGAGGCCTGAAAATTCTCCCATGTGAATTCGGCGTCCGAGCTTTCGGGCGCGTGCGACAACAGCCACCAGCGCCAGTAATCCGCAGGCAGGATATCCAGCGCCTGATCCATGAACACACCGCGCCCCTGAGAGGTGCTGAACTGGCCACCATCGTAGTTCAGGTAGTTGAACGACTTGATGTAATCCACCAGCTTCCATGGCTCGCCCGAGCCGAGGATCGTCGCGGGAAAGCTCAGCGTGTGGAACGGCACGTTGTCCTTGCCCATGAACTGCGTATAGCGCACGTCGTCCGCGCCCTTGTCGGTCCGCCACCAGCGGGCCCAATCGCCGCCCTTGCCCGCGTCCTGCCATTCCTGCGCGCAGGCGATATATTCAATGGGCGCATCGAACCACACGTAAAAGACCTTGCCCTCCATGCCGGGCCAGTCGTCCTCGCCGCGTTTGACGGGAATGCCCCAATCCAGATCGCGGGTAATACCCCGATCCCGAAGCCCGTCCCCATCATTGAGCCATTTCTTGGCGATCGAGGTGGTCAGGATCGGCCAGTCTGCTTTGCTGTCGATCCACGCGTTCAGCTCATCGCGCATCTTCGACTGGCGTAGGTAAAGATGCTTGGTCTCGCGCACCTCCAGATCGGTCGACCCCGAGATGGCCGAGCGCGGCTCAATCAGGTCTGTGGGGTCAAGCTGCTTTGTGCAGTTTTCGCACTGGTCGCCACGCGCCTTGTCATAGCCGCAGTTGGGGCAGGTGCCCTCGATATAGCGATCCGGCAGAAACCGGCCATCGGCGTTGGAATAAACTTGTCTTTCAGACACTTCCTCGATCAGCCCGGCCTCATGCAGCTTGCCCGCGAAATGCTGCGTCAGCTTTTCGTTCTGCTGGCTGGAGGAGCGCCCGAAATGATCAAAAGACAGGCGAAACCCGCGGCTCAGCTCGTCCTGCACGGCCCACATCTCGGCACAGTATTGATCGACCGGCTTGCCGGCTTTCTTCGCGGCAAGCTCTGCCGGGGTGCCGTGCTCGTCGGTGGCGCACAAAAACAGCACCTCATGCCCGCGCCCGCGCAGGTAGCGCGCATAGAGATCGGCAGGCAGCTGGCTGCCGACGAGATTTCCCAGATGCTTGATCCCGTTGATATAGGGGATCGCGGATGTGATCAGGTGGCGTGCCATGTTCGCGGGGTCGTCCTTCTGCCGGGTGTTGCGGCCCCGTTTAGCGCAAGGCGCGCGGCTGTGCCAGAGGGCAGGGGGCATCTGGCCGCCTATGTCTCGACCCGCGCGATGATATCCCGCCCGATCTGGTTTGCCGTGCTGTCACAACGGGCGTCCACTGTCCTCACATGGCATGAGTGTATTGCCCTTGCCCTCGGGTGTCATCCGCCACGCGGCGGGTGGCAGGGTGCGCGCGCGTCGCCGCTCCAGCCGCCAGCCGGGCTGGCCCGGCGCATGGGCAGGCGCCATGTGCCAGCGGCTC
>CBFHML010000144.1:0-20126 GCA_965656855.1 Roseovarius sp.
GCAGAGGCGGGCAGACCGAAGCCAAGGAAATCAAGCGTCGCGAGCAGGTTGATCGTGCCAGTGATGATGAACGGCATGAAGGTGATCGTGGCGACCATCGCATTGGGCAGCATGTGGCGGAACATGATGGTCATATTGCCCACGCCAAGCGCCTTGGCCGCGCGGACATATTCGAAATTCCGCGCACGCAGGAATTCCGCACGCACCACGCCCACAAGGCCCATCCAGCCAAAGGCGACGGTGATCCCCACCAACAGCCAGAAACTTCGCGGCAGGATCGCAAAGAGGATGATGATTACATAAAGCTGCGGCGTGCCCGCCCAAACCTCTATGAAACGCTGAAAGAAAAGATCTGTGCGGCCGCCGAAATAGCCCTGCACCGCGCCTGCCGCGATGCCGATGATAGAGCTGAACAGCGTCACGATCAGCGCAAACAGCACTGAGAGGCGGAAACCGTAGATCACCCGCGCCATGACATCGCGTTTGGTGCCATCAGTGCCCAGATAGTTCTGCTCGTTGGGTGGAAGCGGCGCAGCGCCGGGGCGGTCCACGGGGGTGTCATAGCTGTAGGGAATGAGGGGCCAGATCGTCCAACCCTTTTGAATTGTCTCGCCATTCACAACCCCGTCCTGCGCGTCCTCGATCACGCCGAACGGGTCGTCGAAACAGTCTTCAAGACCGCCGGACACGATCAGGCATTCGACCTCTGGGTCGCCATAGGGCGCCTCTGTCCGGAAATCGCCGCCAAAGGCGGTTTCAGGATAGAACTGCACCACCGGCGTATAAAGCTCGCCGCGGTAGCTGACCAAGAGCGGCTTGTCATTGGCGACAAACTCTGCCGGCAGGCAGATCAGAAACAGCACCGAAAAGATGATCAGAGACCACCATGCCCGGCGGTTGCGTTTGAAATTGCGCCAGCGGCGCTGATTGAGGGGGGAGATCCGCATGTGTCTAGCCCGCCCGCCGCTCAAAATCGATGCGCGGATCAATCGCCACATACATCAGGTCACCGATCAACTGCACCACCAGACCAATGAGCGTGGTGAGATAGAGCGTGGCGAAGAGTACAGGGTAGTCACGGCCCACGGCGGCCTCAAAGAAGAGCCGCCCCAGACCGTCGAGCGAAAATATCGTCTCGATCAGCAGGCTGCCGGTAAAGAACACCGCGATAAAGGCACCCGGAAAGCCCGCGACCACGATCAGCATTGCGTTGCGAAAGACGTGGCCATAAAGCACCTTGCGCTCGCCCAGACCTTTGGCGCGGGCGGTGATGACATATTGCTTCTTTATCTCATCCAGAAAGGAATTCTTGGTCAGAAGCGTCAGCGTGGCAAAGCCCGAGATCGACAGCGCCAGCACAGGCAGGAAGATGTGCCAGAGGTAATCCGCGATCTTGCCCAACAGTGTGAAATCCTCCCACCCGTCAGAGGTCAGACCGCGCAAGGGGAAGATCTGGTAGTAAGAGCCGCCGGCAAAGAGCACGAGCAGCATGATCGCAAAGAGAAAGCCGGGGATGGCATAGGCCGCGATGATGATGCCACTGGTCCATGTATCGAACCGGGTACCATCACGCACAGCCTTGCGAATACCCAGCGGGATCGAGATGAGATAGGACAACAGCAGCGTCCAGATCCCCAGCGAGACGCTGACAGGCATCTTTTCCAGCACAAGGTCGATGACCGTGATCTTGCGGAAATAGCTCTCGCCAAAATCAAAGCGGGCATAGTTCCACAGCATCGTGAAAAAGCGTTCGAGCGGCGGTTTGTCCAGACCGTATTGCGCCTCAAGCTCGGCGATGAATTCGGGCGGCAGCCCACGTGACCCCAGATACCCTTCGCTTTCTTCACCGCCGCCAAGAGCGCTGTCATTCTGCGCCCCGGCGAAACCGCCAAACACATCCCCCTGCCCCTGAATCTCGGCAATCGCCTGTTCAACGGGGCCGCCGGGCAGGAACTGCACCAGCGCGAAATTGATGATCATGATCCCGATCAGCGTCGGGATCACAAGCAACAGTCGTCGGAGAATATAGGCGCCCATGTTGAGGTGTTACCGCCTTGCGCCTGCGGCCTTGAGGGCCTCGGCCTTGTCCGCGTCATACCACCAGAAATCCAGCACACCGAGCGCGAAGGCCGGAATCTCTTCGGGGCGGCCATACATGTCCCAATAGGCGGCCCAGTGATCGGGGGCGTAGCCGTCCGGGATGACGAAGAACTCATAGCGCAGTGCCCGGTCGAGCGCGCGCATCGTCATGTCCTCTTCCTCTTGGCTTTCGGTCAGAAGAGACGCGTCGATGATCGCATCCACCATCGGGCTGGCCAGACCGGCGGGATTGAAAAGGCTGTATTCCGCCGCCTCAGAGCCCAACCGCTGATGCAGGCCAGTGCCGGTCCCAAGGATGGCCGGGTAGCCATCGAACACCAGATCATAATCGCGATCCCGCTCGCGTTTGGTGTATTGCGACGCATCGACCGCCTCCAGCCGCGCGTCGACGCCAAGCTGGGTCAGATTGCGCACGAAATTCTCGGCAATCGCCTTGTCCGTCGGAGAGCCGGACGCGTTGAGCAGGAAATCAAGCCGCAGCACATCACCGTCGGGGCCGCGCATCATGCCGTTCTCGCCCACCTCATAGCCCGCCTCGCGCATCAGTTTCAGCGCCTGACGCAGGTTGGACCGGGTGGTGAGGCGATCCGGGTCGCTTTCATGCGGAAGCCACGGCTCTGTCGTGTAGATGCCCTCAGGCACAACATCGCCAAGCGATTGAAGGAACGCGAGCTCATCGCCTTCTGGCAGCCCCTCGGACTGGAGTTTGGTGCCAGTGGAAAAGGACGGCTGTTGCGCAAAGAGATCATAAAGCAGGGACTTGTTGGTCCACTCGAAATTGAACATCAGCGCGATGGCCTGACGCACGCGCTTGTCCTTCAGGGGGGCGCTGCCAAGGTTGAACACGATCCCCTGCATGGCGGGCGGTGTGCCATCGGGGATTTCCTCAAGCTGAACCCAACCCTTGTCGACAGCCGGGAAATCATAGGCAGAGGCCCATTTCTTGGGATCGCTTTCGGTGCGGTAGGTCACTTCGCCAGCTTTGAACGCCTCGAACCCGGCGGTGTCATCGGCGAAATATTCCACGCGGATCTCATCGAAATTGTGCCGCCCCTTGTTAAACGCAAGATCCCAGCCCCAGTAATCCGGGTTGCGTTTGTAAACCACGCGACGGTTCACCTCGATATCGTCCACCATATAAGGACCGGACCCCGGAGAGGTCTCAAGCCGCGGCTCGTCGATGCGGGCGCCGGTTTCCTCAAACCATTTCTGCGACCACACGGGGACGCCGCCCACCTGATCAATCAGACTGCGGCGCGAAATACCCTCGGCAAAGGTGAACTTGATGGTGTGATCGTCGAGAACCTCGACATTGGGGATCCGCTTGCGCACGGCCTCGGCGTAGGATTGCAGACCCTGATCCAAAAGCAGGTTGTGCGAAAAGGCAACGTCATGCGCCGTTACCGGCGTGCCATCCGAAAACCGCGCTTCGGGGCGCATATGAAAGATGACCCACGCCTTGTCCTCGGGATATTCGACCGTGTGCGCCAGCAGCCCGTATTGCTCACCCAGCACGTCGGCCGGGGCCGCGCCGGCTGTCGGGCTGTCGCCCAGCAGGCTTTCATACATCATCCATGACAGCGCGGCGCGACGGCCCTGACGCGTATACGGGTTCATCGAATCAAATGTGCCGGATTGCGCGATCGAGATGCTGCCGCCCTTGGGCGCGTCCGGGTTGACGTAGTCGAAATGCTCGTAATCTTCGGGGTATTTCAGCACGCCGAAATAGGAATAGCCGTGGCTGCGCACGACATCGCCATCCCCAGTGTCATCGCTGGACAGGGCAGCTGTCGCAGCAAGGGCTGCGATAGACAGCCCGGTGAGGGCGGCAATCAGGATGCGGGCGGGCCGGATCTCAAGCGTTCGGGCCTTGGCCCGGCTCTGCGGTCGGGTCATGGAAATCTCCTCTGTCCTGTCCTGATCTGTTACTGAAACTCTTTATGGCAAGCTATGGAGGGGCGTGAAGGGATTCAAGCGGCGATGGTCCCTATGGACGTTACACATGAAAAAACCGCCGCTCCCTCGCGGGAACGGCGGCTGATCAAAGCAAATCGGCGAGTTATTCCGCGACCGATTCCATGTACTTGATGACGGCGGCGCGCTCTTCTTCCTTGCGAAGACCGCGAAAGCTCATCTTGTTGCCGGGTGCGAATTCATTGGGGTTTTCCAACCAAGCGTTCAGCGCATCCGCATCCCAGACACCGTCCATACCGGCAAGAGCGTCGGAATAGCCATACCCATCAACGCCACCAATGTCGCGTCCAACAACGTTGTAAAGATGCGGGCCGACGCGGTTCACTTCATCGTCAACAACGTGACAAGCGGCGCATTTGCGGTAGACCTTTTCACCCTCGGCAGGGTCCGCAGCGGCGACCAGCGTGGCAAAAGCAGAGGCTTCTTCGGCGGCAGGTGCTGCCTCGGCAGTTGCTTCCTCAGTCGCAGCCTCCTCGGTGGCAGCTTCCTCAGTTGCAGCATCTTCCGTCGCGGCTTCCTCAGTCGCCGCTTCTTCCGTCACGGCTTCCTCAGTCGCCGCTTCTTCCATCACGGCTTCCTCAGTGGCAGCTTCTTCCGTCGCGGCTTCCTCAGTGGCGGCTTCTTCGGTCGCGGCGGCAAGCTGGGTCATGTCGCCGTCTGTCATGTCGAGATACGCGATCACGTCTGCACGGTCCTCAGGCTTTTTCAAACCTGCGTAGCCCATCGACGTGCCGGGCGCCCAACCCTTGGGGTTTTCGAGGAACGCAAACAGGTTTTCGGCGGTCCAGACGTCTGCGGCCTCGTTCAATGCGCCGGAATAGCTTCCGTAATCAGCAACAGATCCGATGTCGCGGCCCACAACGGCGTGCAGGTGCGGGCCAACGCCGTTGGCGCCGTCCTCTACCTTGTGGCAGGCGCTACATTTGTTGAATACGCGAGCACCGGCCTCGGGGTCGGCATCGGCATAGAGGGAAGCAAGCGTGACAACTTCTTCTTCTACTTCTTCGGCCTCTTCGTCGGTTCCGGTGTCAATGACATAGGCGGGCTTGTGGTCATACCCGTGATCACCCACGGCATAGATTTCTTCCGCAGCCCACTTGCCCAGAAGGAAAACCAAAAGCGCACCGCAAAAGCCGCCCATGATCTTTGTGAAGGTCATCGTATCCAACATTGGCCCATATCCTCTGAATCTCTCGGCGCGTATCTATCCGCTTCCACTCGCAAGGTGCAAGGTGTAGTTTCCGCGACCAAACGCCCGACCCAAGCCGAAAATTACAAGACGGAAACCAAAATGACCAAGCTCATCGCCTTTCAGGGCGAGATGGGAGCCTATTCACATCAGGCTTGCCGCGATACCTACCCCGAAATGGAGCCGCTCTCTTGTCGCACGTTCGAGGATGCGATTGAGGCCGTGCGCTCTGGCGAGGCGGCGTTGGCCATGCTGCCGGTGGAGAATTCCACTTTTGGGCGGGTCGCTGATATTCATCATCTTTTACCGTCATCCGGCCTGCATATCGTGGCTGAGGCGTTTGTGCGGGTGCATATAAATCTGCTCGGCCTGCCGGGTGCGCAGATAGGCCAAATCGAACGCGCGATGAGCCACACAATGCTCTTGGGTCAGTGCCGTGATTTTCTGGCAAAGCAGGGCATTCACCGTGTCACCGGTGCGGATACCGCCGGGTCCGCGCGCGAAGTGTCGCAGATGGGCGATCCAAAGCTGGCGGCGCTGGCCTCTGAGCTGGCGGGTGAGATCTATGGGCTGGACGTGCTGGCCCGGCATATCGAGGACGAAGGCACCAATACCACCCGCTTTCTTGTCATGTCGCCAGAACCGGATCGCACCCCGCGAGGCGAGGACGGCATGATGACCACGTTCGTCTTTCAGGTGCGCAACATCCCCGCCGCCCTGTACAAGGCGATGGGCGGTTTTGCCACGAATGGCGTCAACATGACCAAGCTGGAAAGCTATATGGTCGGCGGGTCGTTCACCGCGACGCAGTTCTACGCGGATATCGAGGGCCACCCAGAGGATCCGGCGGTGAAGCGCGCGCTGGATGAACTGACGTATTTCACCTCTCGGCTTGAGGTGCTTGGCACCTATCCCGCCGATCCGCGCAGATACTGACCTGATCTGTATGGTCGGACCATGCTCCGTCATGCGCTGGATTTAGCGCGTGGCGTTCATGCCATACGGCGTCTTTCGACCTCCCGGCCAAATTCCTTGAGACGATTGCCCAGCCGGGCATTGAGATTGCTTCGAGCCAGCTTGAGCGATTGCAAAAGCAATCGAGCGGCGAGTGTCTTGGACTCGATCTCGATCAACATGTTCAGGCGCGTGCGCTCGCGCGAGAGCGCCACAAGATCGACCACCACATGTCCGCTTATATTGGGCGACTGAGACTTTAGTGTAATCCCGTTCGGGGCATCGAAGACGGTCAATTCAACAGTCATCTCGCGACGCTTGCCACGCAACATGAATGCCGTTTCCCATGCCATGCCCGGCGCAGCCTCGGGTCGGTTGGCAACTCTCTGGATCTCTGCCCCCCGGCGCAGGGCTGACCGTTCAAGCGCAGCGAAATCGGTAATTTGCGAAAAAACGTACTCTATCGGCGCTTCGATATCTTCTTTCGCGGTGAATCTCATAAACCTGCCTCTGGTACTCTTGAACGGGGCTTTTGTCAGCCTGACGACAGTTTAGGTCAATCCAGCGTATCCGCAAGCCAGTTGCGCAGCAGAAACTGGGCAATTGCCCCTTTTCGAGCGGGATTGAGTACTGGATGATCACCGGCGAAAGCTTGCATTAACTCATCTCGGGAAAACCACTTTGCGTCTTCAATCTCCACGGGATCAATCGTGATCTCGTCGCTGATCGCAACACCTCGACATCCAAGCATCAAAGACGCGGGAAAGGCCCATGGCTGACTGGCGAGGTAGCCAACCTCACCGACACGAATACCGGCTTCTTCGAAAACCTCGCGGCGCACGGCGGCCTCGATCGTCTCTCCCGGCTCCACGAAACCCGCTAATAGTGAATACATCCCCTCGGGCCAGCCGGGGCTGCGGCCCAACAGCACCTTGTTGCCGTTGGTTATAAGCATGATGACCACAGGATCGGTGCGCGGAAAATGCCCACGACCACAAGCTGGGCAGCGGCTTTGCCAGCCGGATTGCACGACCTCGCTTTTCTGACCACAGCGCGAACAGAACCCGTGTGAGGCGTGCCACGCAAAAAGGCCCCGCGCCGTGGCCGCAAGCTCTGCATCCCTTGGGCCAAGCTGCGTCATGATGCGGCGCAGCTCGGCGAAGACGGCCCCTTCGGGCAGGCCGGGATGACTTTGTTCCGTGGGATCGGCAAAGGCATTCAGCTGGCTTGTATCAAGATCGGGCGGAGTCCAGCCAGACAGGTCTACCGCAAAAACCAGCCGACCACATTCCTCCCGGCCCAAAAGGATCGGCGCGCCGCCCTCTTTGCGAAGAACGGGATGATCCGGGGCAAGCCGTACCAGCCGCTCCAGATCGGGGCTGGCCACCAGTGGCTTGCCCTGCCACAGCACGATCATCTGCGCGGCACCGTCCGAAAGACAGGCCGCAATCTCTTCGGGTTTCCCGCGCATCTCTGCGGCACGGTCAAGCCCCGATCCGCCAAATGTCACCGTCTCTGCATGCCGCATACCAGTCCCCTTTGGCTGCGGCCTTGCCACGAACCCGGTCCAGCGACAAGCCCCGGCAAAGGCCCAAGGCACAACCATAGATATATTGATTGTAATTTATTTCTTCTTTATGGTGATCCGGCGTACCGCATCTCACGGGCACGCTATATTGTCAGCACAAATCGGTGGAGCGGACGTGACCCCGACTATTCCATGGCCGCATGTCCGGCCCCGGCACCTGGCGCACCAAGAGCATGTCTGGGTCAGAATTCTTGTGACCTCGGATCTGCACGGACAATTATTGCCCAGCGTCCCAGACAGCCCCGGCACCCCACAAGAGACCGGCCTTGCCCGCATCGCCACGCTTGTGCGCAGCGCGCGGCAGGAGGCCACGAACAGCCTGCTTTTGGATAATGGTGATTTCCTGCAGGGCTCTGCCCTGAGTGACCTCGCCGCGACACAAGGCAGTGGATGGACCGGCCCAAACCCAGTCATCACGGCGATGAATGCCCTTGGGTATAACGGGGCATCGCTTGGCAATCACGAGTTCAATTTTGGTCTTTCCCAGCTTGCATACATCCTGTCCGAGGCGCGGTTTCCAATCGTATGCGCCAATGCCGTGACCCGGATGGCCGACACCGGCCCGACCGAGGACGAGACGTTTGTGCCGCCCTACGTCATCCTGCCCATCCAGGCACAAAGCAGCGCCGGCGACCACCACGAAATCCGCATCGGCCTGATCGGGCTTTTGCCACCACAGATAACTGTGTGGGACCACGATCATCTCTGCGGCCGGTTGGAAACGCGCGGCATTCTTGAGGCCGCGCACGCCCATGTGCCACGTCTGCGGGCTCAGGGCGCGCAGATCGTGCTGGCACTGGCACATACCGGCATCGGCACCAGCACTGACACCCTCAACTCGCAGGACAACAATGCCGAAAACGCGGCGCTTGCGGTCGCGGCCTTGCCCGGCGTGGATGCGGTGATCGCAGGGCATAATCATGCGCTCTTTCCCAGGCTGGACGCCGCCGACACCCAAAGCGGCGTTTGCCACAAAGCGGCGACTCTGGCGGGCAAGCCTGCGGTGATGGCCGGATCGCGCGGCTCGCATCTGGGCGTGCTCGACCTCTGCCTGAGCATTCCGAACGCATCCGGGTGCAGCGTGCTGGCACATCATTCGCAAACCCGCGCCACCCTGCCACAGGATGGTGCCGCACAGCCCCCTGACCCCGAGATGATGCGCCTCATGGCGCCGGTCCATGCCAACATCGCCCGACTGACGGGCAAGCCGCTGGCGCAGGTGCCCTTTGCCCTGCACAGCTATACGGCATCGCTGAAATGTGACCGGCTGCAACGCCTCGTTCTGACCGCAAAGAGGCGCGCTCTTGCGCAGGCACTGGAGGGCACGCCACATGACGGGCTGCCGGTCCTTGCCGCAACAGCACCTTTCCGCACTGGGGGCCTTGGCGGACCGCGCTATTTCACCGATTTACCCCCCGGAGTTCTGACTGCCCGAGACGTGGCGCGCTTTTACCCGTTTCCCAATACGCTGATCGGGATGCGGGTCACCGGGCATGATCTTTGGCTCTGGCTTGAACGGGCGGTCAGCGGCTTTTGCATTGTCATCCCCAGATTGATGGATCAACCGCTCTGGGACGCGGGTTTTCCCGTCCATACCTTTGATACGCTGGCGGAGCTGACCTACCGGATCGATCTGTCGCAACCGCCACGATTTGGGGCTGACGGGCGGCTGCATGACCCGGACGCCTCGCGTATCACCGATCTGTGCTTTGACGGAGAGGCGGTTCAGCCAGACATGGAATTTGCGCTGGCGACCAACAGCTTTCGGGCCTTTGGCGGTGGCAACTACCCACACACAAGCGAAGATCGCATCCTTTTTCGCGGCCAGCGTCCAGTGCGCGACCTGATCGCGCAGCATCTGATGCATCACAGTCTGAAAGACGCAGAGCTGACACCGCCCCCTTGGACCTTGTGTCCGATGCCTGACACATCCGTGGTGCTGCGAACTGGCCCCGGACTTCGAGCTTATCCCGAGGATATCAGCGCGCTTGGTGCCACGGATCTTGGATGCGACGATGAGGGCTTTTTGATCCTGAGGGTGCCGCTGGGAACCGTGTAAGGTCTGCCTCTTGCGAATCCGTGCGGCAAGACCTAGGTAGAACTTGAGAGGTTGGTGCGGGCAAGCGCCTCGCCAACCCGGTCAGGTCCGGAAGGAAGCAGCCGTAACGAGCCCCGCTTGGGTCGTTATCCAGCCTCTCACCCTTGAAAAACCCGGCACTGCGCCGGGTTTTTTCGTGTCCGGGGTCATGCCAGACGGACCACTCAGACACAGTTTGCGTCGCCTGACGACAAGCGAAAGCTGACATCTGCGCTACGACCAAGACATGGCGATCAGGATCCGAACGCCCACTCACGCTGTTCGTCGGTCTCCACCGCACAGGCGCGCACCCCGCGAAGCCGTGCAAGCGCCGTGTCAGGGGCCTCACCCGACTCGACCATCAACCGCAGCGCGGCCATCCCCGACCGCCCGCAGCCGCCCAGACAATGCAGCAGCACCCGGCCACCACCGTTCAACGCCGCAAGAGCTGCTTTGCTGGCCTGATGCCATGCCTCTGTCTGGTCAGGACCGGGCACGCCCATGTCGTTGATGCTCAGGTGAATCCAGCGCGCCCCACAGTCCTGAATGTCATTTCCGAGATTAGCTGCGCCATGTCCTACCAGCTCTGCCTCGGTAACAAGGGTCATGACCAGCGCGGGCTTCCAGTCGCGCAAATGCGCAAAGTCTTCGGCATAATGCCCGCCACGCCCCGGCATCGGCGCCAGCGCAAGAATGCCCTCCGAAACCGGCAAGGCGAATATGATGAATCCCGACATTCGCCCCTAGCTCCCGCCTGCGCCGTGAACATGGCAGGGCGTCAGCTTGCTCTCCCTCCGCAGACCAGCCTTGGCACACAGGGTAAGACAATGACCCCCGACCTTGTGGCTGCGGCGTATACCACTGATTTTCATGCGCACTCTCCCCCGATATACGCAGAAAACTTGCCATATCTCACAGCAAAAGCAAGCTGGACGCCCACTGCCCCCCGAACTACCCTGCGCCGACAGGCGAATCCGGAGCACCATTCATGAGCGAAACCACCGAAAGCGGCTATCAGGTTCTGGCGCGCAAATACCGCCCGGAAACCTTTGCCGATCTTGTCGGACAGGACGCCATGGTCCGCACGCTGAAAAACGCGTTCGAGGCCGACCGGATTGCGCAGGCCTTTATCATGACGGGCATTCGCGGCACCGGCAAAACCACGACCGCGCGGATCATCGCCAAGGGCATGAACTGCATTGGCCCAAATGGTGAAAGCGGCCCGACAACCGATCCTTGCGGCGCGTGTGAACATTGCCGCGCGATCATGGAAGGCCGTCATGTGGACGTGCTGGAAATGGACGCCGCCTCGCGCACTGGCGTGGGCGACATCCGCGAGATCATCGACAGTGTACATTATCGCGCTGCCTCCGCACGCTATAAGATCTACATCATCGACGAGGTGCATATGCTCAGCACCTCGGCCTTCAATGCGCTCCTGAAAACGCTCGAAGAACCACCAGCGCATGTGAAATTCATCTTCGCCACAACCGAAATCCGCAAAGTGCCGGTTACGGTGCTGTCGCGCTGCCAGCGATTTGATCTGCGCCGGATCGAGCCAGAGGTGATGATCTCCATGCTGCGCCGCATCGCGACGGCGGAAAACGCACAGATCGCCGATGACGCGCTGGCCCTGATCACGCGGGCGGCAGAGGGATCTGCCCGCGACGCGACCTCGCTTTTGGATCAGGCGATCTCTCACGGTGCCGGAGAAACGACAGCCATTCAGGTGCGTGCGATGCTGGGTCTGGCGGACCGGGGGCGCGTGCTGGACCTCTTTACCCTGATCATGCAAGGCGATGCCGCCGGCGCACTGTCAGAGCTGTCATCACAATATGCCGAAGGTGCAGACCCGATGGCGGTGCTGCGCGATCTGGCCGAGGTCACGCACTGGATCAGCGTGGTCAAGATAACGCCCGAGGCCGCCGAGGACCCCACTATCGGCCCTGATGAACGGGGCCGTGGGCAACAGATGGCAGCGGATCTGCCGATGCGGGTGCTGACGCGCATGTGGCAGATGCTGCTCAAGGCCTTGGACGAGGTCGCCTCCGCCCCCAACGCGATGATGGCCGCTGAGATGGCAGTGATCCGCCTGACCCATGTGGCCGAACTACCCTCGCCCGAAGAGCTGGTGCGCAAGCTGCGTGACGCCCCGCCCCCGCAAGGCGGCGGCAGTCAAGGCGGCGGCAGTCAAGGTGGCGGTGCGCCCGGCGGTGGTGTGCCCGGCGGTGGTGCGCAACCAGTTGATGCCCCGCGGGGACAGGCGCGCGGCGCGATGCAATCTTCTGGTGCGACAACGGCGCTGGCCACACAGACCGAGACGGCTCTGGCGCACTACCCGACATTCGAGCATGTGGTGGAGCTGATCCGCACGAACCGGGATGTAAAACTGTTGGTCGAGGTGGAGACCTGTCTGAGGCTCTTTGCCTATCAGCCGGGGCGCATCGAATTCACCCCGACGCAGAACGCCCCCGCCGACCTTGCCCAGCGCCTTGGCACTGCCCTGCAGCGCTGGACCAGCAACCGCTGGGCGGTAAGTCTTGTGAATGAGGGCGATGCGCCGACCATAGCCGAGACGCGGGACGCAGCCCAGCGCGCGCTGGAAGACGAGGCACGGGCACATCCACTGGTCCGCGCGGTGTTCGACGCCTTTCCCGAGGCCCGGATCGAGACCATTCGCACCCCCGAAGACCAAGCTGCCTCGGCCATGGCCGAAGCGCTGCCCGAGGTGGAGGACGAATGGGACCCTTTCGAAGAAGAGTGAGCGGAATTTTGCAAAATTCCGTAGTGGAAAATTTCAATTTTCCAATCCGTTTTCTTGCAAGAAAACGGCTCCTTGCCGCGCTGATGCTCTTGCCTTCACAAGCCTTCGCACAAACCTGCGCCGATCTGCGCCCCGACTGGGACGGCACGCAGGTTTCTGCCATTTCAGAGGCGGTTTTGCTCTTTTCGACCCCTCTTTCGCTTATCCTTTTGCTGGCCAGCGCCCTTGTCCTGCGGTTTCGCAGCAATTGGGGCGCGCTTGCTCTTGCCGCCGGCTGGAGTTTTCAGGTCTATCTCGTGACCTTTGCACTGCCCTCGGACACAGCAAAGGCCGAAGGCTGTATCGGATCGCCTGCGCTCTTTATTCTGATCGCCTCGGCCATCGCCGTGGGCGCAGTGATCTATACCGGCCCAGCAGCCAAACCCGACAGCGATCAGCCCTGACGCAAAAACCGTGGACAGCACGCCTGCGTCTTTCTACGCTAGGCGCATGACTGATACGGATGGACGCCGCTGGCACGATATGGGTGGACGGGACGCAGGCCCCGTACCGCAGAACGAACATGACTTTGCCCTGTGGGAAAAGCGCGTGGACGCGCTGATGATGCTGTGTTCCGGCAAAGGATTCTTTACCGTCGACGGGCTGCGCCGCGCGCTTGAGGATATGGGCGAGGACGCGTTCGAGACCATGACCTATTACGAGCGCTGGATGGCCGCAGTGAATCAGAACCTCGTCGAACAGGGCGTCTACACGCTCGAAGAGCTGGGCACCCGCATGCAAGAGATAGCCCAGCGCGGCGAAACCTATGGCGAGGCGCAGGATGGCTGAGCGCGTGCGCGTCAAGACCATGGTGCCGCCCGGCCATGTGCGCGCGCCTTATTATCTGCGCGGCAAGACGGGCGAGATCGAGCGCCCGCTTGGTGCGTTCAAGAACCCCGAACAGCTTGCCTATGGGCTGAAGGCCGAAAAGCAGGAGCTATACCGCGTCCGCTTTACCATGGCTGAGGTCTGGTGCGCCCGCGCCGAGCGGCCTGACGACACGCTCGACGCCGAAATTTACGCGCATTGGCTGGAAAGGCTTTGAGCGATGCCACATGATCATCACGACCATGACCACGGGCTGAGCGCCTCTGGACACCCGTTTCGCGCCGATAACGACACGCCGCTGACCTACTGGCAGCGCATGGAAATCGCGGTGCGCGAGCTATTGATCGAAAAGGGCCATGTGACCCCCGCGCAGGTTGCAGGTCAAATCGAGGCGATGGACGCGCGCACCCCCGCCAATGGGGCCGCCGTGGTCGCCCGCGCCTGGAGCGATCCGGCCTTCAAAGCCCGGCTGCTGGCAAACGGGTCTGACGCCTGCCGCGAGATGGGGTTCGATATCGGCCCGCTGCACCTTGTGGCGGTCGAGAATACGGATGAGGTCCATAACCTTATCGTCTGCACGCTGTGTTCATGCTATCCCCGCACGCTGCTCGGATTGCCGCCCGATTGGTACAAGACCCGCGCATACCGCTCTCGCGCAGTGGTCGAGCCGCGCAAAGTCCTGCAAGAATTCGGACTGGATCTGCCCGATAGCGTGACACTGCGCGTCCATGACAGCACCGCCGACATGCGCTATATCGTGGTGCCCGCCCGGCCCAATGGGACGGACGGCATGGACGAGGCCGCGTTGGCCGCCTTGGTCACCCGCGATTCGATGATCGGCACGGGCCTGCCAAGACGCCCCTGACATAGCGCGCGCGGCTTGTGATCAGGCCAAGTCCCGCGTATCCAAACCGCGAAACAACCCGGACCCTGCCTGTATGAGCGCGCCAGACGACCAGCCCCCAATTCCCCTGCGCGATCGCCTCGTTGGTGCTGCCCTTGTTGCACCGATCCGCGCGGGGCAGTTGTTGCCGTATCGCTGGCGCATTCCGGTTGCGGGCTGGCTGACTTCACGGGTTCTCGCGCCGATCGCGGGATACCGCACCCGCGTGCGCGACAATCTTGCCCATGTCTTTCCCGATCTGCCCAAAGCAGAGGTCAAGCGCCTCATGACCTGCGTCACCGACAATGCCGGCCGCAATATGATGGAGCTTTATTCCCCGGAATTCATCACACTCGGCCGTGCCGCCAAGGTGAGTGGACCGGGGCTGGATACGCTGCGCGCAGCACGCGAGGCGGGACGCCCTGTCGTGCTTGTCACCGGGCATCTGGGTGTTTTTCACGCCGCCCGGCTGGCGCTTGTCGAGCAGGGCTTCGACATGGGCATCTTTTACCGCCCCATGGCCAACCGATCTTTCAATGCCCACTACGTCGAGGCGATGGGCACGATTTCGCAACCGATGTTTGAACAAGGGCGGCGCGGCATGATGCAGATGGTCAGACATCTGCGCGGTGGCGGTGTTCTGGCCATCCTCAACGATCTGAATGCCCACGACGGTGTGCCACTCGATTTTTTCGGCAAGCCTGCCCTGACCTCTTTGGCCACCGCCGAGATGGCGCTGAAATTCGACGCGCCGCTGCTCCCGGTCTGGGGCCTGCGCGCAGAAGGTGGGCGCGGCTTTGACGTGATCCTCGAAGCCCCAATTCCGCACAGCGATCCCGTGACCATGACACAGGATTTCAACGCCCGGCTGGAAACGATGGTGCGCCGCAATATGGATCAATGGTTCTGGATCCACCGCCGCTGGAAAGACGGCACAGGCCCGCTTGCCGACAAGCGCGCCAAGGTGCTGCAAGAGCTTACCGCAAAAAACTGATCGGCGCGCTCAGGTCCATTTGGCGACGGGTGGCAGGCTCATCAGAACGGCATCCGCGTCATGGCCCGTGGCCAGCCCGAACTTTGTGCCCCGATCATAGACGAGGTTGTATTCAGCATAGAGCCCGCGATGGATAAGCTGCGCCTCTTTGTCGGCCTCGTTCCACGCCTGCGCCCTGCGCTTTTCGACCAGCGGCACATACGCCTTGAGGAATGCACGGCCGATATCCTGCGTCAGCGCGAAATCCGAATCCCAGTCGCCGGAATTCTGATCATCCATGAAAATTCCGCCCACACCGCGTGCCCGGTGACGATGGGGGATATAGAAATACTCATCCGCCCATTCCTTGAGACGCGGGTAATGCGCCTCGCCATGCGGATCGAGATGGGCCTTTTGCTCGGCGTGAAAATGCGCTGTATCCTCGTCGTATTCGATGCACGGGTTAAGGTCAGAGCCGCCACCAAACCACCAAGCGCCGGGCGTCCAGAACATACGCGTGTTCATATGCACAGCGGGCACATGCGGGTTCTGCATATGCGCAACAAGGCTGATACCGCTGGCCCAGAAACGTGGATCGCTTTCCATGCCGGGCACACCACGCGCGGCCATCGCCGATTGCGCCGCTGACCCCAGTTCGCCGTAAACCTCAGAAACGTTGACGCCGACCTTTTCAAAGACGCGCCCGCCGCGCATCACGCTCATCAGGCCGCCCCCGGCATCAGATCCGTCATCGCTGGCGCGACTTGTTTCCTTGACCTCGAAACGGCCCGGCGTGCCATCGCTCAGCGGGCCTGTGTCATGACTGTCCTCCAGCCCCTCGAAGGCGGCGACGATTTCGTCCCGAAGCTGCCGAAACCATGCGGCGGCGCGGGTTTTCTGCTCATTCATCTCACTCATGGGACATATCAATGCGCCGGAGCGGCCACGGGGTCAAGCAGGGTTCGCCCGCCATCCACCGTCATAATCTGCCCGGTCATGAATCCGGACCCCTCGCTGGCCAGAAATTGCACCGTTTCTGCCAGCTCTGTGGCCGACGCTATGCGGCCCAACGGCGTGTGTTCCTCGATATCGGCGCGGAAATCGCGGTTGTCGCGCAAAGTGTCCTTGAGAGAGGCCGACATGACAGACCCAAAGGCAACCGAATTGACCCGGATGCGATGCGGCGCCAACGCCACTGCAAGGCTTCGCGTCAGCTGATCCAGCGCGGCGCAGGACACCGAATACCCCAAAAGCTCTGGGTGGGTGCGGCGCGCCGCAATGGACGACAGGTTGACGATGGTCCCGGCCATGCGGCTGTCACCGTCCTCTTCGGCCTGTTTGATCATCCGCTTGGCAACAAGCTGGCTCAGCCGCAGAGGCGTGATCAGATTTTGCCGCAGCAATTGTTCCACCGCGTCATCGTCGGGGTTGAGCGGGTCAGAGGGCAGCACCTGCCGCGAGGCATTGACCAGCACATCCACCTTGTCGAACGCATCCAGCGTCGCCGAAAGCAGGTTGGCCAATGTCAGCTTTTCACGAAGATCGCCTGCAAAATAGCGCTTGTTGTCGCCATCCTTGTTGTCGCCGATCTCATGAGCAAGCTGCTTTTCGTCCATGTCGGCGAACATCACGTTCGCACCTTTATCGACAAAATGCCGCCCCACGGCAAGGCCGATACCATTGGCGCCGCCGGTGACGATCACGGTCTTGCCGGTTATCGAATAGGACATGGCTGCGGCTCTTTCTATTGGGTCTCGTTCATCCGACGCGTTCCGCCAGCCTTAAACAAGTTTACCGCCGTTTTCGAGACGGCCTGCTACAATTCAGGATCTTGAAGCGGGTATCGCCACCCACCTCCGCCACATCGGCAAAGGCCGCTGCGAGATCGGCCTCGTAGGGCAGATGACGGTTGGCCACAAGCCACAGCTGACCGCGCGGGGTCAGCATCTGGGCGGCGGCTGTGATAAAGGCCCGGCCAAGATCGGGGTCGCCCTTGCGTCCGGTGTGAAAGGGGGGGTTCATCACCACACAGTCCACAGGCTCGGACGGGCGCCATCGCGTCGCATCCTCCCACAAAAATTCGGCACGCGGATCGGCCACGTTGCGCCGTGCACAGTCAAGCGCGGCATGGTCTGCCTCTACCAGATGGAGATGCTCCACGCCCTCACGCTCCAGCACGCGAGCGCTAAGATAGCCCCAGCCAGCGCCAAGATCGGCAACCTTGCGGCCCAGCTTTTCCGGCAAATGATCAGCCAGCAACTTTGAGGCCGGGTCGATACCATCCGCCGAAAAGACGCCGGGCGCGGTCACAAACCCGCCTTCGATCTCTTGCGGCTCGGACTGCGCCCAGTCGGCAAAGCCGTCGCTTGCGGGAAACCAAAAGAGTTTGCCGTGTGATTTCGACAGCGGCGCCGACACGTCGATGCGCGCGCGGCACGCTTTGAGCAGCGATTCGATGCCATCGGTTTTGCCGCCGTCCACGATCACCGGGCCATCAGTGACCGCCGCTGCCTCTGCGATCCGCGCAAGGCTGAGCGGCTTGGATCGCGCGGCACAGACGACCGACGCACCGTAGCGGCCCTCGGGCTGAATGGCACACGCATAGCCCAAGCCCGCAAAATGATCCTGATCGGGGCGAAAGCGCGTGATGATATGGCACAAATCCTGCGGCAGCGCCGACAGATCCATCCCAGCAGACGGGCCGAACACAGCGATTCGTCCTGCTTCGGGCAGCACGACCTCGCCGCTGCCAACGGCCAGTGACAGGCGTGACGTTTCGCTCAAACTATTCTTTTTCCATGGTGCATTGCAGCGGGTGCTGATGGCGGCGGGCAAAATCCATCACCTGCGCCACTTTGGTCTCGGCGATCTCATGACTGAACACACCGACCACGGCGACACCTTTTTTGTGGACTGTCAGCATGATCTCGAATGCCTGAGCATGAGACATCCCAAAAAACCGCTCAAGAACGGCCACCACGAATTCCATCGGGGTGTAGTCGTCATTCAGCAGCAGCACCTTGTACAAAGGTGGCCGCTTGGTCTTGGGCTTGGTATCGACGATGACAGACGCGTCGCCCTCATCATTGTCGTCCTCTGATCCCGACATGATCACCAGATGTTGCATCGTGCCCCTTGCGCCGTTCCTGACGTGGCTGGTTACGGCTCAGGTATATAACCTTGCACGAGGGGGTGAAAAGGGGCGAGCAGCGACGGATGCGGATTGTAGACCGAAATCTTTGATAAAAAGCTGGCCAGAGGGGCTACACGCAAGGCGACATCCCGGTCTTGATGCACGCGCCGCGACATTTCGCACAGCGGGCGGTCGCATATATCAGCGCAGGCGCGCCGCCGCCTCGACCGGGCCAAGACCGTTTCCGCGCTGGATCAGCACGACCACAGGCAGATCACCCGGCGTGGGTGCGCTCATTGAAACCGGCGCGCGCCCGTTCCAGGTGGTCAGCTCTGTAAGGTCCGTGACGATATTGGCATAGCTAAGCGTTTTGCCCGCGTTTTCTCCGCGCTTGATTTTGACCGTCTCCTCGGGCCGATACCGGACCAGTTGCACCAGTAGCGGACCCGTCAGGGTCTCAAGCGGGGTAAGATCGATGCTGAGCGTCTCGCCACTGCGGCTCAGGACGATATCCACTGTCGGCGCGGTGGCGCGATGCCGTGCGATAAGTTCGGCCACGTCCAGCGCACGATTGCCAACCACATGATCCCGCCCGTCGACAATCATCTGCGGGGTATAGATCATCTTTTCGCCACTGGTCTTGGCATAGAGCCGCTGGCGCGCGGTATAGGCCGGATCGGCAAAGCTGTCGGCCCATCCGATATAATCCCAGTAATCCACATGCAGGGCCAGTGCGATGATATCGTCGCGCGCAGCGAGGTCATGCATCAACCGATCCGCCGCCGGGCACGAAGAGCATCCTTGCGACGTAAACAGCTCGACCACAACTGGCCGGTCCTCGGCCAGCGCCGGAAGCGATACCATGAACATCGCGGCGAGCGTATAGATCCATCTGCGCATTGCGGTTTCCGTGCTTGAGTTGCGATTTTTTCCAGTGGCCCCGATCTAAGCACTTCGGCACGCAAGCTCCAATCAAGGTTTCGAGAGAGGGCCGTGAAAACTGAAACATTTGATCAATTGTGTGCCATAGTATACAAAAACGGCCTTGGAACCCTTGATCGCTCTACCCATTTAGGCCAGAAGCACATCAGACATTCCTGCCTCGGTTGTGAAAGGATCATCCAATGCCCATTTCCGTCGGCCACGATTCGGCCAAGACCCGTAAAACGCTGACCGTTGGCGATCAATCGGTCGCTTATTATTCCATTGAGGCCGCCGAAAAGGCCGGGCTTGGCGATTTTTCCCGCCTGCCTGCCGCGCTCAAGGTCGTGCTTGAGAACATGCTGCGCTTTGAGGATGGCAAGACCGTCACCCTTGACGACATCAAGGCGTTTTCAGCCTGGGCCGAAAATGGTGGCAAGGGCGACCGCGAGCTGGCCTATCGCCCCGCGCGCGTGCTGATGCAGGATTTCACCGGCGTGCCGGCGGTCGTAGACCTTGCCGCGATGCGCGACGGGATCAAGGCGCTTGGCGGCGACCCGCAAAAGATCAACCCGCTCAACCCCGTGGATCTGGTCATCGACCATTCCGTGATGATCGACGAGTTCGGCAATCCCCGCGCCTTTCAGATGAACGTGGACCGCGAATACGAGCGCAACATGGAACGGTACCAGTTCCTCAAATG
>CBFHML010000145.1:0-21226 GCA_965656855.1 Roseovarius sp.
AATTGTCCACGAAATATTCAAGTTCATCGGGGGTATAGGCGGTGTTGAGCGGCAAAAAGATCAGCCCGGCCTGCACACAGGCTGCATATAGCGCCAGCGCCTGTGGTGACTTTTCGACCTGTGCAGCAACGCGGTCACCGGGCGTAAGACCCAGCGATGTAATGGCATGGGCGATCTGGGCGGTATGCCCGAGAAAGTTGTCATAGCTGAGTGTACCGCCCGAAGGCAGGTGAAGGAACGTATCGGACTTACCGGCATGGGCACCGAACAGCGTATCATAAAGCGGATTGGCCATATTGTTCTTACTCCGATGGGAGTTTGGCGGACAGGGCGAGTTTGCGGACCTGATCGCTGGCAGCGATGATGCGGTCCGTGACAAAGGCGTCGTGATTTTGGCCGACGCGGTCGAGATCGTAAAGATAGTTAACCATCGCCCCACCTGATTGGGCGCGGCCCTTGGGGGATGTATCTGCCTCGGCGTGGACCGCATGCACGATGGCGCCATTGCCAAGGTGAAAGCGTGCCACGGGATCAAGCGGCAGCCCGTCAGGGCGGCGCGCATGTAGCAGGTAATGTGCGGTCATCGCCTCCATCTCCTCGGGCGTGTCAGGCGGCAGGCTGAGCCCCTCACTATCCGCCCACCGGGCAAGGCCCGGAATAGGCGAGAGGGTGACAAAGGTCGTCAGCCCCGGAAGCTGCCCCGAAAGCTCGGCAGCCACCTGTTTGATGAGGGAGTTTCCAAAAGAGATCCCGGCAAGCCCGGTCTGACAGTTGGAGATCGAGTAGAAGACAGCCGTGTCCGCCTGCTCTTCTGGCAAGGTCTCATTGCTGTCTGACAGCAGCCCCTGGATAGAGCCGGGGACCCCTTGGGTCAGCGCCACTTCGACAAAGATCAGCGGCTCATCCGGCATCGCAGGGTGAAAGAAGGCAAAGCAGCGACGGTCGCGCGGCTCCAGCCTGCGGCGCAGGTTTTCCCAGTTATCAATCGCGTGCACGGCCTCATAGGCGATGATCTTTTCAAGGATATGCGCCGGGCTTTCCCAGCTTATGGGTCGTAGCACCAAAAACCCGCGATTGAACCAAGAGGACAGCAGGTGCCGGAAATCGAGATCCAGCGCTTCTAGCTCTGGCGTGCCGCGTCCCAGCCGCAATAAATCGGACCGCATCCGTACCAGTGCACCGGTGGCACCGGGATAGGAATTGAGCCTGCGGATCAATTCCTGTCGGCGCGGTTCCGCTGCGCCCATGAACGCGCGGTAGGTCGCCTTGGACGGCTTTGCCTCGTACTCGTCCAGTGTCGTGCGCACGCTTTCAGGATCAAGATTGAGCCGGGTGGCGATATGAGTAAGGAAAGCAAGCTTGCCCTCATCGTCGCGCGCGGCAAACCCCGAAAGGATCTGCCCCGCCTGTTGCAGCCCGGACAGCTCTCCGGCCTCGCCCACCAGATCAAGGGCCAGATCCTCTATCGGGCGATTGGCACTTTCGCTGTCGGGCAAGGACCGGTGACGCCGGTCAAAGACGGTGGACAGCAGGTCGGCGAGTATGGTCATACCGCGGCTCCCATTACGAGGTCGGGCAGCCATGTGGCCAGCCCCGGAAAGAGGCAGAGCAGGACAATCGCGATCACCATGCAGGCCACAAAGGGCAAGGACCCGACAAGGATCGTGCGCAGGGAAATGTCCGGTGCGATGCCGTTTATCACATAAAGATTGAGGCCCACAGGCGGTGAAATCAACCCGATCTCCATGTTGATGGTCAGGACCACGGCGAACCAGATCGGATCAAACCCGGCAGTTGTGATGATCGGCAGCAGGACAGGCGCGGCCATCAGGATCACCGCGACGGGCGGCAGGAAGAAACCTGCGATCAGAAGGAAGATATTGATCGCCCCCATCAGCACCCAGCGATTCACATCCAGCGTGCCGATCCATTCCGCGATGGATTGGGTGATAAACAGCGAGGAGAGCATGTAGGAAAAGACACCCGCAGCGGCGATGATGAAAAGGATCATCACGCTTTCACGGGTACTGTCACGAAGCACGCCCCAAAGCTGTCGTGGGTCCCACAGGCGGTAGATGATCATCGCGATAAGCATACACATGAGCGCGCCAACGGCTGCCGTCTCGGACGGCGTGGCGATGCCGCCATACATGGCATACAGCACACCGAGGATGATAAAGAGGAAAGGCAGAACGCGCGGCAAGATTTCCAACCGTTCGGTCCAGGTATAGCTGCCCGCCGAAAGGACCTCTGCGTTGCCGGATTTCCACGTGGAATACAGCGACCACGCCATGAACAGAGCCACCAGCAGCGCGCCGGGAACAACGCCCGCAAGGAAAAGACGCCCGATCGAGGTCTCGGTGGCAATGCCATAGACGATCATCGTGACCGAGGGCGGAATGAGAATGCCAAGCGTGCCACCCGCCGCAATAGAGCCTGCGGCGACGCCATCAGGATAGCCGCGCTTGCGCATCTCGGGGATGCCCATTTTGCCAATGGCCGCACAGGTCGCCGGGCTGGACCCGGACATGGCGGCGAAAAGCGCGCAGGCCCCGAGGTTGGAGACGACAAGACCACCGGGGATGCGGGTCAGCCAGCGCTCAAGCGCCTCATAAAGATCTGCACCCGCGCGGGTAGAGGCGATGGACGCACCCATGATGATGAACATCGGGATCGACAGAAGTGCGAAATTGTTGAGCTTGCCAAAAAAGATCTCGGGCATCAGCGACAGCGAACTTGCCCCGTCGAAGACGATCAGAAAACCAGCCGCGACGACCAAGAGACCGGCAGCCACTGAAATGCCGGAAAAGAGCACCAAAATGGTGACTATAGCGACGATGCCACCAAGCGTGAGCGGATCCATTACACGTCCTCCAGACCAAAGGGTTTGTCGATGCCAGTGGTCATCGCAAAGAAATCCGCCGCCAGTTGCAGCGCGTAAAGCCCGAAGCCCAGAGGCAGGGCGAGATAGGGTACCCAAAGCTTTGGGTTCCATGGCGTATTAGAGGTCTCACCCCAATCCCACGCCTCGTGCCAGAAGTGATAGCCGTGCCAGAGCATCGCGCCCACAACCGCGAGCGTCATCACCATGACCAGCCCGGCAAGCACCTTGCGCGCGCCCATCGGAAGCATCAGCGGCAGCAGGTCAACATTCACATGGCCGCGCAGATATTGGACGTAAGGCAGACCAAGCATGGTGGCCCCGATCATCATGTAGGTCACACCCTCTGTGTGCCAGATCGTGGAGTCGTTGAGGACAAAACGAATAAAGATCATCTGACAGGTGATCAGAACGGCCACGACGATCATCAGCGCGGCGACGATGCCGCAGGCTTGGCTCATCCAGCCGATGACGCGCAGAATAGGGTTGCCGCCGTGGCGGGCAGCCAACGTGGCGTGGGCAGAACCGGACATCGGTCAGCCTCCATTTGAAGGGATGGGATAGGGTGCAGGGTGGGCAATATTGCCCACCCCACGGTCTGTATCACTCGACAGCGAGCGCCATATCAAGAAGCGCCTGGCCTTCGGGCGAGCCTTCGAGGAACGCCTTGTAGGCGGTGTCCTGTGCAATGGCGCGCCACGCGTCGAACTCTTCCTGGCTCATCTCGGCGATCTCGACACCGTTCTCGGCAAACACGTCACGCGCATTGCCGTCCTGGCTCTTGGCTTCTTCGAGATAGAACGCCTCTGCCTTGGCAGCGGCCTCCAGCAGGGCCGCCTGCTGTTCATCGGTCAGGCTCTCGAACTTGGACTTGTTCATCATCAGCGGCTGATACATGAACCACAGCGCGTAATCGCCCGCAGGCGTAAAGCACGACACCTGCTCATAGATACGGTAGCTGACAAAGGACGAGGACGACGTGTTGGCCGCATCCAGTACGCCGGTCTGCATCGCGTTGTAGATTTCCGCAGAGCTCATCGACGCGATCGACGCGCCCGCCCCTGCAAGCATCTGTTCAAACGCCTTGCCTGCCGCACGGGTCTGAAGCCCTTCGACATCGCTGGGCGAGGTGATGCACTTTTCCTTGCCGACGAAACCACCAGCGAGATAGCCGTGCACGAGAACCATCACGTCATCCTCGGCCATGATCTCTTCGATCTCTCCCATGAACGGCGATTCATTGAGGCGCGCGGCGTGATCGTGGTTCTTCACCAGACCCGGCATCAGGGTCAGGTTGTAGGCGTTGCGCAGACCGCCTGCGTAGGACAGCGGAAAGACGATCATGTCCACCTGCCCGCGCGCCAGCGGCTTGTACTGCTCGCGCGCTTTGAACAGCGACTGCGAGGGGAAAATCTGGATATCCAGATCCACATCCGCCGCCTTGACCTCGTCGGCGACCATCTGAGCCACCTTGTGGCGCACATCACCTGTCGACCACTGGTGCGACAGGCGCAGTTCCTCGGCGTTGACGAGCGACGTACCGGCCATCAATGCGGCCGCGGCCAAGGCCGTTTTCATCGAAAATTTCATGTCTTCCTCCCATAAGTCATGGACCCGTGAAACGGGCCTTGGCGTCACGTTAGATTAAGCTTGTTTTTCAAGTCAACCTTTTTGTATACAAGAAATGTGCAGTTGTATTCGCAGTGAGAGGGCGCCCCTTGGAACAGCGTCGGGCCGATAAAATAGCGCAGGCCCTCGAAGAGGCGATCTTCGATGGGACATTCGCGGATGGTGCGCGGCTTGACGAGATGCGGCTGGCAGGTGAATTCGGCGTCTCACGAACGCCACTTCGCGAGGCGATTCAACGGCTTGCCCTTTCAGGTCTGGTAGAGCTCATTCCCCGGCGCGGCGCCTTTGTACGGCAACCCGGCCTTGCCGAACTCATGGAGATGTTCGAGGTGATGGCAGAGCTGGAAGCGGTCTGTGCACGGCTGGCCGCGCTGCGCATCTCGGACGCCGCCCTGGTTGAGCTGCGCAACACCAACGCCAAGTGCCAGGCAGCGGTCGAAGCCCGCGAGGCGGATGCCTATTACGTCGAGAACGAGCGATTTCACAAAACCATCTACCGCGAATCGGGCAACGGGTTCCTCGAAGAAGAGACCCTGCGCCTGCACCGGCGACTCAAACCCTTTCGGCGTCGGCAATTGCGTTTTCGCGGGCGATTGACCCAATCAATGGCAGAGCATGAGGCCATCGTCAGAGCGCTTGAAACAGGCGACGCGGCAGAGGCCGCCGCACGTCTGCGCGATCACGTCGCGGTGCAGGGTGAAAAGTTCCACGATCTGCGCATGAGCGTCTGTCGGGCTGCGGAATAGGGCAAAGCCGTCTATCAACCGGCCCGCTTCAGACAGACACGCCCTCCAGCAGGGTATCCCGGTCGATCTCGCCTTTTTGACCAGACAACGTCACGCGACCCCGCCGCATGATGACAAAGCTGTCTGCCAGATCAAAAGCAAAGTCGAAATACTGCTCGACCAGCACGATGGCCATGTCGCCACGATCCCGCAACTGTTCGATCACACGACCGATCTGTTGGATGATGTTGGGCTGGATGCCTTCGGTCGGCTCATCAAGCAGCAAAAGACGCGGCCGTGTGACCAGCGCGCGCCCGATCGCAAGCTGCTGCTGCTGCCCGCCAGAAAGGTCGCCACCACGACGGCTGCGCATGTCGTCAAGCACAGGAAAAAGCTCAAATATTTCATCGGGGATCCGCCGCTCTGACTTTGGCAGGCAGGCAAACCCGGTCTCAAGGTTTTCCTGCACGCTCAGCAAGGGAAATATCTCGCGCCCCTGCGGCACATAGGCGATGCCCGAGCGCGCCAGCTGATGCGCGCCTACCCGGCCCAGATCCTCTCCATCCAGTGTGACGGCCCCGGAACTCCGGCGATGTGCGCCGGAAATGGCCTTCATCAGGGATGTCTTGCCCACACCATTGGTGCCCATGACACATGTCACAGCGCCCTTCTGGGCGGTAAGCGACACATCATACAGGATCTGGCTGTGCCCGTAATGCAAGTCGAGGTTTTTCACATCCAGCATGTCTAGCGCCCCAAATAAACGTCGATGACTTTTTGATTGGCGGTGACATGGTCCAGCCGACCCTCGGCAAGAACCGCGCCTTCGTGCAACACCGTGACCTTGCAATCCAGACGGCGCACAAACTCCATGTCGTGCTCTACAACCACCACAGCGCGGGTCTTGGCGGCCTCTACCAAAAGGGCGGTGGTGTGTTCCCGCTCCTCCGGTGTCATGCCGGCAGCGGGTTCATCCACCAACAGCAGACGCGGTTCCTGTGCCAGCAACATACCGATTTCCAACCATTGTTTTTGCCCATGCGACAGCTCCCCCGATTTGCGGGAAAGATGATCGGCAAGACCGATATTTTCTGCCAATTCGCGCACGCGATCACGCGCCCGCACCGAGGCCCGCCAAAGCAGAACCGCGAACGGGCCACGAGGCCGGGCAAGGGCCATCAGCAGGTTATCCTCGACCGATTGATCCTCGAACACCGTTGGGCGCTGAAACTTGCGGCCAATGCCCGCTTGCGCGATCTGCGCCTCGGACATCTTCAAAAGTGACTGGTTCTTTTCGCCCCAGATCACCCTGCCCTCGTCGGGCTTGGTCTTGCCTGTCACGATATCCATGAACGTCGTCTTGCCCGCACCATTGGGGCCGATGATCGCCCGCAGTTCCGCCGGGCCGATATTGAAGGACAGGTTGTTGATCGCCCGAAAGCCGTCAAAGGTGACGGAAACGCCGGAAACCTCAAGCAGGGTGCTCATTTCTCAGCCTCCTTTTCGCGCAGCGCGCCATGACCGGGGCCAAGATCTGCCCCGTGACGATCCGGTCGGCGCGCCTCGGCGATCAAGTCCACCAGACCGCCGATGCCGCGCGGCGCAAAGATCGTGACCGCCACAAACGAAAGACCCAGCAGGATCAGCCACCAATCGACCCAAGAGATCGTGTAGAACCCAAGGTTGATGTCAGGTGCCTGCCCACCGGTGAACCAGCTGGAGACAAGGCTGACAAAGGCCGCGCCGATGACTGCGCCGTACAGCCGCCCGCGCCCGCCGATCGCGACCCAGACCGCCAGATAAATCGACGCGATCGGCGCCACCTCTGCGGGGTTGATGATCCCTGCCTGCGGATAATAAAGCGCCCCCGCCACGCCCGCGATCATTGCGGTGAGCGTGAAAATCACCAGTTTGTATTGCTCCACCGGGTAGCCGAGAAACCGCACCCGCGCCTCGTTATCCCTTATGCCGCGCAGGACAGAGCCGAACTTGCCCGAGACCACCCATGCCGACAGCACATAGCCCAGCGCAAGGGCGGCGGCAGAAGCCCAGAGAAACCACATGGACACATGGCTTTGCGGCACATCGGTGAGACCGGGAATGTTTTGCAGGCCCGACAGGCCATTGTTGCCGCGCAGGCCGCTATCATTCTGGAAAAGGTACAGCGCCAGCGCCAGCGTCATCGCCTGTGTCAGGATCGACAGGTAGACGCCGGTGACACGGCTGCGAAAGGCCAGCCAGCCAAAGACCAGCGCCAGCAGTCCCGGCACAGCGACGACCAGCACCAATTGCAGGAACAGGCTATCGGCAAAGGCCCAGATCAATGGAAAATCAGACGAGCCAACCACACCAAAAATCTGCGTCCCGATCGCATCGACGATTTCCTGATCCGTGGGTGGGATCGCCGCCTCTGCCATCGAACCCGCGACGATATCGCGGGTACGTTCATACATCAGCCACATGCCGATCATGTAGCCACCAAGGCCGAAGAACGCGAAATGCCCAAGGCTCAGGATACCAGTATAGCCCCAGACAAGATCCATTGCCACGGCGACAAGGCACAGGCACAGCGTCTTGCCCAGCGTCTTGACGAACGAGGTAGAGACGAAACCAGTGCCATAGGCCTCTGACAAAAGCGTGACGCCAAGCGTGAACAGCCCCAGCAGCGCCAGAAAGATAAGGATCGACGGGTGACGGGCGACAAGACTTCTTTGCATGGCTCAGTCCCCCGCCGCCCGGCCACGCAGCGCGATGATGCCGCGCGGGCGAAACTGGATAAAGATGATGATGAAGATGATCATGTAGGTCTGCGCCGCCAGCGTATTCGACGGGTTGAACCACTCGATCCCCTTTTGCAGGAAGCCGATCATCGTCGCCCCCAATAGCGTGCCCCAGATATTGCCGACACCGCCCACCACCACGGTCATAAAGGATTGCACGATGTAATCCTGCCCTAGCTCCGATGTGACCTTGGCCCAAAGACCGATGGCCACGCCCGCGATGCCCGCAATGCCAGAGCCAAGGCCGAAAGTCAGCATATTCACCTTGTCAGGATTGATCCCCATGCTGGCCGCCATGCGGCGGTTCTGCGTGACGGCACGGGTCTCCAGCCCCAGTCGGGTCCGCTTCATGATATAGAGGATCAGCCCCAAAAAGATCAGCGCCAGCACGAAAATAGCGATGCGGATATAGCTGATCGACACCACGTCATTTATCACCCACGCCCCATCCAGCCAGCCGGGTGCCGTCAGCGGGCGGGCCTGCGTGCCAAAGATGTTTTTGGCCAGCTGTTGCAACGCGATAGAGATGCCGAATGTGGCCAGCAATGTCTCTAGCGGGCGGTTGTAGAGAAAGCGGATCACAGACCGCTCCATCGCCACGCCAGCGGCAAAGGTCACCGCAAAGGCCATCGGTATGGCAATGAGGATCGACGCGGTCGGCCCCGGTACGATCTGTTGGACGACATAGCCGGTATAGGCGCCCATCATGATGAATTCGCCATGTGCCATGTTGATGACGCCCATCACGCCAAAGGTGATGGCAAGCCCGATAGCTGCAAGAAAATAGATCGACGCCAGCGATAGCGCGTCCAGCGTGAGGTCCGCTGCCTGCCCCACCGCGACGCGCGTGGCGATGCTGTCGAGCGCGGTTTGCGCGGCATCTGTGACGGCGGCGTTCGGCTCTGCATAGATCTCGGCGAATGTGTATTGCGCGAGGGCGGCATCGACCTCTGCCTCGGTCGGGACCGGCGGGGCAAGGCCCTCCGCCACAAGACGGTCATAGGCGGTGCGGCGGGTCTCAAGCGTGTTGAGCGTATGGACGGGAATGCCCGCCACCGCGCCGTCGATGATGTTCTCCGCAAGCGTGTCCTTGATGGTATCAGCGCCCAGCCGGGCGGGTGCGTCCCCTGCGGACACAAGCATTTCATAGGCATCCGCTCGCGGCAGGTCATCGCTGCCGGGTGTCAGCACACGGGCGACATTCAGGCTATCGGGCGGCGCGCCGTCAAACACCCGCAGGCGTGTCGTCAGAATCGGGTTCAGCGTGGCGCGCACATCGACGCTGATCTCTTCGGACATCTCGTTTATCGCCGCGATGCGCGCGTCGGGGTCAGTGTCATAGGCCATCGTCAACAGCCGTTCGAGCCGCTGTTTCTTGGCCAGAATTTCTGGATCGTCCTCGCCGGGGATGGAATTGCGCAAGGGTGTCAACGCATCCGCATTCGGATCACGTTCAAGTGACAACAGCGCGGCACGGCGGTTTTCCGCATCGGGGTCGGATAGCTGGAATTGCACCAGCGCCACGCCGATCAGCCCGCGAATACCGCTATTGGGTTTGATCTGGTCAAGATCATCATCAGAGACCTCGCCCAGGTCCTCGCCCGTGTCGAAATCGAACAGCCGGACGGTATCGCGGTCAATCTCTTCTCCCCGAAAGTACAGCCCGTCGGACAGGCGCAACCAGATTTCCTTGGCCTGCCAAGCCTCCAGCACCTGTTGCGCCTGTGGCACGCCACTGCCCGCGATGGCGTCGATGGCGGGCTGAATGGTCCGGCGAGAGCTTTCTTGAATGAGGTCTGTCTGCTCTTGCAGGATGGGCTGGATCGTACCGGTCTCCTGCGCCTGCACTCCGGGGCCGGACGCAAGGCACAAAAGCGCCAGTGATGCGATGATTGCACGCAACATAAGGTATTCTTTCCACACAGAGAGAGGCAAACCGGGGGCGCGAACGCCCCCGGAATAGTCACATCAAATCAGATTAGTAGTTTGATTTGATCTGTACGCAGCTTTCGGTCTCGGTGTTGTACATACCGCAGCCCAGTTCCTGCCAGTCAGACTTGAGAACAGCCGATTCCGGGAGGAAATCTGTCCACGCGTCGCCCGGCACTTCTTCGGTCTGACTGATGATGTCGAACTGGCCATCCCCAAGGATCTCACCGATCAGAACCGGCTTGGCGAGGTGATGGTTGGGCAGCATCACAGCGGTGCCGCCGGTCAGGTTCGGGAATTCCTGCCCGTACATCGCGTCACGGACAGCGTCCACATCAGTGGTTCCCGCAGCCTCTACCGCCTGCACCCACATGTTGAAGCCGATGTAATGCGCCTCCATCGGATCGTTCGTCACGCGCTCTTCGCCCATGCGCTCTTTCCACTTTGCGATGAACTCTGCATTGGCGTCGGTATCGGCGGACTGGAAATAGTTCCACGCCGCAAGGTGACCTTCGAGGTTGGACGTATCGAGACCCGACAGCTCTTCCTCACCCACGGAAAAGGCAACGACGGGAATGTCATCGGCAGAGATACCCGCAGCGGCCAGTTCCTTGTAAAAGCCGATATTGGCGTCACCGTTGATGGTGGAAATCACGCCGACCTTTTTGCCGTCTGCGCCCAGCGCCACGACATCGGCCACGATCTTGGACCAGTCGGAATGGCCAAAGGGCGTGTAGTTCACAAAGATATCCTCAGTCGCGATGCCCTTGTCCTGCAGGTAGCTTTCAAGGATGTTATTCGTGGTGCGGGGATAGACATAATCCGTCCCCAGAAGCGCGAATTTCTCGACACCAAGCTCTTCGAGAAAGTAATCCGTGGCCGGGATCGCCTGCTGGTTGGGCGCGGCACCGGTGTAGAACACGTTCTTGGAGCTTTCTTCGCCCTCGTACTGCACCGGGTAGAACAGCAGACCATTCAGCTCTTCGATCACGGGCAGGACGGATTTGCGGCTCACGCTGGTCCAGTTGCCAAAGATCACGTCGACTTCCTCAACAGTCAGAAGTTCGCGCGCTTTTTCTGCAAAAAGCGGCCAGTCAGAGGCCGGATCGACAACGGCGGCTTCAAGCTCGCAGCCCAGAACGCCGCCCGCGGCGTTCTGATCCTCGATGAGCATCAGCATGGTGTCTTTCAGCGTCGTCTCGGAAATCGCCATCGTGCCGGAGAGCGAGTGCAGCACGCCCACCTTGATCGGGCAGTCCTGAGCAAGAGCCGGAACAGCAGAGGCACCCATCAGGGCCGCCGCGCTAAGTGTTGACTTGAGGTAGTTCATTTACTGTCTCCCCGCAGGAACGTCTGAGACCACTTGCACCAAGACTGTGCCGGTCATAGATGCGATCCTGCACCTGAAATGTTGCAATGAGCGTGGCGACCTGTGAGAGGTCCAATTCTGCTGGTCGTCACGCTTACCGGCTGTTCCCGAGGAACGAGCGTGAGTGCCGGTTGGCGTGATCCTTCAAATAAACCGGGCAAGAGGCCACTCCATCCAGAGCATGATGGTCGCCGCCCCAAGTGTATTTGCACATATTTTCAGCGTATATGCGCCTATTGCCTAATTATTGCGCGGAAAAGGGTGGTTTCTCTACAGGTCCAGTGATTCTTCTGGTGTGTTCGGCGTAAGTTCTATGAGACAAGACGCACCAAATGCCGAAAGACCTCGCCAGATATGCTCCATGCCCCGCCCCCTCTTATCCCGCGCAAGGCTGACCGCCAGCCAAGGGCGCGCGGCTTTGCCCGAGTAGAGGCCGTCGCGGGTACACATGCGCCAAAGCTGGGCGCGCTGAGACAACAGGGCGCCTTGCGGGTTCTGTTCCCCCGAACTGCGCGGGCCGCGATGCAGGCCGTGCTGATCAATACAAGCGGCGGGCTGACCGGCGGTGACAGGATGGATATTCGTGCCGCAGCCAAGGATGGCGCGGCGCTCACCCTTACCACGCAGGCCGCAGAGCGGGCGTACCGTGCGCGCGATGACATACCGGCAATGGTCGACACCCGGCTAGAGGTGACATCCCGCGCGCAGCTTCACTGGCTGCCGCAGGAAACGCTGCTGTTCGAGGGGTGCAACCTGCGCCGACGCCTGATTGTGGACGTGGCCGACGGCGCGGAACTGCTGTTGTGCGAGCCGGTGATTTTTGGCCGCGCGGCCATGGGAGAGACAGTGCGCGACGGGCGCTTTGACGACCGGATCACGCTGCGGATCGGTGACGAGACGGTGCTGCTGGATGCAACACGGATGGCAGGCGATCTCGACGCCCAATTGCAGCGCCCCGGCGTGGCACAGGGCGCACGGGCCATGGCGCTGATTGTCCTGACGGGGCCAAGGGCCGCCGCGGCGCTGGACCCATTACGCGCATTGCTTCCCCCAAGCGGGGGCGCCACATTGTTGCGTGACGATGTGCTGGTGGCGCGGGTTCTGGCCCCGGATGGCTTTGACCTGCGCACCACGCTTATGCCCGCGCTGCGACTTCTGGCAAGGAACGAGTTACCAAGACCATGGATGATCTGACATGAACCTGACCCCGAGAGAAAAAGACAAGCTGCTGATCGCGATGGCCGCAGAGGTGGCGCGCAAGCGACTGGCGCGCGGCGTAAAGCTCAATCACCCCGAGGCGATCGCGCTGATTACCGATGCGGTGGTCGAGGGCGCGCGCGACGGGCGGTCCGTGGCCGACATGATGGAGGCGGGCGCACAGGTGGTGCGCGCCGATCAATGCATGGAGGGCGTGCCGGACATGATCCACGAGGTACAGGTCGAAGCGACCTTTCCCGATGGCACAAAGCTGGTGACCGTCCACCAGCCGATCCGCTGAGGGGGTAAGCATGGTCACAAGGATAATACAGGAGGGCGCGCGATGATCCCGGGCGAAATCATGGTAGCCGAGGGGGAAATCACCCTCAACGAGGGCCGCGAGGCGATCACGCTGATGGTCGCCAATACAGGCGACAGGCCGGTGCAGGTGGGAAGCCATTACCATTTCGCCGAGGCCAACAGCGCGCTGGACTTTGATCGCGACGCGGCACGCGGTCTGCGTCTGGATATCGCAGCCGGCACCGCCGTGCGCTTTGAGCCGGGCCAGAGACGCGAAGTGAATCTGATCCCCTATGACGGCGCGCGCGTGGTCTATGGCTTTAATCAACAGGTAATGGGGGCGCTCTGATGGCGACACGGATTGATCGACGCGACTATGCCGCGATGTTCGGCCCGACCACGGGCGACAAGGTGCGCCTTGCCGACACGGACCTCGTCATCGAGGTGGAACACGACCTGACCACCTATGGCGAAGAGGTGAAATTCGGCGGGGGCAAGGTCATCCGCGATGGCATGGGCCAGAGCCAAGCCACCCGCGCCAGCGGCGCGATGGACACCGTCCTCACCAATGCGCTGATCCTGGATCATTCAGGCGTGTTCAAGGCCGATGTGGGCCTGCGCGACGGGCGCATCGCCGCCATCGGCAAGGCAGGCAACCCCGACACGCAACCCGGTGTCGATATCGTTATCGGGCCGGGAACAGAGATCATCGCAGGCGAGGGCAAGATCCTGACCGCAGGTGGTTTCGACAGCCATATTCATTTCATCTGCCCGCAACAGATCGAAGATGCGCTGCATTCGGGCATCACGACAATGCTGGGCGGCGGCACCGGCCCCGCGCATGGCTCGCTTGCCACGACGTGCACCCCCGGCAGCTGGCATATCGGGCGCATGATGCAGTCACTGGATGCATTTCCGATGAATTTCGGCCTGTCCTGCAAGGGCAATGCAAGCCAGCCAGCCGCTCTTGTCGAGATGGTCGAGGCAGGGGCCTGTGCCATGAAATTGCACGAGGACTGGGGCACCACCCCCGGCGCCATTGATTGCTGCCTGAGCGTGGCAGACGATATGGACGTGCAAGTGATGATCCACACCGACACGCTCAACGAAAGCGGGTTCGTGGAAAACACCGTCGCGGCCATCAAGGGCCGGACCATTCACGCCTTTCACACAGAAGGCGCAGGTGGCGGGCATGCACCGGACATCATCAAGATCTGTGGCGAGGCGCATGTGCTGCCATCCTCGACCAACCCGACGCGGCCTTTCACCGTCAACACGCTCGAAGAGCACCTGGACATGCTCATGGTCTGTCACCATCTCGACAAATCGATTCCCGAGGACGTGGCCTTTGCCGAAAGCAGGATCCGGCGCGAGACAATCGCAGCCGAAGACATCCTGCACGACATGGGGGCGTTTTCCATCATCGCCAGCGACAGTCAGGCGATGGGGCGCGTGGGCGAGGTCATCATCCGAACCTGGCAAACCGCCGACAAGATGAAGAAACAGCGCGGGCGGCTGAGCGGTGAGGCGGGCGAAAACGACAACCTCCGCGCGCGGCGCTATATCGCGAAATACACCATCAACCCGGCTATCGCCCACGGCATGAGCCACGAAATCGGCAGCATCGAGGTGGGCAAGCGCGCCGATCTGGTCCTGTGGAACCCAGCGTTTTTCGGGGTGAAAACGGAAATGGTGCTGCTTGGCGGCTCTATCGCCTGTGCGCAGATGGGCGACCCCAACGCATCGATCCCGACGCCACAGCCGGTCTATTCGCGGCCCATGTTCGCGGCTTACGGCAAATCGGTCGAACGCTCTGCCGTGATGTTCGTGAGCCAAGCCGCGCAGGCGGCGGGCTTGGGTGGCTCTTTGGGCCTTGGCAAAGATACGGTCGAGGTGCGCAAATGCCGCGATATCGGCAAGGCGGATCTCATCCTGAATGATGCCTGCCCAAAGGTGGAGGTCGATCCCGAAACCTATGATGTGCGCGCCGATGGCGAGCTGCTGACCTGTCAGCCCGCAGCCGAGTTGCCGATGGCGCAGCGATATTTCATGTTCTGAGGGACACAAAGGGGATACGCTATGCAAAGCCTGAGAAACAGGATTGCGGGGGCGCCGCGATGACACAGACCACCGAAACCCTGCCCGCCGCCCTTAGCGTGGAGCGCGAGGCAACAAGCGCGGATGCCACCGTTTCGCTCAGCTATGAGGACAGGTTCCTGCGCCGCAAGGTGCTGGTCACCGATGAGGGGATCAGGTTTCTGGTAAACCTTGAAAAAACCACCTCGCTGAATGGCGGAGATGCCTTTGTGCTGGATGACGGGCGGCGCGTGGCCGTTATCCCCGCCCATGAGGATCTGCTGGAGATCACCGCACCGGATATGACCCGGCTGGCATGGCATATCGGCAACCGGCATACGCCCTGCCAGATCGAGCCGGAGAGGCTGCTAATTCAGCGCGATCATGTGTTGCAGGACATGCTGGGTCGTCTGGGTGCAGAGCTGCGCGAGGTCTGCGAGCCTTTCACCCCCGAGGGCGGAGCATACGGGATGGGACGGACCCATGGCCACAGCCACTGAGGCACAGATCCTGACACTGGCGCGGTGGTTTTCACCGGCCTTTCCCGTGGGCGGCTTTCATTTCAGCCATGGGCTGGAACACGAAATCACACAAGGTGCCGAGGTCGATGCCGAACGACTGGAACGCTGGATCGGCGATGTTCTTTGTCACGGGGCGGGGCGCAATGATGCAATCCTGCTGGCGGCGGCATGGAAGGCGGAAACCCAAGACGCCCTGACCGAGGTGGAGGCCACCGCCCGCGCACTTGCAGGCACCGCTGAGCGGCGGCGCGAAACGCAGGAAATGGGCGCGGCCTTTGCCAAGATTACAAGCGCGCTTGGAGACAGGGACGATGTGGCACTGTGCTATCCTGTGGCGGTCGGGCGCGCCGCGCGGGTCGAAGACCTGCCACAGATCCTGACAGCGCAGATGTTTCTACAGGCATTCGTGGCCAATCTGGCCTCAGTCGGCATGCGGCTTGGCCCGGTGGGGCAGACCGGCGGGCAAGAGATTATCGCGCGGCTCGCGCCCTTCTGCCTTCAGCTGGCCGAAGACACCGCGCATGGTGATCTCGATCAGCTTGGCGGCGCGGTCTTTGCCGGTGATATCGCGGCGATGCGACATGAAACGCAATATTCGAGGATTTTTCGCACATGACCACAAACACCCCGCAAAACGGCCCTCTGCGCATCGGAATAGGCGGCCCCGTAGGCGCGGGCAAAACGACGCTCACGGCTCGGCTATGCGAGGCATTGCGCGACCGGCTGTCGATCGGGGTCATCACCAACGACATTTACACGCAAGAGGATGCCGAGGCGCTGATGCGGATGCAGGTACTGCCCTCCGACCGTGTGATCGGGGTAGAGACAGGCGGCTGCCCGCATACCGCAATCCGCGAAGATGCGTCGATCAATCTGGCAGCGGTGGACCGGATGGTGGCGCTGCACCCGGATGTAGAGGCGGTGCTGATCGAAAGCGGCGGTGACAATCTGTCGGCCACATTCAGCCCGGAACTGGCGGACCTGACGATTTACGTGATCGACGTGGCCGCAGGCGAAGAGATCCCGCGCAAGGGCGGCCCGGCGATCACGCGGTCGGATATCCTCGTCATCAACAAGACCGATCTGGCACCGCATGTGGGCGCCAGCCTAGAGGTGATGGCACGCGATGCCGCCCGGATGCGCGGCAACCGCCCCGTTGTCTTTGCCCGCCTGCGGCATGGCGACGGCGTCGACGAGGTGATCACCCTTTTGGCCGAAACAGGCGGCTTGCCATTGGACAAACCCGTGCCGATGGACCGGGCAAACGGTGCCTAGCGCAGCCCGTTGCGCGCGATATCAAGCGCAAGATCCTGCACCGCCTGCCCGCGTGCAGCGGCAATCCCCGCCGGGCCGGGGGCGGCAATCGGCACGGCCAGATCAAAGAGCCGCGCGCGGTCGCGCCCCTCTTCGGGTGCGATGAAATACTGACCGGTCAGGCGATAGACATTGTCGGCCCCAGGCAGCATCGTTTCCACCCGCAATTCCACCTCGACCTCTGCATAATCCGCGAAGGGCCACGGCTCTGACGCGACTTGGGCACTGGTGATCTGCGCCAGATGCCGGGACAGTTCCAGCGTGATCGCGCGGCTGGGATCATCAGCCCACAAAAGCCCCTCGCTCGGGCTTAGCAGCCCGTCCTCGCCCGACACATAGATATCCTCAGAGGCCGCATAGCTGGGCAAGGACACCTCGCGCAGCGACACAGAGGCATACGCGATGCGCTCACGTTCCTCAGTCTGAAGTTTCGGGATAGCCACGCGGCTGTCCACCGCGCCGCACGCGGTAAGCACAGAGGCACAAAGAATGGCGATTATCGAAATGGGTCGCGTCATGATATTTAGCGTCCTGTCAGCAGCGAATTTGGATTGCGTTCGATGGCGCGGGCCAGCGAGGCGACGGCCTTGGCGGCCTTTTGCACCTCGATCAGCGCGCTGCGGGCATCACGGCCCAGACCACCACCAGCCTGATAGCCTTCGAGCGTGGTATTGGCACGCGCCAGCACGCCGCGCGCCTGCTCAATCAGACCGGGTAGATCCCGGCCCGCCTCGGCGATGGTGTCGGCGGCGTCACTGGCGCTATCGAGCGCGGAAACCGCGTTATCAACAACACCGCCCTCGCGCAGGTCCGCCATCACTGCGGTCAACTCGTCCAGCGCACTATTGAGCCGCCCGGGCAGCGCGCGTGTATCCTCGGACGCAATCAGCGCATCGGCAGAGGCCACAAGCCCTGTCAGCTCATCGGCAAGCTCTTGAATCTCCACGGTTTCGGCCTTGGCCGCCACGGCATTGAGCCGCTCGACCAGTTCGGGAACCCCCTCGACCGAGGCACTTACACCGCTTGCGGCCTGCGTCGCGGCTTCGGCTACGTCACTCAGACGATCCACGAGGGCCGCCTCGTTGAAATCTCGCACCGTCGCGTCAAGCTCTTGCACAAGGCCCGCCAATTGGTCGGGCAGCGCCTGCACCTCTTGCGAGCCCACGACGTTGCGCGCGTCGCCCAGCAGCCCGTTGAGGTTTTCAGGCACCTGCCGCATGTCATCGCTTTCGATCAGGCGACGGGCAGATTCGAACAGCTCCGTGGCTGACACCATCACCTCTTCGATGGGCAGGGCATTGATACGCTCGAAAACGCCTTGGGCAGTGGCGGACACATCGGCAATCTCGCTATCCGTGGTCGGCAGGTAGAGGTTGCCCTGCTCTGACCGACGCAGGTCTGCCGGTGGGGCATCAGCCACCTGCACGAGTTCGATCTTGAGACCACCCGTCAGAATAGAGGCAGACGCCAAGCGCGCGCGCAACCCCGTCTCTACGCGGTCGCGCAGATACTCCAGCGCCTCTTCGCGGCTTGCATCCTGCGCATCCAGACCAAGACGCCCGGGCCGGATCGCCAGCGTGGCGACAAGGCGCACGCGGTTGTCGCCGAATTGGTCAGGGTCGATCAGGCCATTCAGCGTTGTGACCTCTCCGATCTCCAGCCCGTTGAGTTCGACCGACGCTTCGGGCGACAGGCCTGTGATATTCTCGTTGAACACGACCGACAGGTTCAGCACGTCGCCATCAGAACCGGAAAAGAGGCTGGTGCGCGCCGCTTCTTCCTCGGGATAGACAACAAAGCTATGTCCCGGCTCGACCGGCTGGCCACCTGAAATCATAGTCTCGAATGTGACACCGCCAGACACCAACGAGGCGACAGAACTGAAATCAAGCGCCGCGCCGCCCGGCCCAAGCGACAGCGAAAAGCCGGACGCATCCCAGAACCGGGTCGAAGAAGAAATAAGCCGGCCATGCGGCTCGAATATCACGGCCTCTGCCTGTGCAGATCCGCCATCCTCGGTGATAGAGGGCTGTCCGACACGCCCCACGGTCACACCCCGATACAGTATCGGCGTATCTTCCATGAGCGAGGCACGACCTGCAGCCCGGAACGTAAGGCGCAGCCCTTCTTGCCCCTGCCGTTCCAGCGGCGCATCGGCAAGACCGGCGAACCTGTCTTCCCTCTCTCCGGCCTCGGTATCCCAGAAGCCTTCGATGTAGACGCCCGACAGAACAGTGTTCAGCCCACTGACCCCCTGTGCCGAGACCTGTGGTCGGACCACCCAGAATTTTGCGTTTTCGTCGATGAAAGGCGCCACATCCTTGTCCACGCGCACCGACACCAGCACCCGGTCCAGCCCATCGGTAAAGGCCACGTCTTCGACCAATCCGACACGCACGTCACGGTAGCGCAGCTCGGTGGTATCCGCCTTTACCCCGGCGGCGTTCTCAAAGCTGATCTCGATCAGCGGCCCACGATCCGAATAGGCGCGAAACGCAATGAAAAGCACCGCCAAAAGCGCCACCACGGGCACGATCCAAACGAGCGAAATGCTACGCTTGGCGCCGCCGCCACGGGCGACCACGGGGGCCGGGGGTGGGTCTGTCGGGCTGGTCACGCGTTTGCATCCTTTCCACCGGGCATCGGCCTCGGTGCTGTTTCGTCGGGATCGCTGTCCCAGATCAGGCGGCTGTCAAAGCTTTGTGCCGAGAGCATGGTAAAGATCACGGACAGGGCAAAAAACAGGCTCGCCCGTCCGGGTGTGATCGACGCGAGCGCCTGAAGCTGAACCAATGAGGACAGAATGGCAACCACGAAGACGTCGATCATCGACCACCGGCCGATGTATTCCACCACCTCATAAACGACATGCCGGCTTCGGTCTGAAATCTGCGGCCCGTGGCGCACACCGATGGCAAGCCCGGCAATCGCGATGAACTTGCCCATCGGGATGACAACGCTGGCAATCAGGATGATCGCAGCCACGCCATAGGCACCGTGATGCGCCAGATCCACTGCGCCCCCCACAATCGTGTCGCTTTGGGTCGATACCAGCGTGCGCGTCTCTAGCATCGGATAAAGATTGGCGGGCACATAACACGCAAGACCAAGCAGCCACCACGCCCAGACCCTTTGCAGCGATAGTCTGTCACGAGAGCTAAGCGCAGCCTCACACCGCGGGCATGTCGGTGTCCCACGCGAACAGACACGCATGCATTGCGTGCAGCCAACCAAACCCATCTGACGGGCGGATTTCAACTCTCCAGCGACTTCCATATTGAATACCTGCACATAAGACGGTCGGTGGCGACAACAAGCACCACCAGAATGGCAAAGATCCATGCCGCCGGCCCAAAGACGACATCGGCCATATCGCTGAGCTTTACCAAGGCCACGGCACATCCAAGCGCAAAGATTTCCGCCATGGACCACGGCAAAAGGTCCTCGGACAGGGCAAACGCCCTTTTCGCATATGGGGCCGGTGGCCGGTCGCGGATGATCGGCGCCAGCACATAAATCAAAAGGCAAAGCCGCGCCGCGGGAATGACCACGATGAAAAAGAGCACCGCGATCGACAACAGCGCATAGGTGCCGGAAAAGGCAAACGCCGTGCCAAGGATCGACGCATTTTGTTTTACGCCCCCCGCGCCGATGGACAGAAACGGAAAGAGACAGGCCGCGACAATCAGGATCAGCACGGTCAGCGCCAGCGCAATGAGCTGCTTGCCCGCCTTGCGGCGTGGCGCGATCAGAACGGTGTGACATCGCGCGCAGACGGCGCGATCCTGAGGGCTGAGGCGGGGAACGGTATAGACCAGATCGCAGGTCGGACAGGCGATGAGCGCATCAAGCTGTGCTCCTGCGATGTCCGGCTCTGGGGCCGGGCCTGTTTCGTCCGTATTCCGGGCGCCTTCGGCCATATCCACCTTTGCTTTATGTCACGCTGGGGCACAGCCCCTTTTGCATGTCGATCAGGCGTATAACCTATAGCGCGCAGCCACAATCGCAAGTCGACCCCCCGGGTGACGCAGAGACAGGCATCGTGCCGCCAGACCCGAACAACCGGGCCGAATTTGGCTTGCACGGCCCAGATCAGAGGCGTATTCGTGAGGACAGATGCGGGTATGATGTAATGGCAGCCTGTCAGCTTCCCAAGCTGAACGCGCGGGTTCGATTCCCGCTACCCGCTCCACAAAGGTCCAAGGTTCACGCTCTAACGTCTTGATTGGCAAGGATTTTTATTCTTGCTCAACAAACGGGTAGACCACATGGTAGACCACTCAAACCACTATCTCTTCTCCAAACGCGGCACCTTCTACTATTCGCGCAGAGTACCAGCGGCCGTCCGGCAGCAGTTTGGTAAGCCCAGATTTGTGCGCTGTCTGCACACTTGTCTGACGTCAGCGCCTTTGGGACAGATTTGATGATTTGAACAACGGAGGGTTTCTGGTTCATCGTAGCCTTTAAGGAGCGAAGATGAACAAGAAGCCCGGAACATCAAAAGA
>CBFHML010000146.1:0-8601 GCA_965656855.1 Roseovarius sp.
ACGCATCGAGAACTCAGGAAGAGCCATAGTCTATATCCTTTCCGGTTTTCGCCTCGGTACGGGGTGAGAAGCGTATGCTTCAACCGGTGGACCGCCGGGGATGTCTCCCCCGATCAGCCCGCCCATGCCTGCGGGATTGAATGACGCGCATATATGCGCCTCTCATGGGGTTGGCAAGAGCCGATCAGCAGCGTGGCGCCCCTTGCAGGAATAGCGGCGCGCGTTTTGGCATTGCGGCCTGTAACAACCGCTCTGCCCGCGCTGTGCCCAAGGGCGCGTAAAACCACCCATCCGCGTCCCACACAACGAGCCATAGCCCGCAATCCTGCGGCGCTGGTCCCTCTGGCAGAACCGATGCAGCATAGGCCCATGACAGAGCATTGTTTTGCCCATGCGGCGCGTCTTGCGGCAGGATCAGCGCCGCGTGGGCGGTCTCGAACGGGTCATCCTTTACCGGGTCTGTCAGCCGCGCGCGCAACGCGGCCTCGGTGATCCCCAGATCCTCGGCATAGACTGTGATCAGGTCTGGCGGCACATGGGCCAGCCGCCTTTCACGCAACAGTTTCAGCCGCTCGTTGCGCACAAGCCAGTCCGCCTTGATGAGGCTTTCGGGCGGATCGCTGCCAAGGTTGATGAACTCCGACAGCACCTGCGAGGTCCGCTCCTGCGCCGAGACGCCAAAGAACCACGCGCGCGGCACATTTGCGGCGATCGCGGCCAGCAGCAGCACGATTGCGACGATCATCAGGCGACGGGTCTTCACGCGCGGCTTGCTCCGATTGCGGTGGTTTTGGCGTGGATACGTGCCCTGCCCCGCTCTTGTCCAGCGTCGCGCGCAATGGCATGGCCGTTGTCAGCACCGTCCAACCGGTCTTAATGTCCCGCAACACATCGCTGATAAAAGGAGGCGTGCCATTCCCTCTCCCCTGCCCCTGCAGTTTTCGCCCGAGGTGGCCGAGGCCCAAGAGGCCGGTCTGCCCCTTGTGGCGCTGGAAAGCACCATCATCACGCATGGCATGCCATTCCCACAAAACCGCGACACCGCCCTGCTGGTCGAGGCCGCCGTGCGACAGACCGGCGCCGTGCCCGCCACCATTGCGGTCATGGATGGAGCGCTGTGCATCGGGCTGACGCCCGCACAGCTGGACAGGCTGGCCAATGCCAGAGATGTGGCCAAGCTCAGCCGCGCCGATCTTGCCGTGTGTCTGGCGCGCGGCGGCACCGGCTCCACCACGGTTGCGGCCACGATGATCGCGGCACATGCCGCTGGCATCGCCGTCTTTGCCACGGGTGGGATCGGCGGTGTGCATCGCGGGGCAGACCACAGTTTTGACATCTCCGCCGATTTGCAGGAACTGGCGCAAACACCCGTCACGGTGGTCTGTGCGGGGGCCAAGGCGATCCTTGATCTGCCCAAAACCCTTGAGGTGCTGGAAACGCTTGGCGTGCCGGTCATCGCCTATGGGCAGGACAGCTTGCCTGCCTTCTGGTCTGCCACCTGCGATCTGACAGCCCCGTTGCGCATGGATGATGCCGACACGATTGCCCGCGCGCACCTGATGCGCGCCGCTTTGGGCGTACCGGGCGGGCAACTCATCGCCAATCCGATTCCCATTGCCCAAGAAATCCCCCACGCGACACTCGCACCGCTGATCGCGCAGGCCATCTCAGAGGCCGACGCCCAAGGCATCACCGGCAAGCCGCTGACCCCCTATTTGCTGGCCCGGATAGGTGATCTGACCAAGGGCGCATCGCTTGCCGCGAATATCGCCCTTGTGGTCAACAACGCCCGGCTTGCCGCTAAAATAGCCAAGTCGCTCACCATGCTGCGGTAAGTGGTCATTGTCATGCGGTTGTGCATTGTGACTGTGCCTCAATGCGCTTAGATACCAACAGAACCGCAACGGCAGAGCTGTATGAACACCCCTTTCGACGAAGACCCGCCACAACCCAAGCGCCCGGGCCGTTTTTCCGGCCTGCGCACCAGCTTTCTGACCGGCGTTATCGTGATCGCCCCGGTCGGCCTGACTGTCTGGCTGATCTGGACCCTGATCGGCTGGGTCGATGGCTTTGTTCTGCCTTTTGTGCCGGAAACCTATCAGCCCGAATATATCGTCAACCGCTATATCCTTGGCTATGACAGCCCTGCCGATGCGGGCTGGATCAATATCAACATCCGCGGCGTGGGCGTTATCGTCTTTCTGCTCTTCACGATCTTTGTGGGCTGGATCGCTAAGGGGCTGATCGGCCGCTCGATGATCCGCTTTGCGGAATCCTTTGTCGATCGGATGCCGGTGGTCCGGTCGATCTATTCAGGCGTCAAACAGATCGCCGAGACGGTCTTTGCCCAATCCGAGCGCAGCTTTGAAAAGGCCTGTCTGGTGGAATATCCGCGCAAGGGGATTTGGGCCATCGGCTTTATCTCGACCAATGCGCGCGGCGAAGTGCTGGAAAAGGCGCAGGTCAGTGGCGAATTGTTGTCGGTCTTTGTGCCCACAACGCCCAACCCGACCTCGGGTTTTTTGCTGTTCTTTCCGCGCGAAGACGTGGTCGAACTGGACATGAGCATCGAAGAAGCCGCCAAGCTGGTTATCTCTGCCGGGCTCGTTATTCCCGGCAGTCCCCCGCGTGAGGTCTGATCACCCGTAGGTGCTGGCCATGTCGACGGTGCCACGCGTGTTAAGATCATCCCAATGCGCGGCTAGGAACTGATCCGCGGCCTGCCGCCCCGCCTCTTTCAGCTTGCCCAGAACATAGGGTGTCGGCACCAGCTTGGTCGCGACGGACAAATCGCGCATCAACTCATCATCGGCGATCATGTGCATATGCACCTGCTTCATCGCGCCGTCCTTGACCGCGCCGCTTTGCAACAGTTCCTGCGCGAGGTTGATCGCGCGCATCTCGCGCAACAAAGACGCGTTAAAGCTGATCTCGTTGATCCGATTCTGAATATCCTGCACGGTGGTCGGCACATCGGGGCGATGCAGCGGGTTGATATTCACCACCACGATATCAGGCGGCAAATCCCTCTCGAACAGCGGGAAAAGCGCGGGATTTCCGGCATAGCCCCCGTCCCAGTAATGCGCCTCGCCAATCTGCACCGCCTGAAACATCGTAGGCAAACAGGCAGAGGCAAGCAGGCTCTGGGTGGTGATATCATCCCCGGCAAAAATGCGGATCTTGCCGTCATGCACATTCGTGGCACCAACAAAAAACTTGGGGCCAGCCGCGTCGCAGACCCGGTCATACGAGAACTCTTCGACGATGCCCTGCAGCGGGTTGGTATAGAATGGGCCATAGGCATAGGGCGAGACCATGCGGCTCATCGCGTCGGCCATCATGTAGGGGGGCGACAATTCGATCGCGTCGCTGATCGCCCCCATGCCGGGCAGAACGCCGGTCATCCAATGCGGCATCCGCATGTCCCCGATGGCGCCCATGCGCGACCAGAGCCAGTCGAGATTTTCGCGCGCGCCCTCACGGCCATTCGCCATCCAACCCGATTTATACGCCGCCCCGTTCAGCGCGCCGGCAGAGGTGCCGGAAATGCCAGCTATCTCTAGCCTGTCGTCCTCAAGCAGCCTGTCCAGAACACCCCAGGTAAAGGCGCCATGCGCGCCCCCACCCTGCAGGCCAAGGTTGATCCGTTTCTTTTCTGTCACCGCATCACCCTTTGAAAACCCACAAATCTAGATCGTTTATCGCGCTATGCCGATCAAATCGCCGTCCAACCGCCATCCACGCTGATCGACGTGCCGGTGATCTGATCCGCCGCTGGCGAGCACAAAAACACCACGGTGCCGCCCATCTGCTCGACCGTGGCCATCTCCTTGGACGGTTGACGCTCCAGCAGGACGTCGCGGATCACCTCGTCGCGGCCCATGCCGTATTTTTCCATCGTGTCGGGGATCTGCGATTCGACCAGCGGGGTCATGACATAGCCGGGACAGATGGCGTTGCAGGTGATCGGCTCTTGGGCGGTTTCCAGTGCCGTGACCTTGCTCAGGCCGATCAGCCCGTGCTTGGCCGCGACATAGGCCGATTTATAGGGGCTGGCGGTCAGCCCGTGCGCGCTTGAGATATTGATCACCCGGCCCCAGCCCGCCGCGCGCATCAGCGGCAAGGCGGCGGCGGTGGTGTGAAAGGCGGAACTCAGGTTGACCGCAAGGATTTGGTCCCATTTTTCACGCGGAAACTCGGGGATCGCGGCGACATGCTGTATCCCGGCGTTATTCACGAGGATATCGCAGGCGCCCGCCTCGGCAATCACGGCATGACAGGTCTCGGGATCGCTCAGATCGCCAGTGATCAACTGTACCTTGACCCCATAGTCCTTGGCGATCTCATCACGGTGCGCCCGGGCCTCATCGGTCTCGCTGCGCCCGTTCAGCACGATATCGGCCCCGGCCTCTGCCAGGGACCTCGCGATTCCAAGCCCGATCCCAGAGGTCGAGCCCGTGACGACAGCGGTTTTTCCCTTTACCGACATTTCACACTCCTTGAGATGGTTTGCCTGAATGCTGCCATGCAGCGCGCTGAAGTTAAATGCCGATTCCAAATACAGATAGCAGATTCGCATCCCCCGCATGACAGCGATACGGGCGCGCAAAATCGCTGTGCACGATCCGGCTGCGACCCCTTGTCATCAAGGCTGAACTGCCAAAAAAAAACGCCGGCACAAGGCCGGCGTTAAGTTATTGAGGCAGGTTTCATACAGGCAAGAAACCTATCGAGCAGTGACCCCTTTATAAGCAATTCACCGTGACCTTCCAAGTTAAAAGTTTGAAAAGGCGTCAACGGATCTTTACCTTCCCTACCAGACAAAGAAGGGCCGAGCAGGATTGTTGCCCATATGAAACCAGTTTTTTTCCACTCAGCGCTGCGTCTCGTTGCGCTATGCGGGGCGCTGATGACAGCGCTCTCGGCGGCAGCAGAGCCGCGTCATGGCATAGCTATGTATGGCGACCCTGCCCTGCCACCGGATTTTGTGTCCCTGCCCTATGCCAATCCACACGCGCCAACCGGCGGACGGGTGGTCACCGGCAATGTCGGCGGCTTCGACAGCCTCAACCCGTTCATCCAGAAAGGGGACGTTCCGTGGCAGCTTCGGCACCTCACACACGAGTCGCTTATGGGCCGATCCTACGACGAGCCGTTCACACTTTACGGTCTTTTGGCCGAATCGGTCGAGACCGGACCAGACCGGGAATGGGTAGAATTCACCCTGCGCCCCGAGGCCCGATTCGCGGATGGCAGCCCCGTCACGGTCGAGGACATCATCTGGTCCTATGAAACCATCGGTACCCAAGGCCACGGCCGCTATCGCGGCTTTTGGCAAAAGGTCGACCGGATCGAGGCCACGGGACCGCGCTCTGTGCGGCTCACCTTTAACACGGTGGACCGTGAGCTGGCGCTTATTGCCGGGATGCGCCCGATTCTGAAAAAGGCCCAATGGGAGGGCAAGGATTTTGCCGATGCCCCGATTGATGACATCCCCATCGGGTCTGCCCCCTATATGGTCGCCGATTACGAGGTCGGGCGGCATATCACCTTGAAACGCAACCCGGAGTATTGGGGCGCATTGCTACCGTTTCGGCGCGGCACCCATAATGTCGATGAAATCAGGATCGAATTTTATGGCGACGAGGGCGTGCTAAAAGAGGCGTTCAAGGCCGGGGCTGTCTCTTATGTCCGGGAGCTGAACGCCGAGGCTTGGGCGACCCAGTATGATTTCCCCGCCGTAAGGGATGGGCGCGTGGAGCTGTCAGAGATCCCACACGCCAAGCCGTCGGGCATGACCGGCTTTGTTTTTAACACCCGCCGCGCGCCGCTGGATGACTGGCGGGTGCGCGATGCGCTAATCCACGCGTTCAATTTTGAGTTCATCAACGATGCGCTCACCGGCGGGCGGCAGCCGCGCATCACATCCTATTTCTCGGGGTCCGAGCTGGGGATGCGCGACGGCCCCGCCACGGGCCGCGTGCGTGAATTGCTAGAGCCCTTCGCGCAGGAGCTGCACCCCGACGCGCTTGATGGCTACGCCCTGCCCCAAAGCGACGGGAGCAAGCGCAACCGCGGCAACATCCGCACCGCGATGCAGCTTTTGAACGACGCGGGCTTGCAGGTCGTGGACGGTGTGTTGCGTGATGCCGCGGGAGAGCCGTTCGAGCTTAACGTGCTCTTGCGGCAAGACGGGCTGATCCAGCAGGCCACAGCCTACATGCAGATCTACGGTCAGGCGCTCGAACGTCTGGGCATCACACTGAATATCGAGACCACCGACAGCGCCCAATATGCAGAGCGCGAACGGAATTTCGATTTCGACATGACCTTCTTTCGCCGCGCCTTTTCGCTCAGCCCCGGCAACGAGCAAAGCTATTACTGGGGGGCCGCCTATGCCGACCAGCCCGGCAGCCGCAATCTGATGGGGATGAAATCACCCGCAGCCGAGGCGATGATCGCCGAAATGCTGTCAGCCGACAGTCGTGAGGGGTTCACCGCCGCAGTGCGGGCGCTGGACCGGGTGTTGATTTCCGGTCGCTATGTCATACCGATTCACCAGTATTCCATTGGCCGCATTGCCCACAGCGCGGATCTTGCCTATCCTCGTGAGCGACTTCCGGTTTATGGGGACGGCATCTGGTTTCTCCCCACGGTCTGGTGGTCTGAGGCGAAAAAATAAATGCAAACAAGCATAACCACTAAATCGAGGCTGGTTCACATGAAGAAGATTGCCCTTGTCGCGCTGATCGCGGTCCTATCGGGCTGTGCCACAGTTGATGGTCTGGGTCAGGATATCTCGGGCGCATCGCGCGGACTCCAGAGCTGGTTCTGAGCGACAGCGCCGGGTTGTAAGACCCGTTACAGTCTTGAAAGATTTACCTGCCTCGGCTACGCCTGAGGCATGAATATTCTTTGTCTTGGCACCGGTAACTCGGCCCGCTCGATCCTTTTGGAAACCATCCTCAACGAAGAGGGCATGATGCAGGGCATCCGCGCCTTCTCGGCGGGGCGCTCGCCCACCGGCAAGGTGGACCCCCATGCGCTCAAAATCCTTGAGGAAAAAGAATACGATATTCTGCCGCTCGAATCTCAGGGATGGGATGAGTATGCCGGCGACGATGCGCCCATGATGGATATCGTTATCACCGTCTGCGATGCCGCCGCAGAGGCATCACAGCCTGAATGGCCCGGCGCACCGGTCATGACACACTGGCCCATGCCCGATCCGACCACGGCCTCTGAGGCCGATCAGGAACAGGCGATGCGCGACGCCTATGATCTTTTGAACCGCCGGGTCGAGGCGCTTTTGGATCTGCCATTCGACAATATGGAACAGGGCGAATTGAAAGCCACGCTTGACCGGGTCGCCGGACAGGTGACGTAGACCAGAGGGGCTATAGCCCCTCGAACTGCGCTTTTTGCGTCGCGTTCCAGCGCACAGTCAGGCGATAGCCGGTCTCGTCTTGCGCCTCGTCCTCGACCAGACCCTTTTCAAACAGCCAAGCCCGCTTGCGCCCCGCATCAAAGCCAAGCGTGATCACCTCGACCTGGGTGGTTCCAGCCAGCCGCGCGATGATCGCATCGCTGAGCGTTTGCATCCCCTCGCCGGTCACAGCCGACAAAAGCTGTACATGGTCCGAGCGGGCAGCGCGGTTTTCTACCAGAACCCGGTCATCGGGTGCCAATAGGTCGATCTTGTTCCAGACCTCGATCTGCGGCACGGTTTCGACCACCCCAAGGCTCTCGAGGATGGTGCGCACATCTGCGGCCTGATCCTCGCTTTCGGGGTGAGAGATATCGCGTACATGACAGATCAGGTCCGCCGCAGTCACCTCTTCGAGCGTCGCACGAAACGCGGCGACCAGTTCGGTCGGCAGATCGCTGATGAACCCCACCGTGTCCGACAAGATCACCTCCGGCCCGCCACCCGGTAGCTGGATTTTACGCATCGTGGGGTCGAGCGTGGCAAAGAGCATGTCCTTGGCCATCACATCCGCCCCGGTCAGGCGGTTGAACAGCGTGGATTTACCGGCGTTGGTATAGCCCACAAGCGCCACGATGGGGAACGGCACCTTGGCGCGCGCCTCGCGGTGCAATCCGCGCGTCTTGGCGACCTTTTCAAGCTGTCGGCGCAGGCGGATCAGCTGATCGTCGATGGCGCGCCTGTCCGCCTCAATCTGTGTCTCGCCGGGGCCGCCGACAAACCCGAGCCCGCCGCGCTGTCGTTCAAGGTGGGTCCATGCGCGCACCAGCCTCGTGCGCTGATAGCTGAGCGCGGCCATCTCGACCTGCAACACGCCCTCGCGCGTCGCGGCACGATCGCTGAAGATCTCAAGGATCAGCCCGGTCCGGTCCAACAGCTTGACCTTGAGCGCCTTTTCCAGATTTCGCTGCTGCACGGGCGTCACCGGCCCGTCGATCAGCACCAGTTCAAGCTCCTGCGCCTCGACAAGCGCGCGCAGCTCCTCGACTTTGCCCTTGCCAAAGAGCGTGCCGGGATGCGGCTTTGCCAGGCGCACCACGGTGCCCCCCACCACATCGAGCCCCGGCAGCGCATGGGCCAGCGACACGGCCTCCTCTAGCGCATGCGCAGGCAGG
>CBFHML010000147.1:0-47341 GCA_965656855.1 Roseovarius sp.
GTTCACGTCCTGAATCCGCGCGGCATACTGGCGCAAACTATCCTGAGCGCGCGTGAGGCTTGGCTGTGCCTCGATCTGTATGAAAACAGTCTGTTGGGCCGTGGCCGGTAATGTGTTGGTAAGAATGATGAAAACCAGCGACAGAAATATGCGCGTCATTGAAGTGCCCTTGCCCAAAGTGCCTTATGGCGTAACAGTTACGCCGTTGTAGCAAATCTGCCGGGACGTGCATCCAAAATATGGCCTGCCGCGTGATTGACCCTGCCGTGCCACCGGCCTAAGCAGGGGCGCAAACCCCCGGAATGATCCAGCAAAAGGCAGACCATGGCGGACAGACCCGATATTCCCCGCTCTTTTCAAGAGATCATCCTGAGGCTTCAGGCCTATTGGGCCGCCAAGGGCTGTGCCATCATGCAGCCCTACGATATGGAAGTGGGCGCAGGCACCTTTCACCCCGCCACGACACTGCGCAGCTTGGGGTCCAAGCCATGGGCGGCCGCCTATGTGCAGCCCTCGCGCCGGCCAACCGACGGGCGCTATGGCGAGAACCCCAACCGCCTGCAGCATTATTACCAGTATCAGGTGCTGATCAAACCCAGCCCGCCGGATTTGCAGGACCTCTATCTGGGTAGCCTCAAGGCGATCGGTATCGACGCGGAGCTGCACGACATCCGCTTTGTCGAGGATGACTGGGAAAGCCCGACGCTGGGCGCTTGGGGCCTCGGCTGGGAGGTCTGGTGCGACGGGATGGAGGTGAGCCAGTTCACCTATTTCCAACAGGTCGGCGGGCATGACTGCGCGCCTGTGTCGGGTGAGCTGACCTACGGGCTGGAGCGGCTGGCGATGTATGTGCTGGGCATAGATCATGTGATGGACATGCCGTACAACGACCCCGACGCGCCCATTGCGCTGAAATACGGCGACGTATTCCGCCAGACAGAGCAGGAATACAGCCGCTGGAACTTTGACGTGGCCGACACAGAGGTGCTTTTGCGGCATTTCGAGGAGGCAGAGGCGGAATGTGCCGCGATCCTGAGCCAGCCCGCCGATGACCCCAAGACCGGCCACCGTATCGTGATGGCGCATCCGGCCTATGATCAATGCATCAAGGCCAGCCATATCTTTAACCTGCTGGACGCGCGCGGCGTCATTTCCGTGACCGAGCGGCAAGCCTATATCGGGCGGGTGCGCACATTGGCCAAGGCCTGCGCCGATGCTTTCGTGACGACCGAGGCAGGCGGCTATACCCCTTCAGAAGCGGAGCAGTCATAATGGGAAAGTTTCTGGCCTTGGTGATCTTGATTTCGGCCGTCGCGGCCGGCGTGTCGATGTATTACCTGCAGGTCTATCACTTTTACGAGCCTGTCGAGGCGACGGGCACCGAGGATGTGATGATGACCTCGCTTGTGTCGCAAGAGCCTGAACCGGTGCTTTATGAGGATTTCGAGGGGATCGACGCCGACAGCTCGCCGATCCGGTATCGCGCCTGTTTCACCACCCAGATGAGCCTGTCGATGTTGACGGAAACCTATGTGACTTATGAGCGGGCAGAACCGCTGACCGCGCCCGATTGGTTCGACTGTTTTGACGCCCAAGAGGTTGGCGCCGCACTCGAAGACGGCAGCGCGCTGGCCTTTCTGGGCACCAAGGATATCCAGTACGGGATCGACCGCATCGTGGCCATCACCGAGGATGGGCGCGGCTATGTCTGGCAACAGATCAACGAATGCGGCGAGGTCGTGTTTGACGGCAATCCGGTGCCCGAGGGCTGTCCGACCCCACCCGCCGCGCAGGAGCAGAACTGATGCCTGATCTGCTGATCGAGCTTTTCTCTGAGGAAATTCCGGCCCGCATGCAGGCGCGCGCCGCCGATGATCTGCGCAAGCGCGTGACCGATGGTCTGGTCGAGGCCGGGCTGACCTATGCGGGCGCTGCGGGCTTTGCCACGCCGCGCCGTCTGACGCTGGCCATCGAGGGGCTGACCGGCGAAAGCCCGACGCTGCGCGAAGACCGCAAAGGCCCGCGCGTCGATGCGCCCGAAAAGGCCATCGAGGGGTTTTTGCGCGGGGCAGGGGTCTCGCGTGACGCGCTTGAGATTCGCGACGAGAAAAAAGGGCAGGTTTACTACGCAACGATCACCAAGCCGGGCCGCCCCGCGCCCGTGATCGTGGCCGAGGTGCTGGAACAGGTGATCCGCAACTTTCCTTGGCCCAAATCGATGCGCTGGGGCACTGGCACCCTGCGCTGGGTCCGCCCCTTGCAGTCGATCCTGTGCATCCTGACGGATGAGGCAGGAGAGGCCACCGTGGTGCCGATGGAGGTGGACGGGATCAAGGCCGGTGACACGACCGAGGGCCACAGATTCATGGCGCCGGGGCGGTTTTCCGTCACGGGGTTCGAGGATTACGCGGCCAAGCTCAAGCGCGCGCATGTCATTCTGGATGCCGAGGAACGCGCGCGGCATATCTGGCAGGAGGCCACCAATCAGGCCTTTGCCGCCGGGCTGGAGGTGGTTGAGGACAAGGGCCTGCTGGCCGAGGTGGCGGGGCTGGTGGAATGGCCCGTCGTGCTGCTGGGACAGATCGACGCCGAGTTTTTGGACCTGCCGCCCGAGGTCTTGCAGACCTCGATGAAAGAGCATCAGAAGTTTTTCTCGGTCAAGGCGCCCAAAACGGGCCGGATCGAGCGGTTTGTCACCGTGGCCAATCGCGAAACGGTCGATCACGGCGCGACGATCCTGTCGGGCAATCAAAAGGTGCTGTCGGCACGGCTGTCGGATGCCAAGTTCTTTTGGGAAAACGACCTGCGCACCGTGCGTGATGCGGGGCTGCAGGGCATGGGCGCGGGGCTGCGCGACGTGACCTTTCATAACAAGCTGGGCAGTCAAGCCGACCGCATCGCGCGGATCGAGGCGCTGGCACAAGAGATCGCGCCGCTGGTGGGCGCAGATCCCGCCATGGCGGCAGAGGCGGCGCGCGTCGCCAAGGCCGATCTGCAATCGGAAATGGTTGGCGAGTTTCCCGAATTGCAGGGGCTGATGGGGCGGTATTACGCGCTTGAACAGGGCCTGTCCGAGGATGTGGCAGCGGCCTGTGAAGAGCATTATTCTCCGCTTGGACCCTCTGATGCGGTCCCGTCACGGCCCGTATCCGTTGCGGTGGCGCTGGCCGACAAGATCGACACGCTGACAGGATTCTGGGCGATTGACGAAAAACCCACCGGCTCCAAAGACCCCTACGCCCTGCGCCGCGCTGCCTTGGGGGTTATCCGATTGGTGTTGGGGAACGGGTTGAGATTTGGGTTGAAGGACCTGATCGACAGTCACATGGCCCTGCGCGATACCGCAACACTGGCACCGTTTATGGACGGGGCTCACGAGGAAAAGCGTGATGACCTCCTGTCCTTCTTCCATGACCGCCTGAAGGTGCATCTGCGCGACGAGGGCATTCGCCATGATGTGATCGACGCCTGCCTTGGCCTTGGCGGGGGCGATGATTTTGCGTTGATCGCAGCGCGGGCGCGGGCGTTGCAATCGGTGCTCGATACTGACGAGGGCGAGAACCTGGTGCAGGGCTTTAAACGCGCCAACAACATTCTGAGCCAAGCCGAGGAAAAAGACGGCGTGGAATATTCCTATGGCGCCGATCCCCAATATGCCGAGGACCCTGCGGAAAGGGCGCTGTTCACAGCGCTTGAAGAGGCGGAAAACAAGATCGCCGCCGCCAATGAGGCAGAGGATTTCGCCACCGCGATGGCCGCCATGGCCGCGTTGCGCGGGCCGATCGACGCCTTCTTCGAGGCGGTGCAGATCAATTCCGACAAGCAGGTCTTGCGGCGCAACCGGCTAAATCTGCTGTTCACGATCCGTCAGATCTGTCTTCAGGCCGCAGACCTCACCCGGCTTGACGGGTAGGCACGCCTGACGCGGCCTATTGTAACGGAAACATTACAAGTCCTTGCGCAATCAATTGGCTTGCGTATTCTGCCCGCGAACGACAGGATGCCGCAGTGCAGCACAGTATAGATCATATAACCCCGGTCACCCCGGATGCGCCGATTTCGGCCGACACGCATGGCGGGCGCGCCAAGTGTCTGCAGCGGCTTGTTCGGCTGGATTTGCCGGTGCCGCGCACCACGGCGCTGTCCTTTGACACCGTGCGCGCCATCGCCGCTGGTGAGACGCTGGATATCGACCACCTGCTGTCCCCGTTTGATGGCGGTGCGGTGCTGTGCGTGCGACCCTCGTCCGAGGACCCCGATTGGGGCGGGCCGGGCGCGGTTCTCAATATCGGGATGAATGACGCGCGCTATGCCGATCTGTCCGACCGGATCGGCAAGACCGCCGCGGCCAAGCTATACGTGCGTTTCGTACAATCCTACGCGGTGCATGTCGCGCGCATCGACCCCGATCTTTTCGACGACATCGACGACGACCCGGTGATCGCCGTGGGACAGGCGCTGGCCGCCTATGAATCAGAAATCGAAGAGCCGTTTCCGCAGGACACTGCCGCACAGCTGATCGAGGTGCTGCGCTCTATGGCGCGGGCCTGGCAGGGCACGACCGCGCGGCTCTTGCGGCAGGCCAAGGGCGCGCCGGTGGATGCCGGTCTGGGCCTTGTGGTGCAGGAAATGGCGCTGGGTCTGGGCGAGGGCGTGCGCGGCTCGGGTGTGATGCAGCTGGTCGACAGCGTGACCGGCGAGCGCCGCTGCACAGGCCGCTACCTTAGCCAAAGTCAGGGCCGAGAGGCGCTGAGCCGCAACAAAGAGGCGATGTTCCTGCAAAAGGATGCGCGCGGCCCCTCGCTGGAGGAGCTGGCCCCCGACGCCTTTGAAAAGCTCAAGGCCTATACCAAGCTGATGCGCGAAAAGCTGCGCGAGGAAATGCAGGCGGAATTCACCATCGACGCGGGCGAGGTTTACCTGCTGGATGGCGTGCGCGTCGCGCGCTCGGCGCGGGCAGCGGTGGCGATTGCCGTGGCGCTGGCCGAGGATGGGATCATCCCCCGCGAAGAGGCGCTGATGCGGATTCAGCCGCGCGCCCTCAACGAGCTGTTGCACCGTCAGATCGACCCCGAAGCCACCCGTGACGTGCTGGCCAGTGGCATCGCTGCCAGCCCCGGTGCCGCGGCGGGCCGCATCGTGTTTTCCGCCGCCGAGGCGCAGGCCGCCGAAAGCCGCGGAGAGCCGTGTATTCTGGTGCGCCGGGAAACCAGCCCCGAGGATATCCGCGGCATGCATTCCGCCGTTGGCGTGCTGACGGAACGCGGCGGCACCACCAGCCACGCCGCCGTTATCGGGCGCGGCATTGGCCGGCCCTGCGTGGTCGGCGCGTCGGAAATCCGGTTCCAGACCCAGAAAAAGCAGCTTTTGTTTCCCGATGGCCGCATTTTCAAGGCGGGCGAGGTCATCACCATCGACGGCACCAACGGGCAGGTTCTGGCCGGTGAGGCCAAGATGCTTGAGGCCGCGCGCGACGAAAGTTTCCGCACGCTGATGGACTGGGCCGACGATATCCGCGACATCGAAGTGCGCGCCAATGCCGACACGCCCGCCGATGCCGAGGCCGCGCGCCGCTTTAACGCGCATGGCATCGGTCTGTGCCGGACCGAGCATATGTTCATCGAATCCGACCGGCTGACCGCGATGCGCGAGATGATCTTTGCCGATACCGGCGAGGATCGCGCGCTGGCGCTGGAACGCATCCTGCCGATGCAGCGCGCGGATTTCATCGACCTCTTTCGCATCATGCAGGGCATGCCGGTCTGCATTCGTCTGTTTGATCCCCCCTTGCATGAATACCTGCCATCGGACCGCGAGGGCATCCGTGAGCTGGCCGAGGCGATTGGACGGCCCGTGTCGGATGTGACCCTGCGGATCGAGGCGCTGGATGAATACAACCCGATGCTGGGCATGCGGGGCGTGCGTCTTGGCGTGGTGATGCCCGAAATATATGAAATGCAGGCCCGTGCCATTTTTGAGGCCACGGTCGAGGGCAGCCGCGAGGGTGATCCGGTGGTGCCTGAAATCATGATCCCGCTCGTATCCGCGATGCGTGAGGTCGAGCTGGTCAAGATCCGCGTCGACGCGGTCGCCGCCGCCGTGCGCACCGAGACGGGCCGCGATTTCACCTATCGGCTGGGGGTGATGGTGGAAACGCCGCGCGCCTGTCTGCGCGCCGAAGAGATCGCGCCGCATGTGTCCTTTCTCAGCTTTGGCACGAATGACCTGACGCAGATGACCTATGGTCTGAGCCGCGACGACGCGGGGCGTTTCATGTCCACCTATGTACAGCAGGGTGTCTATCCAGAGGATCCGTTCCATACGCTCGACAAAGAGGGCGTGGGCGAGCTATTGCAGATCGGCGCCAAGCGCGGGCGCGACGCCAATTCCGGGCTCACCCTGTCGATCTGCGGCGAGCATGGCGGCAATCCCGAATCGATTGCCTTTTGCCGGGCAGCCGGGTTTGACTATGTGTCATGCTCTCCGTTTCGGGTGCCTGTCGCGCGGCTTGCCGCGGCGCAGCTGGCCGTGAGGGACAAGATCGGGTAGCGGGCACGCGTCTGTCCCGCTAGATTTGTGCCGCCTGTCATCAGTGGTGGCGTAAAAATGCCCTGTGCGGTCACGCCGCAACCCGTCGGGTGGACGCCTGACCGTCTGCGTTATATCACCCCGCGATACTTCGGCGGTTATTAACTGCATTGATATAGGAGGCGAGACCATGAAAAAACTCGCAACACTCGCTCTGATGGCCTTTGGTACGATGGCCGCGGCAGAGCCTGAAATTGGCAAGCTTTATTCCGAGGAACGCCGCGTTCTGTCCAGCCTTCCGGCGGATGCCGTGGCGCGGTATTTCGACCTGCCCGGCGTGGATGTCCAGTACACGCGCGACTGGCTGGCCAGCCAGACCGTCAAACCCGGTGGCGAGGAATGGAGCTGTTTGACCGAGGCGCTGTATTTCGAGGCGCGCGGCGAAACCGTCAAAGGGCAGTTCGCCGTGGCAGAAGTAATCCTCAACCGTGTGGACAGCGCCGAATTTCCCAACAGCATTTGTGGGGTCGTCAATCAAGGGACAGGGCGCAAGTATCAGTGCCAGTTCACCTATACCTGCGACGGCCACAAGGAAGTTGTGGGCGAGCCGGGCGCCTACAAACGCATGGGCAAAATCGCGGCGCTCATGTTGTCGTCGGCCCCTCGCCAGCTGACAGACGGTGCCACGCATTACCATACCAAGGCGGTAAACCCGCGTTGGGCCCGTGTTTTCCCGCGCACGACCACCATCGGCGTGCATCATTTCTACCGGATGCCAACGCGGCTGTCGTCCAACTGACAAGGCATGCGAAACGCCGGTAGAATCCGGTTGACATGACTGTTGCCGTCTTTAAAAGGCAGGCTTCATGACGATTTTCGCGGGGGTGCCGATTGCGGCCCGCCCCCGCCGCAGGAGAGAGACCCATGGCGAAGCCGACCACAATCAAGATCCGCCTGAACTCGACCGCTGGCACGGGCCACTTCTATGTGACCAAGAAGAACGCGCGCACGATGACCGAAAAGATGACCGTGCGTAAGTACGACCCCGTCGTCCGTAAGCATGTCGAGTACAAGGAAGGCAAGATCAAGTAAGGCGTCCCGCTGCGCTTCCGCTGGATCGGAAGCAAGGCCGCACGCCCAAACGGGTCAAACCTTTGGAAAAATCGAAAGCCGTGTCGCTCTGTGACACGGCTTTTCTTGTTTGATGATAATGAGCGCCTGCGGCGCGCTGGTTCGTCTCGGCGTCGCCCTTTGGGCTATGCCTCGGGCCGTATGTGGCTGGCACCGGTATCCTGCCAAGGGGCGGCGGAGTGTGGTGCGTGTCAGTGGCCCTTTGCAGGTCCCCAACGAAAAAGGCCGGTCACAGGGACCGGCCTTTGCCACGTTCTAGTGGGGTTGATTACTCGCGCTGACCAAGCAGGTTGAGCAGCATCATGAACATGTTGATGAAGTCGAGGTAGAGACGCAGCGCGCCCATGATCGCCGACTTGCCAAGCCATTCGCTGTCACCGTGATGAGCGTGAGCGAGATACTCGTTCTTGATGCTCTGCGTGTCATAGGCTGTGAGGCCCGCAAAGATCAGAACACCGATCACTGAAATCGCGAACATCACCGCCGAAGAGGCAAGGAAGATGTTGACGATGGACGCCACGATCAGGCCGATCAGGCCCATGATCAGAAAGCTGCCCCAGCCCGAGATGTCTTTCTTGGTGGTGTAGCCCCAGAGGGACAGGCCAGCAAAGGCGATCGCGGTGACAAAGAACACCTGCGCGATGGAAAAGTCCGTGAAGACCACAAAGATGTAGGAGATCGACACGCCCATGATCGCTGCGAACGCATAGAAGAAGAGTTGTGCCGCTGCCGCTGACAGGCGGTTGATCACCGCGCCAAAGGCAAAGACCATGATCAGAGGCGCGAACATCACGATGTAGCGGGTGAACCCGGTGAAGAGTGCCGTCATCATGGTTTCGTTGTTGCCCACAGCCCAAGCCGCGAGAAAGGTCAGCAGCATGCCCACGGACATGGTGCCGTAGACCTTGTTCATATGGGCGCGCAGCCCTTCGTCAACCTGGGCGGCGCTTACGCCACTTGCAGACCGGATTGTGTCGAATTCAGCCATTAAAGCCTCCGATTGATACCACGAGCCACCCCAGTATAGGGGTTTGTGGGTAATATCGGGAAGGGCACGCGCCTTTTCAAGCGCCTTGAGGCGGAAAATGGACGGAAACAGTCAGTTTTTGGAATACTGCGCTGGAATGCCCCGGTCAGGGCGCGAAATAGCGCCGGTCTGATCCTCTCTGGCCCCGATCAGGCACCGGGCGTGACGACAACCTTGCCGGTGGATTTGCGACTGCGCAAAAGTTCCATCCCTTCGGCGGCGCGCTCCAGTGGCAGAACATGGCTTACATGCGGGCGCAGCTTGCCCTCTTCGTACCACTGAAACAGCTGTGTCAGGCTGTCCGTGACCACGTCGGGGCGAAAGGCGAGATAGCCGCCCCAGTACAGCCCGATGACCGAGATATTCTTGACCAGCAGGTGATTGGCCTTGATGGCAGGGACCTCGCCACTGGCAAAACCGATGGTGAGAATCCGGGCTTCGGGGTTGCAGGCCCGAAAGGCGGCGGTGAATTGATCGCCGCCGACCGGATCATAGACCACGTCCACACCGCCAAGTGCGCGGCATGCCTCGCGGATATCGTCGGTCTTGGCATCGATGAGGTGATCTGCCCCGGCTTTGCGCGCCACCTCCAGCTTGTCGGCGCCCCGGGCGCAGGCGATCACCCGCGCGCCCATCAGCTTGCCGATCTCCACCGCTGTCAGGCCAACGCCGCCAGCGGCACCCAGAACCAGCAGGGTTTCACCCGGTTGCAGCCGCGCCTTGTAATCCAGCCCCAGATGGCTGGTGCCATAGGCGATCTGAAACGCGGCCGCGTCCTCGAACGACATCGCATCGGGGATGGTCACCGCCCGCGCCGCCGGAAAGGTGCCGTATTCCGCCAGCCCGCCCTGACCGCCGAAAACCGCAACCCGCGTGCCGATGTCGGGCCCGCCGACCCGGTCTCCAAGCGCGGTGACGGTGCCCGCCACCTCCATCCCGAGGGTAAAGGGGGCCTCTGGCGTGTCCTGATAGTCGCCCTTGACCATCAGCAGATCGGCAAAGTTCAGACCACAGGCGCCGATCGAGACCAAAATCTCGCCCGGACCAGCCTTTGGCACGGGAATATCCATGATGCCGGGCGCCTCGCCTGATGCCGCGATCCTGAATGCACGCATGTCTCGCCTTTCTGCCCGTCCTGAAGAGCTATGATCCTGACCGATCACCGGATTAGACGCTTTGACTTTGCAGAGTCAAACGCCGGATCAAGGTTGTGCGGTGCCTATTCTAAAGTATAAGTTGCCCGTTAAAATTGCAGGTATTTGGGACCAGTCCCTTTAATGGAGAGGCATAAAGCTTGTTTTAACAGCTTTTGATGATACAAACCCGCATGCGTCGACACGAACTTGGCGCGCGCACAAAATGGCCCGAACGCTCTGTTGGATTTCTGACGATAGCCGCGCGGACAGTTATATCGGAAGGGAAATTATCATGCCGCATCCTGTAGACGTGCATGTCGGGAAACGCATCCGTCATCGCCGCTGGCTCGTTGGGATGACCCAGCAGCAACTCGCGCAAAGCGTTGGTATCAAGTTTCAGCAGATCCAGAAATATGAGACTGGCGCGAACCGTGTCAGCGCCTCTCGTTTGTGGGATATCGCCGATTCTCTGGACGTGCCTGTCAGCTTCTTCTTCGAAGGGATCGAGGCCGAGGATGCACCGAGCGACCGCGAAACCAGCGGTTCTGTGCCCAGTGACCTGTTGGGTGACAAAGAAGCGCTTGATCTGGTGCGGTCCTATTACGCCATCCCCGAGAACCAGCGCCGCCGCCTGTTCGACCTAGCCCGGGTTCTGTCCGACGTGGCTTGAGGCGGGGCACGATCCGGTCTACCGATGCCGCCAACGCGGCATAAGGGGTGGGCCTGATGGACTCCGAAAGCATCATTGCGACAGCACATGAAATGGCCGACGCGGCGCGTCAGGCCATTTTACCCTTTTTCCGCCAACCTGATCTTGCCATCGACAACAAGGACGGAACTGGTTTTGATCCGGTGACAGAGGCGGATCGCGCCGCCGAACTGGCGATGCGAGAGGTTGTTACCCGGCTCAGACCGCACGATGCCATCCTTGGCGAGGAATTTGGCGCAACGCCCGGCACCTCTGGGCTGACATGGGTGCTCGACCCGGTCGATGGCACCCGCGCCTTTATGGCGGGCACGCCGACATGGGGGGTGCTGATCTCTGCCACCACCTCCGACGGGCCGGTGTATGGCCTGATCGATCAGCCCTATATCGGTGAGCGGTTCGAGGGCGGGTTCGGTATCGCCCGCATGATCGGGCCACACGGCCCGCGCGCCCTGTCCACGATTGGCGACAGGCCCCTGTCGGATGCCGTCCTGTTCACCACCTTTCCCGAGGTTGGCACCACCCGCGAGGGCGACGCCTTTCGCGCGGTCGCATCACAGTGTCGTCTGACCCGCTACGGGATGGACTGCTACGCCTATGCGCTGGTGGCGTCGGGGCAGGTGGATCTTGTGATCGAGGCGGGTCTTAACTCCTACGATATCCAAGCGCCCATCGCCGTGATCGAGGCCGCGGGCGGCATCGTGACCGACTGGTCCGGTGGGCCTGTGCATGAGGGCGGGCGCGTCGTGGCAGCCGCAGGCCGCACACAGCACGCCGCCGCGCTGGCGCTGCTGGCCCCCTATATCTAAGAGGTTCCCATGCCAGAGACCCTGATCCGCAATGCCGACACCATCCTGACGATGGATGACGAGCGCCGTGAATTGGCCGGCGCAGATATCCTTGTGCGTGACGGCGCCATTGCCGCCATCGGGCCGGGCCTGTCGACGGATGGCGACGTGATCGAGGCGGCGGGCTGTCTTGTGACGCCGGGGTTGGTGAACACGCATCACCACCTTTTCCAGACCCTCACCCGCGCGGTGCCGGGCGCGCAGAACGCAGCGCTTTTCGGCTGGTTGCAACGGCTCTATCCGATTTGGCAGGGCTTCGGGCCTGATGAAATCCATGTCTCGACCCTGACCGGGCTGGCAGAGCTTGCGCTGTCTGGCTGCTCGCTCAGTTCCGATCACCTGTATCTCTACCCTAATGGCGCGCGGCTGGATGACAGCATCGCGGCGGCCGCCGAGATCGGACTGCGCTTTCACCCCACACGCGGCGCGATGAGCATCGGGCAAAGCAAGGGGGGCCTGCCGCCCGACACGCTGGTGGAGGATGAGGCGGCGATCCTTGAGGATTGCATCCGGGTCATCGACACCTTTCACGATGCGGGTGAGGGCGCGATGTGCCGGGTGGGCATTGCGCCCTGTTCGCCCTTTACCGTCAGCCGCGATCTGATGCGCGAGGCGGCCACGCTGGCGCGGGACAAGGGCGTGCGCCTGCATACCCATCTGGCCGAGAATGACGAGGATATCGCCTATTCGCTGGAGATGTTCGGCTGTCGTCCCGGTCAATATGCCGAAGATCTGGGTTGGACCGGCGATGATGTCTGGCATGCGCATTGCGTCAAGCTGGACGCGGGCGAGATCGACCTGTTCGCGCGCTCGCGGACCGGGGTGGCGCATTGCCCCTGTTCCAATTGTCGGCTTGGGTCCGGCATTGCGCCGCTGGTGCAGATGCGCGCGGCGGGCGTGCCTGTGGGCCTGGGCGTGGACGGCTCTGCCAGCAATGACAGCGGCAATCTGGTGGCCGAGGCGCGACAGGCCATGTTGCTGCAACGCGTGTCGCAGGGGGCCGGGGCGATGTCATCGCGCACAGCCCTTGAAATCGCGACGCGCGGCGGCGCGGATGTGCTGGGCCGGTCCGATTGCGGCCGTCTTGCCCCCGGAAAACGCGCGGATATCGCCCTCTGGGACATGACCGGGATAGAGACCGCAGGCAGTTGGGACCGTGCCGCGCTTTTGCTGGCGGGGCCGACGCGGGTGCGCGATCTGCTGGTCGAGGGGCGTCAGGTGGTGCGCGGCGGGCATCTAACCACGATAGATCTGGAAAAGACGCTGGCCCGCCAGACCACGCTGGCGGCGCGGCATGCGGGCGTGTAAGCGCGGCCGCCCAATCACACACTCGTACTCTACACGGGCGGCCGCTTTGCACACAAACGTGGGTATAGAGGGGCTTCGTGGCCCTTTCAGGGTCGTTGCTGGCCGGTTACTGGGCAAAACCGTGGCGGCCAGAGGCCGCAGCATTGCGTCTTGGCGTTGCGATATCCGCCGGGGTGTGCCACGTCTTGTGGCGATCGTGCCTACGCAAAAGGAAGCGTGATGAATTTCGGTATGCGTCCCGACAAAGAAGCCCTGCTGACCCGTGTCCGCGACATGGTCCGCGATGATATCATGCCGATGGAGGCCGCCTATCATGCCGAGATCGGCAAGGGCGACCGCTGGACCTATACACCCCGTCAGGCTGAGATCCTCGAAGGGCTGAAAGCCGAAGCGAAATCACGCGAGCTGTGGAATTTCTGGCTGACCGATGCAGAGGGCGGCGCGGGGCTGACGACCGTGGAATATGCCTATTTCGCAGAGGAAATCGGCCGCACGCCCATGGCCGCCGAGGTGTTCAACTGCAACGCGCCCGATACCGGCAACATGGAGGTGTTCGTCAAATACGGCACCGAGGACATGAAGGCGCGCTGGCTTGCCCCGCTGCTGGAGGGGGAGATCCGCTCGGCCTATCTGATGACAGAGCCGGATGTGGCCAGTTCCGACGCGACCAACATTTCCATGTCTTGCGTGCGCGACGGCGATCATTACGTGCTGAACGGTGAAAAATGGTGGGCCACCGGCGCAGGTGATCCGCGCTGTGCGGTCTATATCGTGATGGTGCGCACCGGCGATGACGACATGCCAAAGCATCAGCGCCATTCCATGATCGTGGTGCCTGCCGACAGTGCAGGCGTGGAAAAACTGCGCCCGATGCAGGTCTACGGCGCCGATGACGCGCCACACGGGCACATGCATTTCCGTTTCACGGATGTGCGCGTGCCGGCGGAAAACCTGCTGCTGGGTGAGGGGCGCGGATTTGAGATCGCCCAAGGGCGGTTGGGGCCGGGGCGCATTCACCATTGCATGCGCGCTATCGGACAGGCCGAGGCCGCGCTGGAGATGATGTGCCGCCGCGCACTGGAGCGAGAGGCCTTTGGCAAGCCGCTGGCGCAGTTGGGGGCGAATTACGATATCATCGCGGAATCCCGGATGGAGATCGAACAGGCCCGGCTGCTGTGCCTCAAGGCGGCGTGGATGATGGATCAGGGCGATGCGCGCGCCGCAGCGCCGTGGATTCATCAGATCAAGGTCGTGGCCCCGCGTGTCGCGCTCAAGGTGGTGGACGAGGCGGTGCAGATGTTCGGCGCGCAAGGCATCAGTCAGGATGTACCGCTGGCGTCGATGTGGACCCATCTGCGGACCTTGCGGCTGGCGGACGGGCCGGATGCGGTGCATCGCCGTCAGGTCGCCCGGACAGAGCTGCGCGCCTATACCCAGATGAAGCTCTGACACGCTGTTCGCGGCGTGCCCCTGTTCGAAGACCTATCAAACCCAAAGGCTTACCCCCTTTATGGCGTGACGTAACGGGGGCGGGTTATGGCTCGACTTGGGGGGTGCTTTGGGCGTAACTGGACCCATGCAAAGCACTCTTACCGCGCGGCCCGGCTGGGGCATTTTCTGGATGATCCTGACCGGCGTGCAATTCGTCGGCGTTACCGCTTTCGTCAAGCTGACGGGCACCCGCATTCCCGCCGTCGAGGCGGCGTTCCTGCGCTATGTGCTCGGGCTGGTTTTTCTGCTGCCGATGCTGGGCACGCTGGCGCGGCTCAGCCTCCCTCGAGAGATATGGGGGCTGTTCGTGCTGCGCGGGGCGGCGCATTCGATGGGCGTGGGGCTGTGGTTTTTCGCCATGGCGCGCATTCCCATCGCGGATGTTGTGGCGATGAATTACCTCAACCCGATCTATGTCACGCTGGGCGCGGCGCTTTTCTTTGGGGAAAAGCTGGCGACGCGGCGGGTCATGGCGATTCTGGTGGCGCTGATTGGCGCGCTCATCATTCTCCGGCCCGGTTTTCGTGAGGTGGGGCCGGGGCATCTGGCGATGATTTTCACCGCGATTGCCTTTGGCGGCTCTTACCTGCTGGCCAAGATCCTTGCCGACAGGTGCAGTGCCGGGCTTGTCGTGGCGATGCTGTCGATCATGGTGACGATCGCACTGGCCCCGGTGGCGCTGGCGGTCTGGGTCACGCCGACGCCCCATGAGCTGATGATGCTGGCCTGTGTCGCGGCCTTTGCCACGGGCGGGCATTACACGATGACGCTGGCGTTCCGATCCGCGCCGCTGACGGTGACGCAGCCGGTCACGTTTTTGCAACTCGTCTGGGCGGTGCTGGTGGGCATGGTGTTCTTTGCCGAGCCATTCGATCCGTTCGTCATTCTTGGCGGTCTGGTGATCGTGGCGGCAGTGACCTTTATCACCTGGCGCGAGGCGGTGCTCAAACGGCGCGCGGTGACACCCGATGTGACGTCCACCAAGGTCTGAGCGGGCGGGGGCGAGACAGGGCAGAGGCGAGACAGGGCGAGACAAGGCAGGGACAACAAAAAACCCCCGGCGCAATGGCCGGGGGTGATCGTTTTTTCAGACGTTGCGGGCCTTACTCGGCCAGCCACCAACGCTCCATCCAGCGCTCGCCGTCCATTTCCCAGTTCGACGCCATTTCGCCATGCTGGACCTTGTCACTCTTGGCGTGGACGTAATTGGCGAACATCGGGATGACGACGCCGCCCTGATTGGCGACGAGATCCTGCATTTCCCAGTAAATGTCGCGGCGCGTGTCCTCGTTAAGCTCGGCGCGTCCCTTGACCAGCAGCTCCTCAAAGCGGTCGTTGCACCAGAAGCTGTCGTTCCACGCCGCGCCACACTGATAGGCGGTCGAGAACATCTGGTCTTCGACCGGACGACCGCCCCAGTACACGGCGGTGAAGGGCTTTTTCATCCATACGTCCGACCAGTAACCGTCCTTGGGCTCGCGCACGACCTGAACGTCGATGCCCGCTTCCTTGGCGGAGTTCTGATAGAGCGTGCCCGCATCCACCGCGCCGCTGAACGCCGCGTCAGAGGCAGACAGATTCACTGTCAGGCTGTCGAGACCGGCCTGCTTGAGGTGGAACTTCGCCTTGTCGGGGTCGTAGGTCTTTTGCTCAAGCTCGGTGTTGAAATAGCGCTGACCCTGCCCGATGGGATGGTCATTGCCGACAGAGCCGTAGCCGAAGAGGATCTTTTCGACCAGTTCTTCGCGATTGATGGCGTATTTCAGCGCCTGACGCACATGGTTGTCCGCATATGGGTCCTGCGTGCTGTTCATCGCAAAGGTGTAGTGCTGCGTGCCCGACAGTGTTTCCACCTCGATGCCGGGGCGGCGTGCCAGCAGCGACGCGGCCTTTAGATCGACCCGGTCGATGGCGTGGATATCGCCAGAGACAAGCGCCGTGGTGCGGGCGTTCTGGTCAACCACAGACAGCATCTCGCAGCTGTCGACCCATGCCACGTCATCGCGCCAGTGGTTCGGGTTACGCTCAAAGGTCGACGAGACGCCGGGCTTGAAGCTTTTGAGAACATAGCTGCCGCAGCCATCGCCTGATTGCCAGTCGATGCTGTCCCCATCGGCCTTGCAGATCGCAAGGTGGTAATCCGACAGGATAAAGGGGAAGTCGGCATTGCCGCCTTCGAGGGTAAAGATCACCGTGTCGGTGCCCTCGGTCGTGATTTCTGTGATCGGGGCCACGATGGGACCGGCGGCAGAGGTCGAATCCTCGCCGCGGTGATGGTTGATCGAGGCGACCACGTCGTCCACGGTCAGCGGCTTGCCGGAATGGAAGGTCACGCCCTGACGGATCTTCATGCGCCAGACAGACGCGTCATCCGAGGCTTCCCAGCTTTCGGCCAGTTCCGGCACGAGGCTGCCATCGGTGGCGACCTGCGTCAGATAGCCGTGAATCCCGAAGCCGAGTGCCAGCATATAGCCGTTCGTCCACTGGCCGGGATCAAGCGTATCCGTCGTCTGGCCATGGCCCTTGGCGACGCGCAGGTGTCCGCCACGCTTGGGCGCGGCCATCGCGCCGCTCATGGGCAGGGTGGCGGCCAATGCGCCGGCTGCCGTGGTTTTCAGAAATCCGCGACGGTCCAGAAGTCCGCCCTTGATGATCGACATGTCAAAGTCTCCCTGTATTGATCTGTCGTTAACATTTTGCCACCAGCGCCCTTTGCAAGGCGCCAAGGCTGCCATTTCGCATCTCTCTCGGTCCCGCTCTGCCAGTGCGCGTTTTAACCACGCTTGCTTGACGATCCCATGACAGTCGCTCGCCGGGATCGGAGACAGGAGCCTGTGGCGACAACGTAAGCCGACGCTTGCACCGGCTGCAACGAAAAACTCCCTTTTGACGTGCTGTCGTATACCGGCGCGGCTGTGTTTTGTTGATTGACGAGTCAATTAAAATCCTGCTACCCGGCGGCAAGACAGGGATCAGGGGTCATCATGCCAAAACTGGGAATGGAGCCGATACGCCGCTCGGCACTGGTCGAGGCGACGATCCACGAGATCGGCGCGCAGGGCTCATTGGACGTGACCGTCAGTCAAATCGCACGCCGTGCTGGCATGTCGAGCGCGCTTGCGCATCATTACTTCGGGTCCAAAGAGGCGATGTTCGCCGCTGCCATGCGCCATATCCTCGCGCTGTATGGGGCCGAGGTGCGCGGCGCGCTGATTATGGCCGACAGCCCGCGCGCGCGGATCGAGGCCATTCTGCGCGCCAGCTTTGCGCCACGTCAGTTCCGCCCCGAAATCGTCTCTGCCTGGCTGAATTTTTACGTCCAGTCCCAGACATCGCAGGCCGCGTCACGCCTGCTGCATATCTACCAAAAGCGGCTGCGCTCAAACCTGCGCCACGCGCTACGCCAGATCGCGCCGAAAGATGCGCAAACCATCACGCGCGGGCTGGCGGCGATGCTCGACGGGCTTTATCTGCGTCAGGCCCTCGGGCGGGACGGCATCGCGCCGGACACCGCCATCGAGGTGCTTTTGCATTATCTCGACACGGCCCTCGCACAGGCCAAGAAAAGGGACACCCCCAAGACATGACGCAGCCCAATATCCTTATTCTCATGGTCGATCAGCTCAACGGCACGCTGTTCCCGGATGGCCCGGCGGACTGGTTGCACGCGCCCAATCTCAAACGGCTGGCGGCGCGGTCCACCCGGTTCGCCAATGCCTATACCGCCTCACCACTTTGCGCGCCGGGGCGCGCCAGCTTTATGTCAGGGCTCTTGCCCTCGCGCAGCCGGGTCTATGATAACGCCGCCGAATTCGCCGCCGACATCCCCACCTATGCGCATCATCTGCGCCGCGCGGGCTATCAGACGGCGCTGTCGGGCAAGATGCATTTCGTCGGCCCGGATCAGTTGCACGGGTTCGAGGAACGGCTGACCACCGATATCTATCCCGCCGATTTCGGCTGGACGCCGGATTACCGCAAACCCGGTGAGCGGATCGACTGGTGGTATCACAATATGGGCTCGGTGACGGGGGCGGGCGTGGCCGAAATTTCCAACCAGATGGAATATGACGATGAGGTCGCCTATCACGCGACCCGCAAGATCTATGATCTGGCGCGCGGCCATGATGCCCGCCCGTGGTGCCTCACGGTCAGCTTTACGCATCCGCATGACCCGTATGTGGCGCGGCGCAAATACTGGGACCTTTATGAGGAATGCGACCACCTGCTGCCGCAGGTGCCAGCGATGGACTACGCCGATCATGACGCCCATTCCAAACGCATTTTCGATGCCAATGACTGGCGCAGTTTCGACATCTCGGACGAGGATATCCGCCGGTCGCGCCGCGCCTATTTCGCCAATATTTCCTATCTCGATGACAAGATCGGCACGCTTCTGGACACGCTTGAGGCAACTGGGCAAGAGGCGGTGATCCTCTTTGTGTCGGATCACGGCGATATGCTGGGTGAGCGGGGATTGTGGTTCAAGATGTCCTTTTACGAGGGCTCCGCGCGGGTGCCGCTGATGATCGCATCGCCGGATATGGCGCCGGGGCTGGTGACGGACCCTGTGTCCAACATCGATATCTGCCCCACGCTGTGCGATCTGGCAGGTGCCGACATGTCAGAGGTGATGCCATGGGTCGCGGGCGAAAGCCTCGTGTCGCTGGGGCAGGGCGCGACCCGCGAAAGCCCGGTTGCGATGGAATACGCCGCAGAGGCGTCTTATGCACCGCTGGTCTGCCTGCGCCATGAGCAATGGAAATATACCCGCTGCGCGCTTGATGACGATCAGCTTTTTGATTTGCAGGCCGATCCGCATGAGCTGACGAACCTCGCCAGCGACCCGTCGCATCGCGACACGCTGGAGCGGTTTCGCACAGAGGCCGCCACACGCTGGGATCTCGATGCCTTCGACGCGCAGGTCCGTGAAAGCCAGGCACGCCGCTGGGTCGTGTATCAGGCGCTGCGACAGGGCGGCTATTACCCGTGGGATTACCAGCCTCTGCAAAAGGCCTCCGAGAGGTACATGCGCAACCACATGGATCTCAACGTGGTCGAGGACAGCCAGAGATTTCCAAGGGGGGATTAGATGCGCACGGTCTATGGCAGGGCGACCTCGTCCAATGTGCAGATGGTGATGTGGGCTCTGGCCGAACTTGGGCTGGAGGCCGAGAGGCTGGATTACGGTCACGCGCATGGCGGGCTGGATGCGCCGGAATTTGCGGCGCTCAACCCGCATCGCAAGATCCCGGTGCTGCGCGACGGTGATCTGATCATCTGGGAAAGCAGCGCGATCCTGCGCTACCTCGCGGCGCGCTATGGCGATGGCGGCGTGTTCTGGCCCGCAGATCCGGTCGCGCGGGCGCGGGTCGACATGTGGGCGGAATGGGGCAAGGCAGAACTCGTGCGCGGCTTCACCCATCCGATCTTTCGCCCGCTGGTCCGCACCGCGCCGCAATACCGTGACACGGGCGCGATAACCGCATCTCTTGTCCGGTTCGAGGGGCTGCTTGAAACACTGGGCGCGCATCTGGCCGATCAGGATCATGTGTGCGGCGCGGCTTTCACGGCGGCTGATATCGTGATCGGCCACGTGCTCTACCGTTGGTTCACCATGGAGATCGCGCGCCGCCCCAATCCGGCGGTAGAGGCCTATTATGCCCGCCTCACCGCGCGCCCGGCCTACCGCGACCATGTGATGGTGTCGTATGAGCCCCTCCGGGCCAAAGGCGCCTGATGCCCCTTCATCTTGCCGTAAATATCCCGGGGGTTTGGGGGCTGGCCCCCAACATTACCAGCGTTTGGGGGCTGGCCCCCAACATTACCAGCGTTTGGGGGCTGGCCCCCAAGACTACCGGCGTTTGGGGGCTGGCCCCCAATCTGACCGCACCAATCATGGGAGAGTTTTGATGCAAGCCGAGTATGTCGTCGTCGGAGCGGGCAGCGCGGGCTGTGCCATGGCCTACCGTCTGAGCGAGGCCGGCCATTCGGTGATCGTGGTGGAACATGGCGGCTCGGATGCCGGGCCGTTTATCCAGATGCCCGGCGCGCTGAGCTATCCGATGAACATGAAGACCTATGACTGGGGCTACAGCACAGAGCCCGAGCCGCATCTGAACAATCGCCGGCTTGTCGCGCCGCGCGGCAAGGTCGTGGGCGGGTCGTCGTCGATCAACGGGATGGTCTATGTGCGCGGCCATGCGTGCGATTATGACCATTGGCGCGATCAGGGCGCGGATGGCTGGGGCTATGCCGATGTGCTGCCCTATTTCAAACGGCAGGAATGCTGGGATGATGCGGGCCATGGCGGTGATCCCGACTGGCGCGGGCAGGATGGCCCGCTGCATGTGACGCGCGGCACGATGTGGAACCCGTTGACCCGCGCCTTTATCAAGGCAGGGCAACAAGCGGGCTATCCCGTGACCCCTGATTACAACGGCCATCAGCAAGAGGGGTTCGGCCCGTTCGAGATGACGGTGCACAAGGGGCAGCGCTGGTCGGCGAGCAATGCCTATCTCAAACCGGCGCTGAAGCGCGACAACTGCACGCTTGTTCGCGGGCTGGTGACCCGAGTGGTGATGCAAGAGGGCCGCGCGGTGGGGGTCGAGGTGGCCCGCAAGGGGCAGCGAGAGATCATCCTCGCGCGCGCCGAGGTGATCCTGTCGGCCTCTGCCTTCAACACGCCGAAACTGTTGATGCTGTCGGGGATCGGCCCCGCCGGGCATCTGGCCCGGCATGGCATCGAGGTGCTGGCCGACCGGCCCGGCGTGGGGGCCAATCTGCAGGACCATCTGGAGCTTTATATCCAGATGGCCGCCAGTCAGCCGATCAGCCTCTATCGCTATTGGAATCTGCCGGGCAAGACGTGGGTCGGGCTGCGCTGGCTGATGGGGCGGCGCGGTCTTGGCGCGTCAAACCAGTTCGAATCCTGTGGCTTCATCCGCTCGGACGCGGGCGTGGCCTATCCCGACATCCAGTTCCATTTCCTGCCCATCGCGGTGCGCTATGATGGCAAGGCCGCCGCCGAGGGGCATGGTTATCAGGCGCATGTCGGGCCGATGCGCTCTGCCTCGCGCGGGTCGGTCACGCTGCGCGGACCCGACCCCGCCGTGCCGCCGGAAATCCGCTTCAATTATATGAGCGAAGACAGCGACTGGCGCGATTTTCGCAAATGCATTCGCCTGACCCGTGAGATTTTTGGTCAGGACGCGTTTCGCGACTACTCCGGCCACGAAATCCAGCCCGGCATTGCCGCGCAATCGGATGATGCGCTGGACGCGTTCATCCGCGACCACGCCGAAAGCGCCTATCACCCCTGCGGCACCTGCCGGATCGGGCGGCGTGATGACCCCAATGCGGTGGTCGACTCCGAGGGGCGCGTGATCGGCGTCGAGGCGCTGCGCGTCGCGGACAGTTCGATCTTTCCGCGCATCCCCAACGGCAATCTCAACGCGCCGTCGATCATGGCGGGTGAAAAGATCGCCGATCATGTGCTTGGCCGTCGGTTGCCCCCTGAAAACAGCCAGCCTTGGATGCATCCCGCGTGGGAAACCGCGCAGCGTTAGGGCGTGGCGGGAGTCAAACGAGCGGCTGCGCCGCACTGGTCAGTCAAGAGAATGAGGGACGCTGTCCCTCAAACTCCCTGAGGTATTTGGCGCCAGATGAAGCCGGGTGTTCAGCCCACGTTATACGGCAGCACGCCGCGCGCGTCGGGGTCGACCTGAAGCCTGCGTTCGAGCGGCGGCACGGAGCGCTGGTGGCAATCCGTGCGTTCGCAGATCCGGCAGGAAATGCCGATAGGCTCGAACGCGCGGGCGTTTCCCAGATCGAGATCGTCGGCGTAAACGAGGCTTTCAGCATGGCGGATTTCGCAGCCCAGTGCGATGGCGAAGCGCCGCACGGGCGCGCCGAAATGGCCGCCGGATTTTGAAATATCACGCGCGAGGCTGATATAGCGCACGCCGTCGGGTGTTTCGGCCAGCTGGCGCAGGAAGCGGCCCGGTGTCTCGAACGCGCGATGCACGTTCCAGAGTGCACAGGCGCCGCCGAAACGGGCGAATTGCAGCCGCGTGGCCGAATGCCGTTTGGTGATCGTGCCGGCCTGATCGACGCGCACAAAGAAAAACGGCACCCCCTTGGCGCCGGGTCGTTGCAGCGTGGCCAGCCGGTGACAGACCTGTTCGATCGAGGCCCCAAAGCGGGTGGCGAGAATTTCCAGATCGTGGCGGTGATGCTGGGCCGCGCGCAGGAAGGCGGTGTAGGGCATCATCGCGGCCCCGGCGAAATAATTGGCCAGTCCGATCTTGGCGATGTCCCGCGCGGCGCTGGATTGAAACCGGGCGAGATCGAGCGTCGCCTCCAGCAGGTTGTCCTGTGTGAGCAGCGCCAGTTGCAGCAATAGCTGAAAATTGCGGGTTTCCGGTTCTATCAGGGTGGAGAGATACAGCACCTTTGCCTCTCGGTCGTAATGGCGCTGATGTGGCCCGTCACTGCCGACGATACGAATGCCAAGCGACTCCAGCCGCGCCTCGGCGAGATCACGGATGTGGCGCGGGTCTTGGGCGCCGGTGCTGAAATGCTCGGCGGCGCGGTCAACAGCATCGATATAGTTGTCGCAGTAGTGAAAGAAGTCGCGCACCTCGTCCCATGGGCTGGTCTGTCGGGTGGCATCCTCACGGCCCAAGGCCTCGTCGAGACTGGCGAGCCTTTCATGGGTTTCGCGGTAAACCCGGTGCAGTTCGAGAAAGGCGCGCGCCAGTGCCGGTGCATTCGAGGCGGCAAGGCGCAGATCGCTCAGGGGGGGCGTGTCATCGGCAAAGACCGGATCGGCTAGCGCCTCTCGCATGTCACTGACTAGCCGTTCGGCATCGCCGGTCGACAGTTCGGTCACGTCAAAGCCGAATTCCTGCGCCAGTGCCAGCACAACGGTCGTGCTGACGGGACGGTTATTATTTTCCATCTGGTTGAGGTAGGGCAGGGAGACGCCCAGCTTGGCTGCGAAATCCTTTTGCGTCAGGCCAAGGCGCTGCCGGGTTTCGCGCAGTTTGGACCCGGCATAGAGTTTCTGGGTGCGCATGATGTTTTCACTTTGCGATTGCGTCTATGCATCTTTGCAAACTTTTCAGACGCTTACAATCGCGCAGACCTGTCAGACCAGCCGCAGCTGCTTTTCGCGCCGGATCACAAATCCAATCGCGAGGATGCTGCATGCTGCCGTGGTGAACATGATCCACAGAAGTGGAAAGGCACCCGTGCCCGGTTTCAGCAAGGCCCCGGCCAAGGCCGAGAGCGCCGCGCCGCCGCCGATTGTCATGGCGCCCGACAGGCCGCTGGCGGTTCCGGCAAGACTTGGCCGGACTGACAGCGCCCCCGCCGTTGCGTTTGGAATGGTCATGCCATTGCCAAGCCCCATGAACGCCATCAGCCCGAAAAAGGTGAGCGGCGTGCCGAGGCCGAGATAAAAGAGGGCGAGGTTCGCCCCGATGCCGCCCGCATTGATGAATGACCCCCAGAGCACCATCCGGTTGATGCCGACCCGCACGGAAAACCGCCCCGAGATGAAATTGCCAAGAAAATAGCCCACCGCCGGCGCACCGAAAAACAGCCCAAGCTCGCTCGGGGTCATGCCGAAGACCACGCTGCCAACAAAAGGCGCGCCGCCCAGATAAGTAAAGAAGGCGCCCGCCGAAAGTGCCGCCGCCGCCGCATAGCCCCAGAACCGGGGGGAGGTGAACAGCTCTGGGTAGTCGCGCAATTGCTCACGAAAGCTTTGCCCCGAGAGCGGTGCGGTTTCGCCCAGATCCGACCAGGACAACACCATGACCGCGAGGCCAAGGATGAACAGCACCCAAAAGCTGGCCTGCCAGCCATAGACCTGATCCAGAAGCCCGCCAATGACCGGGCCGATCATCGGCACGACGGCCATGCCCATGGTCACGTAGCCGATCATGCTGGCGGCCTGCGCCTCTGGGACCATGTCGCGGACCACTGCGCGGCTGAGCACCATCGCGGCCACGACCGTGGCCTGCATCATGCGAAAGAACAGGAAGATCCAGATGTTGCCCGCAAAGATGCAGCCCAATGTGGCAAGAAGAAAGATCGCCAGCCCGCCAAGGATCACCGGACGCCGCCCAAGCCTGTCAGAGATCGGCCCCATGAAGAGTTGCAGCACCGCATTGACACCCAGATAGACCGCGACAGACAGCTGGATCAGCCGGTATTCGGTATCGAAATAGGCGGTCATGCCGGGCAGGGAGGGCAAGAAGATGTTCATCGCCAGCGCGGCGATCCCCGTGAGCAGGATCAGTGTGGCGATGTGGGGTGGGCTGTGACGGTCAAACAGCTTGGGGGGATTGAGTTTTCGCATTGAATTGGCTTAGGCCTGAGCGGTGGCAATGTCTATGTGCGATGATGCACAAGTGTGACGCGACATGAGTTGCAGCAAGGCCCTGATGTGAGTTTATTTGCAGATTTGCAATTAGCCAAAGTGGTGCCGCAGTGACATTGCAAATTTGCTTGTTTTCCCTTTCGCGCAGGCGTCCCTGTCCCTATTGTCGCCCGAAGCATTTAAGGGGACGGTAATGAAAGACATCCTTCAGGAATTGCAGGCACGCCGGGACGATGCGCGGCTTGGTGGCGGACAGCGCCGGATCGACGCGCAGCATGGCAAGGGCAAGCTGACCGCACGCGAGCGGGTGGAACTGCTGCTTGATGAGGACAGTTTCGAGGAATTCGACACGTTCGTCACCCACCGATGCAGCGATTTCGGGATGGAAGACAATCAGCCCTATGGCGACGGCGTCGTGACGGGCTGGGGCACGGTCAATGGTCGTCAGGTCTATGTCTTTAGCCAGGATTTCACCGTGCTGGGCGGGTCAGTGTCGGCCACCCATGCCGCCAAGATCTGCAAGATCATGGACATGGCCATGCAGAACGGCGCGCCGGTCATCGGGATCAACGATTCGGGTGGGGCGCGTATTCAAGAAGGTGTCGACAGCCTTGCGGGCTATGGCGAGGTCTTTCAGCGCAATATCGAGGCCTCGGGCGTGGTGCCGCAGATCAGCGTCATCACCGGGCCTTGTGCCGGGGGTGCGGTCTATTCGCCTGCGATGACCGATTTCATTTTCATGGTGCGTGACAGTTCCTACATGTTCGTGACCGGTCCCGACGTGGTCAAGACCGTGACGAACGAACAGGTCACCGCCGAAGAACTGGGCGGGGCCTCTACCCATACCCGCAAAAGTTCTGTCGCGGATGGCGCGTTTGAAAATGACGTCGAGGCGATGGCAGAGGTGCGCCGTCTGATCGACTTTTTGCCGCTCAACAATCAAGAGCCAGTGCCGGTGCGCCCGTTCTTTGATGATCCTGACCGGAGCGAGCCGAGCCTTGATACGCTGGTGCCCGACAATCCCAACATGCCCTATGACATGAAGGAATTGATCACCAAAATGGCCGATGAGGGAGATTTCTACGAAATTCAGGAGGATTTCGCGAAGAATATCATCACCGGCTTTATCCGGCTCGAAGGGCGCACCGTGGGCGTTGTCGCCAATCAGCCGATGGTGCTGGCGGGCTGTCTGGACATCGACAGCAGCCGCAAGGCCGCGCGGTTCGTGCGCTTCTGCGATTGTTTCGAGATCCCGATTCTTACTCTGGTGGACGTGCCGGGCTTTCTTCCCGGGACGGGTCAGGAACATGACGGCGTCATCAAACACGGGGCAAAGCTGCTCTTTGCCTATGGCGAGGCGACGGTGCCGAAAGTGACGGTGATCACGCGCAAGGCCTATGGGGGTGCCTATGTGGTGATGTCGTCCAAGCATCTGCGCGGCGATATCAACTATGCGTGGCCCACATCAGAGATCGCGGTGATGGGCGCCAAGGGGGCGACCGAGATCCTGTATCGGTCAGAGCTGGGCGACGCCGACAAGATCGCGGCCCGCACGGCGGAATACGAGGACCGGTTCGCCAATCCATTCGTCGCGGCCGAGCGTGGCTTTATCGACGAGGTTATCCAGCCCCGCAGCACCCGCCGCCGTGTCAGCCGCGCCTTTGCCGCGCTGCGCAACAAAAAGCGCAAGCTGCCGTGGAAAAAGCACGACAATATCCCGCTCTGAGATCGTTCATAATGGCCCATTCCCTTTCGCTCTTTTGCGTGGCCCTTGGTGGGATGACGCTGTTGATAGCTATGGCCGTTTCCAGAGCAGGGCACGCCGCATGAGCCGTGCGCGCTGGCATATCCTGCACGATGACGCGGGCGGGCTGACTCTGGCGCGGCATTTGCCTGTGCGGTTCGATATCTCGGCGACCACCAGGATCGCGCCGGCGCGCATGACACCGCTGGCGCATCAGATCAGGCAGGACATGTGGCGCGCGCTGCAACGCCTGCGGGGATTTTCGCCCGTGGTGCGAATCGAGCCGGTCGAGGACGGGCTGCGCATCACAGCGGGCGGGCGGCTGGAGGGGGCCGCGCCGCGCGACCGGGCAGAGGCGCGCATTCAGGAGGTGCTGGATAATCCCGGCAACCGCACACGCTGGACAAGGTGGGCGCGATGACAAGAGGGGCCGCATATCTGCTGGCACTCGGTCTGGCGCAGCCCGCCGCATCGCAGGACGAGACGAATGAGGAGCGTCTCGTCCTGCCCTCTGGATTGACGGCGCAGTTGCAGGAAATGCTGTGGGACAGGCCGGGGAGCGGTCTGGTCTACCGGTTCCGGTTCGTGGCACCTGATTTTACTGGAGAAGAACAGTTCGCACTGCTCACCGCGGATATGGAACACCTGTGCAACGCCTATGCGTTACCCCGTCTGGCGAATACCGGACCACAGCCGGGCCGCATTGTCGTGTCGCTGGCGGATGCCCCGTCGGACTTTGGCGAGTTCGACCCCGCGGTGACGCAGATTTTCGAATCGTTCTCCGTCAAGGACGGCACCTGCATCTGGGAGATGTTTTAATGGCTGCACAATATCTTGATAAGGGAGTGGCGTCGCCTGCGCCCGCTGCGACAATACGGACACATCATAGGTGCTTTGCCGAACAGAGATACCAATTCTTATCATATTCCGATAAGCTACTTTACGGTTGCACCCAAGTAACCCATACCTTGGAAGCGGGGCAGATGGGGCGTTTTGCGCGTCATGTGTCCAAATACAGTGACAGGAGACAAATATGTCTAACAGCTTCAAAAGCGTTCTGGCCCTCGGCCTGGTTGCATTCGTCGCGGCATGCGGCGGTCAGCAAGAAGAAGAGTTTGTCGTGGTCGAGCCGATCACGCAAGAGCCGGTCCAGACCGGCAAGTACAAGTAAGGTCTTTGACCTTGTCCCAGGACGGGCCTTCGGGCCCGTCCTGAACCAATATTCCGCAGGCCCCGTCGATCCGGAGGGCCAAACATGCTGAAGCATCGCGGATTTCCCGGCCGTCTGCCGGGCTCGGATTACCAATTCACCATTCGTCGCGCGAATCCCAAGGGTGTTACCCCGCTGCAAAAGCGTGAACGCCACCGTGACCGGCGGCCTGCCGACAAGCGCGCCGATACGGCCTTTGTGCGCGCTTTGTGGGAAAATTTCGGCGACCATCCCTTTGAGCGAGGAAATCTCGACGCAGGCCGCATCAGCTGGCTTCTTGGGCGTGAGGTGCTGCCCGCCGAAGACCCGTTCGATCCGGCCAGCTATGATGCGCTTTTGGTGCTCGACGTGGCGGCGGCGCGCATCGCCTTTCCCGATGCCTTTGATGAGGAGGCGTGAGGATGACAGGGGCGCAGGCCAACCTGACCGCTATTGGCATGATCATGCCTGTGGGTTGTAAATATGGGCAGGATCTGGCCGATCTTTGGGGTGGCGCATCGCGGGGCTTTGCCTTGGGCGCAAACGGATGCAACCTTGAAGATGTAGTGGCGGCCATCCCCCAAATGGTCCGGACTCATTGTCTATACCGTTACCCTTCCCCTGACCGGCGGCTCTGTGCACCTTTGCGCAGGCCGCCGCTTTTTCGTTTTACATCAGCACCCTGTGCGGATAGGCGGTGCGCCGCTCGCAGGGGGGGGTACAGGGCTTTCGGGTTTGACGTGGCGGCAGTCCTGTTCTTGACTGGTTTCTTGAACAAATCAACCAAGGAAGGCGTTTTCCCATGCAGGTCAAACTCTGTATTCCCGTATTCGCGCTTGTCGCGGCCACACTCTCAGGTTGTGGCGACACATTGCCAGAACAGGCGCTTATCGGCGCGGGTGCCGGGGTCGGCACGGCGGCCATCCTCGATGGATCGCTTGGCACCGGCGCGATTGTCGGCGCGGCGGGCAACGTGGCCTATTGTCAGGCCTATCCGGGCAAATGCTGATCCACTGAGACACATGGGCGAGGCCGATTGCGGCCCAGCCTCCACATCATTGCAAGCCATCGGGGGCCCGCGCGGCGCCCCGGTGGCTTTTTTCGTGACGCAGAGGCCCGGAAAAACGGCCCAAGGCGGACAAGATAAAGGGGACGAGAGATGTTCAAGAAGATCCTGATTGCCAACCGTGGTGAAATCGCCTGCCGCGTCATCAAGACCGCGCGCAAGATGGGCATTGCCACCGTTGCGATCTATTCCGATGCGGACCGCCATGCGTTGCACGTGGAAATGGCCGATGAGGCGGTGCATATCGGCCCCCCTGCCGCAAACGAATCCTACATCGTCATCGACAAGGTGATGGACGCGATCCGCAAGACCGGCGCAGAGGCCGTGCATCCGGGCTATGGTTTCTTGTCGGAGAACCCCAAATTCGCCGAAGCGTTGGAGGCTGAGGGCGTCGCCTTTATCGGGCCGCCCGTGGGGGCGATCCAAGCGATGGGCGACAAGATCACGTCCAAGAAGATCGCATCAGAGGCAGGGGTGAACACAGTGCCCGGCCATATGGGCCTGATCGAAGACGCCGAAGAGGCGATCAAGATTTCGGGTGAAATCGGCTATCCGGTCATGCTCAAGGCCTCGGCCGGGGGCGGCGGCAAGGGCATGCGCATCGCGTGGAACGAGAGCGAAGTCGCAGAGGGATTTCAGGCGTCCAAGAACGAGGCGGCCAGCTCTTTTGGTGATGACCGTATGTTCATTGAGAAATTCGTCACGCAGCCCCGCCATATTGAGATTCAGGTGCTCTGCGACGGGCATGGCAACGGCATCTATCTGGGAGAGCGCGAATGCTCGATCCAGCGCCGGAACCAGAAGGTGATCGAAGAGGCGCCAAGCCCGTTTCTTGACGAAGAGACCCGCAAGGCGATGGGCGAGCAATCTGTCGCCTTGGCCAAGGCGGTGGACTATGCCAGCGCGGGCACGGTGGAATTCATCGTCGATGGTGACCGAAACTTCTATTTCCTTGAGATGAACACCCGTTTGCAGGTGGAACATCCCGTCACCGAACTGATCACCGGCGTGGACCTTGTGGAACAGATGATCCGCGTGGCAGCCGGTGAAAAGCTGTCGATCGCGCAGGAGGACGTGACGCTGACCGGCTGGGCGATGGAAAGCCGCCTTTACGCCGAGGACCCATATCGCAACTTTCTGCCCTCTATCGGGCGGCTGACCCGTTATCGCCCGCCGATCGAAGTGGCCGCTGGCCCGCTGGCCGACAGTGACAAATGGCAGGGAGATGCCCCCAAGGGCGAAACAGCGGTGCGCAACGATACCGGCGTCTTTGAGGGGGGTGAGATTTCCATGTATTATGACCCCATGATCGCCAAGCTGTGCACATGGGCGCCCACGCGGGATGAGGCGGTCGAGGGCATGCGCATCGCACTCGATTCCTTTGAGCTGGAGGGGATCGGCCACAATCTGCCCTTCCTGAGCGCGGTAATGGATCATCCGCGCTTTGCGTCGGGCAATATCACCACCGCGTTCATTGCTGAGGAATATCCCGAGGGTTTCGACGGGGTCGCACTTGATGAGGACACGCTGCGCCGGATCGCGGCCAGCTGTGCGGCCATGCACCGGGTCGCGGAAATCCGCCGCACGCGCGTGTCGGGCCGTATGGACAATCACGAGCGCCATGTGGGCGAAGACTGGGTCGTGAGCCTGCAGGGCCAGAGCTACAAGGTTCATATCGCCGCCGACAAGGGGGGCGCGACCGTGTCCTTTGATGACGGTGTGACCCACCGGGTGGCCAGCGACTGGACCCCGGGCAAGCAGCTTGCGGTGCTGGATCTGGACGGTGCGTCGCTGGTGCTGAAGGTCGGCAAAATCTCTGGCGGATTCCGCATCCGCAACCGGGGCGCCGACCTCAAGGTGCATGTGCGCACGCCGCGTCAGGCTGAATTGGCGCTCTTAATGCCTGAGAAACTTGCGGCTGATACATCCAAGCTGCTGCTGTGTCCGATGCCGGGTCTTGTCGTCAAGATGAACGTGTCGGAGGGCGAAGAGGTTCAAGAGGGGCAGGCGCTTTGCACGATCGAGGCGATGAAGATGGAAAACATCCTGCGGGCCGAAAAGAAATCGGTCGTCACAAAGATCAACGCCGGGCCGGGCGACAGCCTGTCGGTGGACGAAGTCATCATGGAATTCGAATAGCGATCATGATGGCCTTGCGGCATATCCCGGCCATGGCCTGTGGCAGTGCGATCATTCTGGTCGCGGGCTGCAAGCGCGATGACGAGGCGCAGATGCGCGCGCGTCTCGCGCCCATGTTCGCGTTGGGCGATACATTGGCGTTTGATGCGAATATGCGCTGCGCTGCCGGGGTGTTTCGTCTGGTGGATGACCGCGTGGGCGCGGGTCTGCCGCTTGAAACCACCGTGCCGGGCTGGGTGCGCGATGTCACGATCCGCGGGGTCGGCGCAATCGACGTGCCGGACCTGTCACCTGATGCGGCGATGGTCGCGGCCGCCAACAGCAACCGGTCCATTGGCATGGCGATGCGGGGCAGGGCGCTTGATGCGCGCGACTGCATGGATGACCGGGTCAGGACGGAATTCATGCGCCTGCTTATGTCCGAGGGGGCGGTGGTCGGCTATGATGCCCAAGAGGGGGCTGTCATGCTGATGGACCGGCGAAATGCCGTTCTGGTCGTGGCGATCGGGGCCAGGCCGTGATGGTCGCCGCTCAGCTTTCGCCGCGCCGGTCCTTGATTTCCTGCTGGCGCATCGGCAGCTTGTCGATGGTTCGGGTTATTTCCCGCACGCTCCATGGGCTGGGCTTGCGCAGATATATTTCGCCATCCTTGCCGATCAGCGCAATCATAAAGCCGCGAGGGCGCAGTTTCGTGCGCAGATCGCTCTCGCTTTCGGGTGTGGTATCGGTCAGAACCACCACATCGCGCTTGGCCAGATCATCCAACCTGTCTGTGATGAACTCCATCTGCTGGACATATCGCGGGTCCGCGGCGCTGTCTGCAAAGACGACAAGCGGCCGTTTAATCCAAAGAAATTCATTCAAATCGAGGCTCTCACCTGGAAAGATGATTTGCGGCTCCGAGAAGCCGTCTGCCTCTCCCGCGTCCTGTGCTGCTGCCGGAATGCCGACAAGCGTAAGAAAACACACGCATAATGCTCTGATCATATCGCCTCCTGTTGAACGATATATAGGGGGGCTGCCGCATATTTCGAAGCGCCATCATGGCACAGGACGGAAAAATTTTAACATTAAGCGATTGGTCACCTGCACACAGGTATATTGGAACAACGCAGACACAAAAAAGCCACGCGTTTTCGCGGCTTTGGGGAAGGCGATGGGTCCATGGACGTGATCTTGCATATCGGGGCGCATCGTACGGCGAGTACGAGCTTTCAGCACTACATGACCGCTAATGCGCGCAGGTTGCGGGCGGGGCGTGTCGCGTTTCTGGGGCCACGCGACACGCGTGATGGTCTCTTGACCGGGGTGGTGCCGGTTGCTGGTCGCCTTTCTGCGCAAGAGCAACTTGATCGCGCCCGTGGCCGTGTTGCCATCAAGCTGACAAAGCTGCGTGCGCGCGGCGTGACCCATGTGATCTTCAGTGACGAGAACATGATCGGGGCACCGCGTCACAACCTGCGGCAACGGTCCCTTTATCCTGATATCGGTTTCAGGCTGTTGCGCTTGGCGGCGGTGTTCGACGGGCAGGTGTCGCGCCTTTGTCTGTCCATTCGCGGTCTCGACAGCTATTGGATGTCCAGTCTTGCCTTTGGCGTCGCGCGCGGGCATCGCTTGCCGGACGCGGATACGCTTGATGCCCTTGCGCAGGCGCCGCGCAGTTGGCGTGATGTGATCACCGATGCCGCCTGCGCGTTTCCGGGAATACAGATCTGCGTCATGCCGCACGAAACCTTTGCCGCCCGCCCCGAAAGCAGGCTGCGCCACATGACAGGGCGTTGTGATTTGCCGAAGATGCATGCGCGCGAATGGCTCAACCGGGCGCCGCCGCTGAGCGACCTGCGCGGCATCCTGCGCCAGCGTGGCGGTGACGCAGATAGGCTGCCTGCGGGCGTGGGCCGCTGGCAACCCTTTGACCAGATACAGACCAGCATGTTGCGAGAGACCTATGCAGATGATCTTTACTGGCTGCGTGCCGGGGCGGACGGGCTTGCGACATTGATAGAGGAAACCGGGACGGCACAGACGGGGACAAACCCCGCGGCCCCCCAGACGCAAAGAGGACAAGACCATGGGATCGAAAACCGACGATTGGCGTGAGATCGCCGAACAGGAACTGCGCGGGCGCACGGTCGAGGACCTGACGTGGAACACGCTGGAAGGCATTCCCGTCAAGCCGCTCTATACCGAGGACGATATGGGCGAGGTCAAGCATCTCGGCTCGATCCCCGGTCAGGCGCCCTTTACGCGCGGCGTGAAGGCGACGATGTATGCTGGTCGCCCCTGGACGATCCGGCAATATGCGGGCTTCTCGACGGCTGAGGAATCCAACGCCTTTTACCGCCGCAACCTTGCCGCCGGTCAGCAGGGTGTCAGCGTCGCCTTCGATCTGGCCACGCATCGCGGATATGATAGCGATCATCCCCGCGTCGTGGGCGATGTGGGCAAGGCAGGGGTGGCCATCGACAGCGTCGAGGACATGAAAATCCTCTTTGATGGCATCCCGCTGGATCAGGTCAGCGTGTCAATGACGATGAACGGTGCGGTCATCCCGGTTCTGGCCAGTTTCATCGTCGCGGGTGAGGAACAGGGCGTAGACCGCGCGCAGCTGTCGGGCACGATCCAGAACGACATCCTCAAGGAATTCATGGTGCGCAACACGTATATCTACCCGCCGCAGCCCAGCATGCGGATCGTGAGCGATATTATCGAATACACCGCCAACGAGATGCCGCGCTTCAACTCGATCTCGATTTCCGGCTACCACATGCAAGAGGCCGGTGCGAACCTCGTACAGGAACTGGCCTACACGCTGGCGGACGGGCGCGAATATGTGAAGGCCGCGATCGAGGCGGGCATGGATGTCGACCGGTTCGCGGGTCGGCTGTCCTTCTTCTTTGCCATCGGTATGAATTTCTTCATGGAGGCGGCCAAACTGCGCGCAGCACGTCTCTTGTGGCACCGCATCATGACAGAGTTCGGTGCTCAGAATGAGCGTTCCAAAATGCTGCGCACCCATTGTCAGACCTCTGGCGTCAGCCTGCAGGAACAGGACCCTTACAACAACGTCGTGCGCACCGCCTATGAGGCGATGAGCGCGGTTCTGGGTGGCACGCAAAGCTTGCACACCAACGCACTCGATGAGGCGATGGCCCTGCCTACCGATTTCTCTGCACGGATCGCGCGGAATACGCAGTTGATCTTGCAGGAGGAAACCGGCGTGACCAACGTGGTGGATCCGCTCGCGGGCTCGTATTACGTGGAAAAGCTGACCCATGATCTGGCTGAAAAAGCGTGGGAGCTGATGCAAGAGGTCGAAGAGATGGGCGGCATGACCAAGGCGGTCGCCAGCGGCATGCCCAAACTGCGCATCGAAGAATCGGCCGCGACGCGTCAGGCGATGATCGACCGCGGCACCGAGGTGATCGTGGGCGTGAACAAATACCGCCGCGACAAAGAAGATCCGATCGACCTGTTGGATATCGACAATTCCGCGGTGCGCGACAGTCAGGTCGCCCGGCTGGAAAAAATCCGCGCGACCCGCGACGAGGCCGCCTGTCAGGCGACACTGGACGAGTTGACGCGACGCGCCAAAGAGGGCGGCAACCTGCTTGAAGGTGCGGTTGACGCCGCCCGCGCCCGGGCCTCGGTAGGAGAGATCAGCATGGCACTGGAAAAGGAATTCGGCCGTCACCGCGCTGAGGTCAAAACGCTCGCAGGGGTCTATGGCGCCGCCTATGAGGGCGACGAAGGCTTTGCCGCCATTCAGAAATCGGTCGAGACATTCGCCGAGGACGAAGGCCGCCGCCCGCGCATGCTTGTGGTCAAGATGGGCCAGGACGGCCATGACCGGGGCGCCAAGGTCATCGCGACCGCCTTTGCCGATATCGGCTTTGACGTCGACGTGGGCCCGCTTTTCCAGACGCCGGACGAGGCCGCTCAGGATGCCATCGACAATGATGTGCATGTGATCGGCATTTCCAGTCAGGCCGCCGGACACAAGACGCTGGCACCGCAACTGATTGACGCGCTGCGGGCAAAGGATGCGGGCGATATCATCGTGATCTGCGGTGGCGTTATCCCGCAACAGGACTATGATTTCCTTGTGAACGCGGGTGTGAAGGCGATCTTTGGCCCGGGCACCAACATTCCCGACGCCGCGCAGGACATTCTGCGCCTTATCCGCGAGGCGCGGGCCTGAACGGCGCAGGACACAAGGGGGCGGATGTGACACGGCAGGGCGTAAGCTGGATCGGCATGGCGCTGGGCCTGTTATGGGCCTTGGGCGTCATGGTGGTCGGCGGCGTGGTCTTCACCCTGCCGGTCTTTACGCTGATGCCAACGATCATGACCGCCTTTTTGGCGCCGGGGCTGGTGATGCTGGCCATGGTCGCGCGGGTGTCTCATCATGGCGCCGGCGGGGCCGAGGCTGACCGCGTTGCGGAGCGTGACACTGGCGAACAGCTTGTGCTGGCCTTGGCGATCTGGCCCGCGGCGGCGGTGCTCTTGGCGGGCAAGGGGCCGGGGCTGATCATGACGCTGGGCGTTGCCTTTGTGCTGGCGCGGCTGGTTTTCTGGATCGGCTGTCACCGCGCAGCATCCTTGCGCGGCTTTGGCTTTGCCGCCACGTTTTACCCGACAGTGCTGGCCGCTGGCTGGGCGCTTTGGAATGTGGCGACCGGATTTCAACAGGAGGCCGCCGCATGCTCAAGCTCGATCACATCGCGATTGCAGCCGAAACGCTTGAGGCCGGTCGCGCCCATGTCGAACAGACGCTGGGCGTGCCATTGCAGCCGGGCGGGCAGCATGCACGCTACGGCACGCATAACGCGCTGCTGGGCCTGCAGGATGGCCTGTATCTTGAGGTGATCACGACCGACCCGGATGCGCCTGCGCCCGACACCCCGCGCTGGTTCGATCTTGACCGGTTTTCCGGTCCGCCCCGGTTGGCCAACTGGATCTGCGCAGTGGAGGATCTTGAGGCCGCACTGCGCCAATTGCCCGAGGCGGGAGAGATCGTGACCCTCGAACGCGGCGATCTGCGCTGGCGCATGGCGGTCCCGGCTGACGGCGTGCTGTCGTTCGACAATCTCTTTCCCGCGCTCATCGAATGGCAGGCGGGCGGGCATCCGTCAGAGCGGCTTCAGCCATCGGGCTGCCGACTGACCCGGCTGACACTGCGTCACCCTCAGGCCCGCGCGCTGCACCAGATCCTTGCACCATGGCTGACCGCGCCGGTGGTGACATTCGAGATGGCGGACACGCCCGGCATGCTCGCGGAGTTTGACACGCCATCGGGACCGGGTGTTTTGTTCTAAGACCGGGCGATCTGTGCGCAAAAGACCTTTCGAAGCGCCCTGAACTGATGCAGAAACTCCTGTCCGCGGGGGCGGTCAATCGCTAGGTTGCTGCCATGTCGATCTGGACCCGCATATCCGACGCGCTTGCCGCGCTCTCAAAAGGAGAGCCGCTCGCCCGTGTCTTTGACCGTTTGCGCAGCCCGCCGGAACGCAGCGTCGCGTTTACCATTGCCGTGATCGCCCTCGGTGCCAAGATGGCAAAGGCCGACGGGCTTGTGACCCGCGATGAGGTGACGGCCTTTCGCGAGGTGTTTCAGATCGCGCGCAACGACGAGGCGGGGGCCGCGCGCGTCTTTAACCTCGCGCGGCAGGACGTGGCGGGTTTTGACGATTACGCACGGCGCATCAGGACCATGTTTCGCGAAGAGACCGGCACCCTGAGCGACCTGATGGAGGGGCTTTTCCACATCGCGGTCGCCGACGGGGTCTATCATCCGGCAGAGGATGCGTTCCTGTCCGAGGTGGCGGAGATATTCGGCTTGTCCGGGCATGAGTTTTCCACGCTGCGCAGCCGTTTCGTGCCCGATGCCAAGCCTGACCCCTATGCGGTGCTCGGCGTGTCGCGCGACATGGGCTTGGATGAGATACGCAAGGTGTGGCGCAAGCGGGTGATTGAGATGCATCCCGACCGGATGATTGCGCGAGGGGTACCCGAAGAGGCGATCAAGCTGGCGGAAAAGCGGCTCACCGACGTCAATGACGCGTGGGAAAAGATCAGCGAAAGGGCCTGAGCGATGCGCATCGCGACCTATAACGTGGAATGGTTCAACGGGCTTTTCGATGATGCGGGCGCGCTCTTGGACGATGCAGAATGGTCAGGCCGCTATGGGGTGAGCCGCGCCGAGCAAATCGCGGCACTTGGCATTGTTTTTACAGCACTTGACGCAGACCTTGTGCTGGTGGTCGAGGCGCCGGATACCAGTCGGCACCGCTCTGCCGAGGTCGCGCTGGAGGGGTTCGCCAAGACGATGGGGCTCCGCGCGCGCCGGGCGCTTATCGGGTTTGCCAATGACACGCAGCAGGAAATCGCGCTGCTTTATGATCCCGATGTCCTGACCTGTCGGCATGACCCGCAAGAGCAGGGGGCAGACCCGGCCGCCCCGCGCTTTGACGGGGTGTTCGGGATTGATCTGGATATCGACGCGACGATGGATCAGGTCGTGTTTTCCAAGCCGCCCCTCGAAGTGGCGATGGAGACCAAAAGTGGCAGATCCCTTCGCCTCATCGGGGCGCATCTCAAATCCAAGGCACCACATGGCGCGCAAAACCGCGATGAGATGATGCGCATGGCCATCGCCAACCGCCGCAAGCAGCAGGCGCAGGCGGTCTGGCTGCGGCGGCGCATAGATCAGCATCTGGCCGCGTCCGAGCCGGTCATCGTTCTGGGTGATCTCAACGATGGTCCGGGGCTGGACGAGTTCGAGGATCTTTTTGGCCGCTCGTCGGTCGAGATCGTGATGGGTGCGGGCAAGGCGCATGACATCCAGCTATACGAGCCCCACGCGCGGCGTGCCCTCACGCGGCGTATCGGGGCGATGCACACCACCGCGCGCTTTTATATCAGTCAGGAAAAGCGCTATCTTCAGGCGCTTTTGGATTACATCATGGTGTCGCAGGATCTGCGCGCACATGATCCTGAATGGCGTATCTGGCACCCGTTTGACGATCCGGATTGCTGGGATCGGGTAGAGCTGCGCGAGGCGCTGATCGCGGCGTCGGATCATTTTCCGATCACGATGGATATTGCGCTTTGACCTGACAATCCGGGCGGTTTCCCCTATATTGGGAATATGACCCGTGCGCTTTCAACCATTGCCTTGATCCTGACCCTTGCCAGCCCCGCCTTGGCGCAAGAGGCAGAGGATGCGCCGGGTCGGTCGCTGATGGAGCGGGGGGCAGAGCTTTTCTTTGAAGGGTTCCGGCGTGAGATGGAACCCGCGCTGGATGACCTGCGGTCGCTGGCTGAAAATATGCAACCGGCGCTAAGGCAGTTCATCGACGAGATGGGGCCGGCCTTTGCCGAAATCCTGCAGAAAATCGATGATCTTAGCGCCTATCACCCGCCCGAGATGCTGCCGAATGGGGATATCATCATCCGCCGCAAGACCCCGCAGGAAATGGAAGAGACGCCACCCGGCGACGAGATCGAGATCTGAGCCCACTCAGCTGCGGATGACCGTCTCGGCGTCGAGCGAATTTGCCAGCGACTGAAACCGTGACACAGCCACCTCACCAAAAAGTGGCGCCGCCTCGGGCGACAGGCGCAGCGTCAGCACTTTTTTGCGTGGCTGCCATTCCAGTTGTCCCAGCTTGGCGTCCTTGCGCAGCCAGAACATCGCGGCAAAACGCATCGCCTTGCCAAGAACCTCGGCCTGATGCGCGTCCCGCTCTGTGATCAGCGCGCTGAGATCTGCGAGCCGCGTGCCCTCGCGGCTATTGGAATAGCGGTGCATCAGCGCCATCGCCAGAAACACCCGTTCGGCATGTTTCAGCCCGCCCAGATTGGCGCGGGTGGCGTTGTCAAAACAATCCTCGGCGCGGTAATCGGGATGCGCGCGCCAGCTGACATCATGCAACAGGCAGGCCGCCTTGACGATCCGCTGCCGGTCAGGGGGCGCGGCCCGAAAGAGCGGCTGCACAAATTCATAGATCATCCGCCCGTAGCCCGGCACGCGCGCGTCCTTGGCCTCTGCAAAGCGGCACGCCTCTATCAGTGGGTCGCGGTCGCGCAGCATCTGTGGCATCTGCTCATACAGCAGACCCTCGCGGATCCCGTAGCTCGACACGGCGATGTCGCGTGGCTTGAACGTTTTGACCAACCGGTGAAGCACCTCGACCGCGTCCCCAACCAGCGCCATACGGGCCGACGACACCCCCGATTTCTGGCGCAGCTCTTCGGCATCCATCTTGGAGATGTATTTCACCGTCTCGCGCACCGCCTTGGGCGTCATGCGGTATTCGTGCAGCACGCGCAGCGGATAGCCGCGCCGCGTCATGTCGATCTTGGCGATGGCGCGCCATGACCCGCCCACCAGAAAGAGCCGGTTTCTCTGCTCGCCCATCTTGGCGTGCATCTGTTCCAGCGTGTTGCGGATATGCGCCTTGCGGGCCTTTTTGCCGCCCTTGATATCGCGCAGCTTGAGCGGCCCCAGATCCGAGGTCTGACGCTTGCCCACCTCGCCATCGTCGATTTCGGCCAGTTCCAGCGAAGAGCCACCCATGTCGCACACTAGCCCATAAGAGCCGGGCCAGCCCAACAGCACGCCCTGCGCCGACAGACGCGCCTCTTCCTCGCCGTCTATGACCCACAGCTTGATGCCGGTCGCGCGTTCGACCTCTTCGCGAAACTCTGCCCCGTCCTTGGCCTCGCGCACGGCGGCGGTGGCCACAGCCGACAGCGGCCCGGTGCCCATCGTGTCGGCGAGATGGCGAAACCGCTTCATCGCGTCGAGCGCGCGGGCGCGGCCCTCGGGGTTGAGGCGACCGGTCTCGGACATGCCGGCCCCAAGGCCGCACATGATCTTTTCGTTGTAGAAATAGGCGGGGCTGCGCGCGGCCCCGTCAAACACGACAAGCCGGACCGAATTCGATCCCACATCGACAACGCCGACCCTGCTCAGGGCGCGCGCCGATGGCTTGTCAAAGATCGGACGGCCAAAAAGGCCGCTATCTGTTTGGTCTGGCCCGGTTTTCCCGTCCATGATCACCCCGGCTTGGCGTTATCGATGCACTGTATGCGGCAAGCGCGGGGTCGGGTCAATCGTCGGTATGGGTCAGTTTCGGCACATCCGCCGCCCCGGCAGAGCCACGCCCCGACAGCGATGGGTTCTCCATAAAGAAGCGGTGGCAGTTAAAGGCGAATTCGCCTTCCGGGATCTCGGTGCGGACGAACGCGCCATCGGGGGCCATGGTCCAGCTTTGGGCCACATCCGCCATGTTGGCGGCCATGATCTGACCGACGATCTGCGCTTTGACCGTGGGATTTGTAATCTCCACCAGCGATTCCACCCGGCGGTTCAGGTTACGATCCATCCAGTCGGCAGAGCTGATATAGACCCGCGCCTTTTTAGAGGGCAGGCCCGCGCCATTGCCGAAACACACGATGCGTGAATGTTCCAGAAACCGTCCGATGATGGATTTGACGCGGATATTCTCGCTCAGGCCCTTGATGCCGGGCCGCAGCCCACAGATGCCACGGATCACAAGGCTGATCTGCACGCCCGCCTGACTGGCGGCGTAAAGCGCGTCAATGACGTCACCTTCGACCAGTGAATTCATCTTGGCCCAGATCACCGCGGGCTTGCCTGCCTTGGCATGCTCGATTTCGGCGTTGATCATCTCGATCAGGCGCGGCTTGAGCGTGGTGGGCGAAATGGCGAGGTTTTCCAGCTTTTCCGGCTGGGCATAGCCCGACAGAAAGTTGAACACCTTAGTCGCGTCCCGTCCAAGAGAGGCGTCACAGGTGAAAAGGCTCAGATCGGTATAAATCTTGGCCGTGATAGGATGGTAATTGCCCGTCCCGTAATGGGTGTAGGTGACAAGGTTACCCCCCTCACGCCGCACCACGGTCGAGATCTTGGCATGGGTTTTGAGATCCATGAACCCGTAGACGACATGCGCGCCAGAGCGTTCCAGCCGCCGTGATTGCCGGATATTGGCCGCCTCGTCAAAGCGCGCCTTGAGCTCGACAAGGGCGGTGACGGATTTGCCATCCTCGGCGGCCTCGCACAATGCGTCGACGATGGGGCTGTCCTTGGATGTGCGGTACAGCGTCTGTTTGATCGCCAGCACGTTGGGGTCGCGCGCCGCCTGATTGAGAAAGCGCACCACCATGTCGAATGTCTCATAGGGGTGATGCAGCAGCATGTCCTTTTGGCGGATCGCGGCGAACATATCGCCGTCATGATCCTGAACGCGCTCTGGCACACGCGGGTTAAAGCTGGGCCACAGCAGGTCGGGACGCTGGTCGAGCACCAGTTCCTTGAGATCGGCAAGCCCGATCATGCCATCCACCTCGACCACCTCTTCGGGGCTGACCTCAAGCTCTGCCATGATGGGGTCGCGCAGTTCCGCAGGGGCGCCGATGGACATGTTGAGGCGCACCACCTCGCCACGGCGGCGGCGTTTCAGGGCGACCTCGAATTCACGCACGAGGTCTTCGGCTTCTTCCTCGACTTCGAGATCGCTGTCGCGCAACACGCGGAAATTGCAATGCGCCTTGTAGCTGTAGCCCGGAAAGAGGTGATCGAGATGCAGCAGCAGCACCTCTTCCAGAGGCAGCACGCGATGCTCACCTTCGGGGGCGGGCAGGGCGACAAAGCGGTCGATCTGGTTGGGAATGGGCAAGAGTGCCTGCAGCGGTCTCTTGTCCTTTTTTCGCTCCATCTGAAGGCCAAGCGAATAGCCAAGGTTCGGGATAAAGGGAAAGGGATGCGCAGGATCAATGGCCAGCGGCGAAAGAACCGGGAACACCTTGTTGAGAAACGTCTCGTTCAGATGTGTCTTGTCATCCGCCGACAGCGCCTTGCGGTCGAGGATCGATATGTTTTCGGCTTCCATCAGCTTGCGCAGGTCATGCAGCGTGTTTTGCTGATCCTGCAGCAGGCGTCGCGCCTCTTCGTCGATCAGGCGCAGTTGTTCTGCCGGGGTCAACCCGTCGATGGCCGGGGTCATGTTGCCGGACTGGGCCAGTTCGCGCAGGCCCGCCACGCGTACATTGTAGAACTCGTCAAGATTGGTCGCCGAGATCGACAAAAAGCGCAGCCGCTCCAGCAAGGGAACGCGCGGGTTCTTGGCCTCTTCGAGGACGCGCCAGTTGAAACCGAGCCAGCTAAGCTCACGGTTGAAAAAGCGGCCGGGCCCGGACTTGTCGAGATCGGCCACCTCAAGCGGCGCAGGCATCGGCGCCTTCAGAAAATCGGCTGTATTCATGTGTCGCTTATCGGCCTGTTGCGTAAAGAAAAGATGACAGAGTCTGTCTGGCCAGCGCCTACTTGTCCAGCACTTCGGCAGCAAGGGGGCGCGTGATGGCGCGGCCCTGTTCCAGCGCTGCGGCATCCAGCTTTTCCACCGCCGCGCGCGCGGCGTCAAAAGACCGGTCGATGCGCCGCAAAAGATAGGGCAGCACAGCGGGCGCCGGTGTGATCTGGCGGTCATCGAACAGCTTTATCAGCACCGCCGTCAAAAGCGCATCATCGGGCCGTTCCAGCGTGACGGTTGTGGTGCCCTGCATCCGGCTGGCCAGATCGGGCAGGGCAAGTGGCCATTTGGACGGCGCGTCATCCGCCGTCAGCAAAAGCGCATGTCCCTCCGCCAGCACGAGGTTGTGCAAATGGAACAATGCGCGCTCGGCCTCGGGGGTGCCTGCGCCGTTCTGGCAATTCTCAATGGCGATGGGCGCGGTGGCCAGCGCGGCGATGTCGGCGGCGGGCAGATCAGTGATGTCACACACCCGCGCCTCTGCCGTCTCGGCCCAGATATGCGCCAGATGGGTCTTGCCCGATCCGGGTGGCCCGACCAGCACCAGCTTGCCCGAGGGCCAGCCGCGCCAGTCGTCGATCAGCGCTACCGCACGTTCATTCGCCGTGGATACAAAAAAATCCTCGCGCCGCCTTGCAGTTCGCACCGGCAGCTCAAAGCTCAGTTGCCTGGCCATCAGATGTCCTTTTGATCCTCGTTCGACAGGCCGCGATAGAGGCGACTGTCGAGATATTGCTCGATGGCAAAGCGCGCCAGCACACCAATGGCCGCCGCGACCGGCACCGCAACCAGCATGCCGACAAAGCCGAACAGCGCGCCAAAGACCGTCAGCGCAAAGATTAGCCACACAGGGTGCAACCCGACCGAACTTCCGACCAGTTTCGGCGTCAGGATATTCCCCTCGAACACCTGACCGATGATAAAGATGCCCGCGACCAGCCCGATAGAGACCCAATCCCCCCAGAACTGAAACAGCGCCAGCCCGATAGCCAGCATCCCGCCCACGACAGCCCCCACATAGGGAATAAAGGTGATAAGCCCGGCAAAGGCACCGACCACCAGCCCGAATTGCAGCCCCACGAGCATCAGCGCGATGGCGTAATAGCTGCCCAGCACCAGACAGACCGTGCCCATCCCGCGAATAAAGCTGGCCAGCGTCTGATCGATGCGCGTTGCCAGCATGCGGATGGTCGGCGCGTGATCGCGCGGCAAAAGGCGGTCGATCTCGGCGATCATCCGGTCCCAGTCATAAAGCAGGTAAAAGGCGACCACGGGCACGATCACCAACAGGACCACGACATTGATCAGCGAGGCCGCTGAGGTCAGCACTCCTTCGAGCAACTGACCGCCCCGGTCGCGGATCGTCTCACCTACGGAAATAAGCGATTGGCGCAGCGTCGAATCCTCGTCGATGATCGACGGGAACCGCTGGGTCAGAAAGGTCTGGAAATCATCGAATAGCTTTGGCGCAGTATTCACAAGGTTCACGGACTGCTGAATCAAAGTCGGCACCACCAAGAGCGCCATGACCACAAAGATCACGACGCCTATCAGCGTGATGGACGAGACGGCGACCGCGCGGGAAAATCCCAGTTTTTCGATCTTGTCCGCGACGGGGTCGAGGAAATAGGCAATGGCCGCGCCCAGCACAAAGGGCAGGATCTGGTCGCCCAGAAACCACATCACGACGATGAACACCGCCGAGGCGATGCCCCAATATTGAATTTGCGTCTTGACCGGAAGCGCCATGAACCCCTCGCGCGTTGCGTGTCCTTGTTTCGCCCAAGGACGCCGCGTTTGCAATGGCGCGGGTTTGGCTTGTCTCGATATCGGTAACACCATAAACCGGGGCAAATCCGCGGCTCACAAGAGGTTTTCGCATGCGCCTGTCCCGTTATTTCCTGCCCGTCCTCAAGGAGACACCCAGCGAAGCGCAAATCGCCAGTCATCGCCTGATGCTGCGGGCGGGGATGATCAAACAATCCAGCGCGGGGATCTATTCCTGGCTGCCACTGGGCTTCAAGGTGCTGAGAAACCTTGAGAATATCGTGCACGAAGAACAGGTGCGCGCGGGCCATATCCCGATGCTGATGCCCACGCTGCAATCCGCCGATCTTTGGCGCGAATCGGGGCGCTATGACGCGTATGGCCCTGAAATGCTGCGCATCAAGGACCGGCAGGAACGGGATCTGCTCTATGGTCCGACCAACGAAGAATTGATCACCGATATTTTCCGCAGCCATGTGGGCAGCTATCGCGACCTTCCGCTGACGCTTTATCATGTGCAGTGGAAATTCCGCGACGAGATCCGCCCGCGGTTCGGTGTGATGCGCGGCCGCGAATTCCTGATGAAGGACGGGTATAACTTTGACCTGACCAAAGAAGACGCGCTGCACGCCTATAACCGCCATCTGGTCAGCTACCTGCGCACCTATGAGCGGATGGGCCTTCAGGCGATCCCGATGCGCGCCGAAAGCGGGCCGATCGGCGGCGACAACACGCATGAATTTCTCGTGCTGGCCGAAACCGGTGAATCCGGCGTGTTCTATGACAGCGAGATCACCGATCTGCGCTTTGGGGAGCGTGAGATTGACTGTAACAGCGTCGAGCAATGCGCTGATATCCTTGAGGAATTCACCTCACGCTATGCGCGCACTGACGATATGCATGATCAGGCCGAGTTCGAGGCGCAGGTGCCCGAGGAGCGCCGTCGCGAAGCGCGCGGCATCGAGGTCGGGCAGATCTTCTACTTTGGCACCAAATATTCAGAGCCAATGGGCGCCACGGTCCAAGGCCCGGATGGCAAACCGGTGCCGGTGCATATGGGCAGCCACGGGATCGGCGTGAGCCGCCTTATCGGCGCGATCATCGAGGCCAGCCATGACGACAAGGGCATTATCTGGCCCGAGGGCGTGACGCCGTATCACGCGGGAATCGTCAATCTGAAACAAGGTGATAGCGAGGCAGATGCCGCCTGTGAGGCGCTTTATGCGTCGCTGACGGCGCTCGGGCTGGAGCCGCTATATGATGACCGCAATGAGCGTGCGGGCGGCAAGTTCGCCACGATGGATCTGATCGGCCTGCCGTGGCGGATCACGGTCGGGCCGCGCGGGCTCAAGAACGGCGTGGTGGAACTGACCAGCCGCCGCACCGGCGAGAGCGAAGAGCTGCCGCCAGAGCAGGCGATTGAAAAGATTGCGCAAATCTACGGCAAAAGCGTCTAGATCCTGACCTGGCAGCCGGATGTGCAGGACCATGGCCAAAACCCGCGCAGCACTGGCCGCGCGGGTTTTGGGATTCGGCCCGGATCGTGTAGGCTTGTTGAAAAAACAAGAGGCAGGCAAATATGATCCGTATTCTGGCAGTGGCGGTCGGGCTTTTCAGCGCGCTTGGGCTATCGCAATTTCCTGAATATTCTCAGCAGTATACACAGCGTCTTTCAGGTGTCGTGGACGAGCTGACGCGCATCGTCGTGGCCTTTGACGCCGATGCGGCGAAACTTGGGATGACCCGACAAGAGGCGCTTGAAGATCTTTCCGCGTCGGGGCGCATGGCCGAGGCACGCGCCGAGTCGATGGAAATCGTGATCGCGCGCCACGCCCGGCTCAGCGCGGATCTGACCTCACTCAAAGCATCAAGTGCTGTCCATAAGGCATTGAATATAAATAAGCTAAGAGACGAACAGATCGCGCGTAGAGCACTGGAAGATTTTCAACCTGCTGTGCCCGCGACCGCCGAGGGACTCGGGTTTGCCGTCGTGGGCTTTGGTCTGGGGTATAGCCTGATCTTGGTGTCGGTCGGGTTTATCGGGCGGCTCTTGTGGCGGCGCAGGGCGCAGGCATGATTCCGATTTTCACCGGCCAGCGCGCCTGATAATGACCGCTCAACCAGATGTGGCCCGTCCATTGTGGGCCTGACCAGACCAGAGGTTTTCCCCGTGGCTGCATCCCCCGCGCCCTTTGCCCCGTTCGAGTGGATGATCGCGTGGCGTTACCTGCGCGCCAAACGCGCAGAGGGCGGCGTGAGCGTGATGACTTGGATCAGCCTGATCGGGATCACGCTGGCGGTCTTTGCCCTGATCGCCACCTTGTCGGTGCGCTCGGGCTTTCGGGCGGAATTCGTGGATACCATCCTTGGCGCCAATGCGCATGTGACGGTCTACAGCGCGGGCACGATAGATGAGGTCAGTGGTCAGCTTTCCAGGACAATCGACACATTCGATACCTGGGCGGAAAATCTGCGTGATGTCGATGGCGTGACCCGCGTCGCGCCGCTTGTCAAAGGACAGGTGATGGCGACCGCGCGCAGCCGCAACGCAGGCGTGCAGGTGTTCGGCATCCGCCCCGATGATCTGGCCACACTGCCGCGCATCGTGGACCCGGACACGGCGCAGGGCGATCTGCGCCAGTTCGAACAGGGCATCGCCATCGGCTCTGGCGTGGCACGCGAACTGGGGGTCACATTGGGCGACCGGGTCAAGCTGATCTCGCCAAACGGGGTTAAAACCGCCTTTGGCACCAGCCCGCGCGTCAACGCCTATGACGTGGTCTACATCTTTTCCGCCGGGCGCTATGACATAGACCGCGTCCGCGTCTACCTGCCATTCCAAGAGGCGCAGAGCTTTTTCAACAAAGAAGGCGTGGCCGACGAGCTGGAGGTCATGGTCGAAGACCCCGAAGCGGTAGACGACATGGCCGTAGAGCTGTTGCGCGCCGCCGGTGACCGGGCGCAGGTCTGGACATGGCGCGACGCGTCGGGCGGATTCCTGCGCGCGCTGGAAGTGGAGGACAACGTGATGTTCGTCATCCTGTCGATCCTTGTGCTGATCGCGGCGATGAACATCACCTCGGGCCTGATTATGCTGGTCAAGAACAAGGGCCGCGATATCGGCATTTTGCGCACCATGGGTCTGACCGAGGGGTCTGTGCTGCGCGTGTTTTTCATCTGCGGTGCCTTCACCGGCATCATCGGCACGGCGATGGGCGTCATCCTTGGCTGTCTGTTCGCGATCTATATCGACCCGATTTTCAGCCTTGTGAACTATGTTTCGGGCGGTGGTGTGTGGGATCCGTCTATCCGGGGGATCTATGCCTTGCCCGCCAAGTTGCAGCTTTGGGATGTGCTGTCGGCGGTGGGTTTGTCGCTGTCGCTCAGCTTTGTCGTCACGATTTTTCCGGCGCGCCGTGCGGCGCGCATGAACCCGGTGGAGGCGCTGCGCTATGAGTGAGACGATGCTGCGGCTGTCCGGAATTTCCAAGACCTATAACAAGGGCGGCACCGGCGAGGTTCAGGTGCTGGA